>JAFCZJ010000028.1 GCA_019314375.1 Deltaproteobacteria bacterium | reverse complement strand
CCGCGCCGTTCACCCACGCGGTTCCCCCACGCCGTTCGCCCCCCGCGCCGTTCACCCACGCGGTTCCCCCACGCCGTTCGCCCCCCTCGCCGTTCGCCCCCCCACGCCGTTCGCCCCTATGCGCCGTCCACCCCCGCAACTTGCCCCCCCCTTGACCACAAGCCCCTACATGCCGTAGATTGGCCCATCAGCGTTACCAACCAAGGAGGAAGTCAATGAGGCGCATGCGTCAGGGTACGAATTATTGGAGTCTGTTGTTTGTTTTGGTGGCCGCCTTCGGCCTGGCAGGTTGCGGGGATGACGAGAGCAACCCCACCTGTGATCCGGCTTGCGACGCCGACCTGTGCATGGTTTGCACCGACGGCAGCTGCGTGTCTTCCTGCACGGCCGGTCAGACCTGCGACAACGGCACCTGCGTCACCGACACCACCTGCGATCCCGCCTGCGACGCCAGCCTGTGCATGGTTTGCACGGACGGCACTTGCGTGACTTCCTGCACGGCCGATCAAATCTGCGACAACGGCACCTGCATCACCGAGACCACCTGCACCGACGGCGAGACCCGCTGCGAAGGCAACGTGGTTCAGACCTGCGCCGCCAACACCTGGACCGTCACCACCGACTGTACCACCTCGGGCCAAACCTGCCAGGTGGACAACGGCGTGGCCCAATGCCAGGGCGGCGTGACCTGTGACGACGGAGCGACCCGCTGCGAAGCCAACTGGGTCGAGACCTGCGCCAACAACACCTGGGGACAAACCACCGACTGCGGCCTGGACACCTGCGTAATCGACACAGGCGTGGCCGTCTGCCAGGCCCCCATCGCTTGCGACCCCGTTTGCGACGCGACCCTCTGCATGGAATGCGACACCGACGTTGGCGAATGCGTGAGCTCCTGCGCCGCCGGCGAAATCTGCGACAACGGCACCTGCATCGAAGAACCCGTATGCGATCCTGCCTGCGACGCCGACGCGTGCATGATTTGCGATAACGGCAGCTGCGTAAGCGAATGCGTGCTTGGCGAAATTTGCGACGGCTCCGGCAATTGCGTTGCCGACACCTCCTGCGATCCTGCCTGCGATGCCGACGCCTGCATGGTTTGTGAAGACGGCAGCTGCGTGAGCACATGCGTGGCCGGCCAAATTTGTGACGGTGCCGGCAGCTGCATCGAAGAAGTCCTCTGCGACCCGGCCTGCGACGCCACCACTTGCATGGTTTGCGACAACGGCACTTGCGTCAGCGAATGCGATCCGGCCGCCTGCATGGAATGCGTGGACGGCGCCTGCGAATCCACCTGCACCGGCAACGAAGTCTGCGACGCCGGCACCTGCGTCGAATGCATCATCGACGAAGACTGCCCCGGCGTCCTCAACTTCTGCGTGAACAGCGTCTGTGAAATCACCTGCGGGGCCGACAGCTACGAGGACAATGACACCTCCGACACAGCCGCGGCCATCACGCTCGACTTCGATGATGTGGCCCTAACCATCTGCGACAACGAGGATGACTGGTTCAGCTTCGACCTGGTCGAAGAACACGGTTATGTTTTTCACTTGGCCTTCGAAGACGCCAGCGGCGACATCGACGTCCGTCTCTATGCCGCAGGCAACACTTCAAACTCTCTGGCAGGCGGCGGCAGCGGCAGCGACGATGAGCACTTCACCTACATCGTGCCGGCAGGCGAAGGCGGCAGCCACCTGTTGCTCGTCTACCTCTATAACAACAACATCGCCAGCCAACAATACGATCTGAGCATCACCGACCTCGGCGTACCTGAGTGCACGGATGACGAAGGCTGCAACGCAGGCGAAATCTGCGAAGAATTCTCCTGCATCACCGGCTGCCGTGTGGACGACCAATGCGCCGAAGGTGAAGTCTGCGCGGACCAACTCTGCATCGCCGGCTGCCGCATCGACAGCGAATGCGCTGCCGGCGAAATCTGTGAAGACCTACAGTGCATCACCGGCTGCCACGACGACAACCAATGCGCTGCCGGCGAAATCTGTGAAGACCTACAGTGCATGGAGGGTTGCCGCAACAACGGCGACTGCCCCCAGGACGAAATTTGCGACGCAGATCATGCCTGCGTGGTGCCCGATTGCATGTCACTGCATGACTGCACCGCGGGTCAGATTTGCGAAGACTACCTTTGTGTGGACTATGCTTGTGACGGCACCAACTCCTGCCCCACCGGCTTGGTCTGCGACAACGGTGCCTGCGTCGAGTGCCTCACACTCGACGACTGCCCCAACATCGAGGACTTCACCTGTGTCGACAATGTCTGCGTAAATAGCTGTGTCGATGACAGCTACTACCCCAACAGCGTGTACCTCAATGCCGCTGTCATCAACACCCTGCCTTTCGAGAACAACACGTTGACCCTCTGCGAGGTCAAAGACGAAGATTGGTTCAGCCTGAACCTGGAAGCCAACCACGCCTATGCCTTGACGACCAACTTCATCCATGCCGACGGCGATGTGGATCTCTTCCTTTATCACGAAAGCAACCTTGCCGTGAGCGTGGCCCGATCGTCCGGCACATCTTCTCCTGAAGAAATCCTCTTCCCGACGCCTTCGGACGGTGCGGGGATGTACTATGTCAAGGTGCTTCTATACTCCAACTACAACCAAAGCTATGAGCTACTCATCAGCGACACCGGTGCCATCGATTGCATTGGTGACGGCGACTGCAACACCGCCGAAATCTGCGAAGACTTTTTCTGCATCGATGGCTGCCGTTCCGACAACGACTGCAGCACCGACGAAATCTGCGAAGAAAATTTCTGCATTACGGGCTGCCGTTCCGACAACGACTGCGCCACCGGCGACCTTTGCATCGACGACCTGTGCGTCACGCCAGAGTGCATGCTAGACAGCGATTGCGGTACCGGTGAGGTTTGCCGCGAAAGCCTGTGCATTACGCCCCCCATAGGCGACGCCTGCTTCGACCCCATCGTGGTCGGCAGCCTGCCATTCACGGATGCAAACGTGGACATCACGACCTTCGGACCGGACATCGAATTCGCAGACAGCAGCACCAGTTCCTGCACCGGCTACGCCACTGTGGGCACGGACGTGGTCTATGAGGTTCTCATTCCGGCTGGAAGCGAATTGTTCGCCAGCATGACCCCCTCAGGCGACGATCTCGCCTTGTATGTCACCAGCGATTGCTCCGTCCAACCCATGCCCGACGAGACCTGCCTGGGTGGCGACGACTCAGGCTTTACCAACGGCACCGAAGAGGTAACCGTGGCCGCCGACACGATGGACCGAACGGTCTACGTGGTGGTGGATGACTATTCCTCGAATCCATCCACCGGCACCTACGAGCTGACCATCGTTCTGCAGTAAACCAGAATCACAGGCCGTCCGCGCACTTGGCGCGGGCGGCCTGTCTTTTTTCCCGCCCCAGTGAAACCACCAAGGACGGATTTGGAAGGATGGGACCAGATGAAACCAAGAGAGATAAAAACAGGAATCCATTGGGTCGGAGCCATCGACTGGGACCGACGTCTATTTGACTCCCTCGTGCCCCTACCCGACGGCACGAGCTACAATGCATACATGGTCAAAGGAAGCGAGAAGACGGCTCTTATCGATACGGTGGATCCCGCCATGCAGCATGAACTCTTTGGCCACCTGAATGAACTCGGGGTAAAACGTATCGATTACGTTGTCGCCAATCACGCGGAACAAGACCATTCCGGCAGCATTCCGCAAGTCCTCGAAAAATTCCCAGAGGCAAAAGTCGTGGCCACGGCCAAATGCAAAACCATGCTGATGGACTTGCTTGAGATTCCCGAAGAAAAATTCATCGCGGTCAAAGACAAAGAAACCCTTTCTTTGGGGGACAGAACGCTTGAGTTCATCCATGCCCCCTGGGTTCATTGGCCGGAGACCATGTTGACCTACGCACAGGAAGACAAAATCCTCTTTTCCTGTGATTTCCTTGGGTCCCATCTGGCCACCACCGACCTCTATGTCAAAGATGAAGGCCAGCTCCATGAAGCCGCCATGCGGTATTATGCGGAAATCATGATGCCCTTCCGCGGCATCATCCAAAAGAATTTGGACAAGCTGGAAGCTTACGACATCGACATCATCGCGCCCAGCCACGGTCCCATGCACGACAAGCCGGACTTCATCCTGAAGGCCTATCGCAGTTGGGCATTCGGCGAGCCGAAAAACACCGTGGTGCTTCCCTACATCTCAATGCACGACAGCACCCGCAAAATGGTCGAACACCTGGTCAGCGCCCTGGCCGCAAAAGGCGTAACCGTAAAACAATTCGATTTGGCCGTCACCGACATCGGGAAACTGGCGATGGCCTTGGTCGATGCAGCCACCATCGTCATCGGCACCCCCACGGTGCTCATGGGTCCCCACCCGAATGTGGCCTATGCCGCTATCCTGGCGAACGCTTTAAGGCCCAACGTGAAATTCCTCTCCATCATCGGTTCCTACGGATGGGGCGGCAAGGCAGTCGAGCAGCTCGCGGCAATGATCCCCAACCTCAAGGTGGAAATCATAGACCCCGTGCTTTGCAAAGGCGTCCCCAAAAAAGACGACCTGGCGGCCTTGGACAAGCTGGCAGACAGCATCGCCGAAAAGCACAAAGAGAAGGGCTTTGAATCATAAGTTTCCCCATTGCAAGAC
This sequence comes from Deltaproteobacteria bacterium, assembly GCA_019314375.1. GTDB lineage: Bacteria > Myxococcota > B64-G9 > B64-G9 > B64-G9 > JAFCZJ01. The sequence goes on along the minus strand of JAFCZJ010000028.1, from coordinate 40,011 downwards.
CAACCAAGGAGGGTGTCGATGAAACGCTTGTGTGAGTGTACGAGCTATTGGAGCCTGTTGTTTGTCCTGGTGGCCGCCTTTGGCCTGGCGGGTTGCGGAGACTATGAGAGCAACCCCACCTGCGATCCGGCTTGTGACGCCGACCTGTGCATGGTTTGCACGGGCGGCGCTTGCGTTTCTTCCTGCACGGCTGGTCAGACCTGCAACAACGGCACCTGCGTCACCGACACCACCTGCGATCCCGCCTGCGATGCCAGCCTGTGCATGGTTTGCACGGACGGCAGCTGCGTGACTTCCTGCACGGCCGACCAGGTCTGCGACAACGGCACCTGCATCACCGAGACCACCTGCACCGACGGCGAGACCCGCTGTGAGGGCAACGTGGTTCAGACCTGCGCCGCCGACACCTGGACGATCACCACCGACTGCACCACCACGGGCCAGACCTGCCAGGTGGACAACGGTGTGGCCCAATGTCAGGGCGGCGTGACCTGCACCGACGGCGAGACCCGCTGCGAAGCCAACTGGGTCGAGACCTGCGCCAACAACACCTGGGGACAAACCACCGACTGCGGCCTGGACACCTGCGCAATCGACACAGGCGTGGCCGTCTGCCAGGCCCCCATCGCTTGCGACCCCGTTTGCGACGCGACCCTCTGCATGGAATGCGACACCCTCGTGGGCGAATGCGTGAGCAGCTGCGGTGAAGGCCAAATCTGCGACAACGGCAGCTGCGTCGAAGAAGCCGCATGCGATCCGGCTTGCGACGCCGACGCCTGCATGTTTTGTGAAAACGGCACCTGCCTGAGCGCATGCACCCTGGGCCAAGTCTGCGACGGCGCGGGCACCTGCATCGCCGACACCTCCTGCGATCCGGCCTGCGACGCCGACGCCTGCATGTTTTGTGAAAACGGCACATGCCTGAGCGCATGCGTGGCCGGCCAAATCTGCGACGGCGCGGGGGCCTGCATCGAAGAAATCATCTGCGACCCGGCCTGCGGGGGCCTGCATCGAAGAAATCATCTGCGACCCGGCCTGCGACGCCGGTGCCTGCGAAGCCTGCATCGCCGGCAGCTGCGTCGTCACCTGCGATCCGGCGGCCTGCATGGCCTGCGCGGACGGCGCTTGCGAATCCACTTGCACCGGCAACGAGGTCTGCGACAACGGCAGCTGCGTCGCATGCATCGTCGACGAAGACTGCGAAGGCGCCCTCAACTTCTGCGTGAACAGCGTCTGTGAGTTCATATGCACGGCCGATGGCTACGAAGAAAACGACACCCCCGACGCGGCCTACGCCATCTCCCTCGACTTCGCCGACACGGCCCTCACCATCTGCGATAGCGAAGAAGACTGGTTCAGCTTTGACCTAATCGAAGGCCACGGCTACATTTTCCACCTGGGCTTTGAACACGCAAGCGGTGACATCGACGCCTACCTCTACACAGCCGGCGACACGAATAACCACCTCGTCAATGGATACTCCGCCAGCGATGACGAACATTTCACCTATGTCGTACCAGCCGGCGCAGGCGGCAGCCACCTGATCCTGGTCAACCTCTATGGCAGCATCATCAGCCAGCAATACGATCTGAGCATCACCGACGCCGGCGTACCCGCCTGCACTGCCGACAACGAGTGCAACGCCGGCGAAATTTGCGAAGACTTCGTCTGCTTCACCGGTTGCCGCCAGGACAGCGAATGCGCCGAAGGTGAAATCTGCGAAGACTTCGTCTGCTTCACCGGTTGCCGCCAGGACAGCGAATGCGCCGAAGGTGAAATCTGCGAAGAATTCGCCTGCATCACCGGCTGCCATCACGACGGCCAATGTGCCGTCAGCGAGATTTGTGAAGATCTTCAGTGCATCGTGGGCTGCCGCAACAATAGCGACTGCGCCGCCAACGAAATCTGTGATGCCAATTCCACCTGCGTGGTGCCCGAGTGTCTGTCTGGCCAGGACTGCGCCACGGGCCAACTCTGCATAGATTACTTCTGCGTGGACTTCGTCTGCGACAACGACAACCCCTGCCCCTGGGGTTTGACCTGCGATAACGGCACCTGCGTCGAATGCATCGTCGACGAAGACTGCCCCGGTGCCGTCAACTTCTGCGTAAACAGCTTCTGCGAGATCACCTGCACGGCCGATGGCTACGAAGAAAACGACACTTCCGACGCCGCCGCCGACATCACCCTCGACTTCGCCGACACGGCCTTGACCCTCTGCGATAGCGAAGAAGATTGGTTCAGCTTTGACCTGATCGAAGGCCACGGCTACATTTTCCACTTGGGCTTTGAACACGCCGGCGGCGACATCGACGCCTTCCTCTATCCAGCCGCCGACACGAGTAACTTCCTCGTCAGGGGATACTCCGGCAACGATGACGAGGATTTCACCTATGCCGTACCAAGCGGCGCGGGCGGCACCTACCTGATTCAGGTCAACCTCTTTGGCAGCGGCATCAACCAGCAATACGATCTAAGCATCACCGACGCCGGCATGCCTGGTTGCCTCGATGACGCAGGCTGCAACGCCGGCGAAATCTGCGAAGGCTTCGCCTGCATCATCGGCTGCCGACAGGACACCAACTGCGCCGAAGGTGAAATCTGCGAAGAACACGTCTGCATCACCGGCTGCCGATGGGACAACGAATGCGCCACAGGTGAAATCTGCGAAGACCAAATCTGCATCACCGGCTGCCGCAGTGACGGGGACTGCGCCGCCAACGAAATCTGTGACGCCAATCACACCTGCGTGGTGCCCGAATGCCTGTCCATCTCTGACTGCGCCGAGGGCCAAATCTGCACGGATTACGCCTGCGTGGACTTTGTCTGCGACATCGACAATCCTTGCCCCTGGGGTTTGGTCTGTGACAACGGCGCCTGCGTCGAATGCATCACGACCGACGACTGCCCCAACGTCGATGACTTCACTTGCGTCGACAGCCTCTGCGTACTCGAGTGCGCCGAAGACAGCTACCACCCCAACCAGGTATACGTCGATGCGGCGACCGTCACCCTGCCCTTCGCCGACGACACCCTGACCCTCTGCGGTGCCAACAGCGAAGACTGGTTCAGCCTGACTCTGGAGGCCGACCACGCCTATGCCTTCGCGGCCAACTTCGTCAATGCCAACGGCGACTTGAACATGTATCTCTATCACGAGAGCGACATGAATCAGATCGTGGCACAAGCGAGCACATGGAACGACAACGAAGAACTCATCTACGCCACGCCATCGGGCGGCGCGGGTTTGTACTTCGTCAGGCTGATACTCTACACCCATTACGCCCAAAGCTACGAGCTGCTCATCGCCGACAACGGCATCATCGACTGCATCTTTGACGGCGACTGCAACCCCGGCGATCTTTGCATCAACTACATGTGCATCACCCCGGAATGCTCTGACCACAACGAATGCAGCACCGGCGAGCTATGCATGGACTACCAATGCGTGCCCTTTGTCTGCGACATCGGCAACCCCTGCCCTCCAGACCTGCTCTGCGACAACGGCACCTGCGTCGAATGCATCACGGCCGGCGACTGCCCCAACATCGATGACTTTACTTGCGTCGACAGCTTCTGCGTACTCGATTGCATCGAAGACAGCTACCATCCCAACCACGTATACGCCGATGCGGCAACCATCCCCCTGGACTTCGCCGACAACACCCTGACCCTCTGCGGCGCAAGAAACGAAGACTGGTACAGCCTGACTCTGGAGGCTAACCACGCCTATGCCTTCACGGCCAACTTCGCCCATGCCGACGGCGACGTGGACCTGTATCTCTATCACGAGAGCAACATGAACCAGGCCCTGGCCAGGGGGACCACCAGCACCGACAACGAAAACTTCCTTTTCATGACGCCATCGGACGGCGCGGGTTTGTACTTCATCAGGGTGTACCTCTACAACCAATACGTCCAAAGCTACGAGCTGATCACCACCGACAACGGCATCATCGAGTGCACGGTTGACGGCGACTGTGTCGCGGGCGAAATCTGCGAAGACTTCTTCTGCATCACGGGCTGCCGCTCCGACAACGACTGCGCCATCGGCGACGTCTGCAGCAACAACCTTTGCATCACCCCGGAATGCATCGACCACAACGAATGCGACATCGGAGAGATATGCCTGGACCTCCAATGCCTGGTCTTCGCCTGCGACATCGACAACCCCTGCCCCCTTGGCCTGGTCTGCGACAACGGCAGCTGCGTCGAATGCATCACGGTCGATGACTGCCCCAACATCGATGACTTCACTTGCGTCGACAGTTTCTGCGCACTCGATTGCACCGAAGACACCTACCATCCCAACCACATATACGCCGATGCGGCTGCCATCACCCTGCCCTTCTCCGACAACACCCTGACCCTTTGCGGCGAAAGGAACGAAGACTGGTTCAGCTTGACCCTGGAGGCCGACCGCAGCTATGCCTTCACGGCCAACTTCCTCCATGCCGACGGCGACGTGGACCTGTATCTCTATCACGAGAGCAACATGTCCATGCATGTGGACAGTGCGACCTCAGTCTCCGACAACGAAGAGTTCATCTACACCACGCCAGCGGACGGCGCGGGTTTGTACTTCGTCAGGGCGTTACTCTTCGACCATTACGCCCAAAGCTACGAGCTGATCATCGATTTGCAGTAAGCAAGAATCAAACAGGCGGGTTCATGCGTGCCCAAAGCTACAGGTGGGATAGCACTTGGGTCAGAACGCGAATCACGCGGGCTTGGCCCTTGGTTATATCCAGGTCGCGGTAAAGGCGGGCCTTGGCTTGTTCAAATCTCTGTCGCTCTATGGCGGGAGGCATGCGGCCACTGTAACCGCTGTAGCCAGGTGAGGCCACGCCGGAAAGCTGGATCTTCTCTCGGGCCTCGGCCAATTTCTTTTCGGTGTACTCCAGTTTCTTTTCCGCCCGTGCGTACATGAGGCTCATGGCCCCGAGTTCCATGGGATCGATCCAGATTCGCCAACAGCTGTTGCAGCGATCGATGAAGACCTCCTTTGAGCCCATGTAGCCATCGCAGTCCATGGCACTGCCGCAGTTCGGGCATGCGCCCACCGGGCCACGGTCTTCGATCATCTCCACTTCCGTATCCAAATCCACTTCCACCAGAAGCTCTTCCGCCATGGCGTCTAAAAGGGGCAACAAGCGCCGCTGCTCCACCAACAAGCCCATGCAGCCCGCGCAAATCCGCATCTCCACCTCATGCAGCTTGCTCTCGCCCAAATTCTCACCACATCGAGGACAACTCATATCCGCCATACCTAAGCTCCCTTGAAATTCCAGACCCATCCTAGCCCCAGCCCGATCGAGAGACAAGGATCATACCCCACCCGGAAGCTCGTTCGGGCGGGCATAAAGCCCGCACCCTACGAATTGGAGAACCGGTGACACCAGCAGTCACAGGTTTTGCACATTTGTTGCTCAGGCCTTTCATGATGGCGTGATATCCACGCCCTCGGCCCCTGCTTTTATGGAAGCATGAACCTTCGTACCAAAACCTTGATCTACCTCCTGGCCGCCCCGGGATTTTTGTTCTTGGCGCTCGACCCGGTCTTGTGGCTCATCGACACCTGGTTCGATCCCACCTGGGACAGCCAGGGATTTTGGGTGGCGCTCGCCGTGTTCGCGATGGTTTTGGTCGCCCTAAAAAGCGGCCCTGCCGAGGTCTCTGAAAAAGAACGCCGCTTGGCTTTGGGCCTATTGGTGCTCACGGCCCTGTTGCGCCTGGCGGGTCGCCTGCTGGCCATTCGCGGCATTGGGGCCTTGGCCCTGGTTGCGGATCTTGCGGCCATCGGCTTGCTCTTGGGGCTCGGACGCCGGCCCTGGGCGCTCAATCCTTGGGCCTTGGCGGGGCTTTTCGCCTTCAGTCTGCCGGTGGAACTCTGGTTGCAGCGAATACTCGGATATCCCCTGCGCCTGCTCTCGGCAGAGATTTCCTACGGCCTGCTCTCGCCCTTTGTGCCCGAACTTAAATTGCAAGGCACGCTATTACTAACCGGGAGCACGGGTTTGGCCGTGGACCTGCCTTGCAGCGGTGCCCAGGGATTGATGATGCTCTCGGCTCTGACTTTGGGCCTGCTTTGCCGGCGCAAGGCCTCCTTTTCCCGCCTGCTCCTCTTGGTCCCTTTGCTTACGACCGGCGCGCTTTTGTCCAACAGCCTGCGCATTCTGTTTCTCTTCCTGGGCCAGCGCTTGGACTGGGCCATCTTTACAGAACCCCTTCACAGCGCCTTGGGTTTGCTGGCTCTCAGCGCCGGCGCTCTGTTCGTCCTGCTGCCGCTCTCCCGCTTTGCGCCCAGAAAACCCAAAAAGGACCTGTGCTCATCAAGACCCCGCGCGACGAGACATCTCTTGTTGCGCCGTTCTCTTGCAGCGCTTGGATTTACCGCCGTGGCCGCCCTTGTGGCCAGCGCGCCCGCACACCCCATAGACACAAGCGGCAAGGTGGCCAAGTTTGAGATACCTCGCGTGCTCGCGGCCTGGCGCGGGCAGGACATGCCGCTAAGTCCCATCGAGACCCATTACTTCGCCCATTATGGAGGCCAGGCCACCAAACGCCTCTATCGGGACTCCTTTTCCGGTGGCTCCATGACCCTGATCCTGGTGCGCACCACCTCGCCGCTGCGCCACCTCCACGGCCCCGAGCGCTGCCTGGCCGGTGCCGGCCATAAAGTCCAGCGACTGGGCGTACTGCCCGAATCGCCGCCGGCGGTCAGCTGGCGAAGCGTCGATCCGGAAGGACGAGCCTGGAACGTGCGCGCCAGCTTCTTAGGCCCCCAAGGTGAAAGCGCGGCAAGCCTCGGCGAAGTGGTCTGGCGCTGGATGGGTGGTCTGCGCGGCAGTTGGACCTTGGCCGAACGCATCAGCCCCGAAAAATTTTGTCAGGCCCGGCCTGATCGTTGTCGGGCCTTTGATGCAGCCCTATTCGCGGCGCTTTAAAACCGCATTGAAGGAGAAACCATGAAAACGACAAAAATCTGTCATCTAGCCATCTTCCTGGGACTCTTGCTTGCAGCCGCCGTGGTCCCGGCCCAGACACGTCGCCCACCCGCCCAGGCTGTCGACGCCGAACTGACCGCGGCACTGGAAGCCGAGGTGGCCGGCATGAGGGTGCCTTTGCCCCTTCTGAAAAGCGATATGGAAACCTGGATCGAGGGCGACGTGGCCACGGTCGTGCTCAGGCAGCAGTTTCAAAACCCCTACGCACAGACCATGCACGCCCGCTACATCTTCCCCTTGCCCCAAAACGCCGCCGTCTACGCCATGCGCTTTGAGACCTCGCGGGAAGTGGTCGAGGCCGAGATCCGCAAGAAGGAAGAAGCCGAGCAAGTCTTTGAAGAAGCCAAGGCAGAGGGCAAACAAGCAGCGCTTTTGACCCAGCACCGCCCCAATGTTTTCACGCAGCGCATCGCCAACCTGCCTGGTAATGATCGGATCACCGTGGAAATTCGCTATGCCCATACGGTGCCCAAACGCGACGGCGCCTATCACTATCATTTCCCCATGGTGGTGGGCCCCCGCTACCTGCCTGCCGGGGATCAAGGGCAAAACGAAGGCGAGCCCAAGCCCATCAAGATGGGCCAATGGAACCTGCCGGCCAGCCCCCCCCTGGCAGCCCCTCAACAGATCGACCCCAAGCGGGTCGGCCTGACGATCCACCTGGACGGTGGCATGCCCATCCAATGGGTCGACAGCCCTTCGCACGTCATCGACGTGCACGAGCCATCCACCTCAAAGCGCCTCATCAGATTTGCCTCAGGCCGCACCATCGACAACCAGGACTTCGAACTGCGCTACAGCCTTGGCGGCCCAAATCTAACTGCCGGGGTGACGACCTGGGCCAAGAACGGGCGCGGGGTCTTGAGCCTGCAAATCGAACCCCCCGCCGGCAAGGCCGACCCGGACCGCATACAGGCCCGCGAGTTGATTTTTGTCTTGGACTGTTCCGGTTCCATGCATGGTGTGCCCTTGGATACCTCCAAGCGCCTGATGCGTCAGGCCCTCAAAGGCCTGCGCCCTGATGACTTCTTCCGCATCGTAAGATTTTCCTCCGCCGCCGATGAGTTCTCGGCCAAGCCCCTTTCGGCCAACAAGGAAAACATCGAAAAGGGCATCCGTTACGTGGAAGGTCTCTACGGCAGCGGCGGCACGGAGATGAGCTCCGGCATTCGGGTCGCACTCGATCCGGCCCCCGTCAAAAATGCTTTGCGCCTCGTGGTCTTTCTCACCGATGGCTACGTGGGCAACGACATGCACATCCTTCGGCTGGTTCGCGAGCGCCTGGGCCAAGCCCGGCTTTTCTCGCTGGGCATCGGCAACGCGGTCAATCGCTATCTTTTAGAAGAGATGGCCCGGGCCGGCCGCGGTGTGGCGCGCTTTGTGCGCACGGACGAGACCCCCGAGCAAGCGGCGGATGATTTGCTGCGGCGCCTGAACGCGCCTTTCTTGACCGATCTGCAAATCGACTGGGGCCAGGCACCCGTGATCGAGCCCACGCCGGCCAGGTTGCCCGACCTTTTCTGGGGCCAGCGTCTTCGGGTTCTGGCGAGCTACACCCGAGCGGGAAGCTTCAAGGTCACCCTGCATGGCAGGCTGCAAGGCAAGTCGATCCAACTCCCTTTGCAAATCGAACTACCCGAATCCGCCCCCCATTCACAGGCCTTGGATGTTCTCTGGGCCCGAAGCCTCGTACACGACCGAATGCTCGACATGCAGTCTCCCGAGGCAAGCACGGAAGAACAAGACAAGCTGCAAACAGAAATCACCGAGCTGGGCCTGCGCCACAAACTGGTGACCCAGTGGACCGCCTTCGTGGCCGTGGCCAAACGCAAGGTCGCCACGGCCCCCAATGCCACCGAGACGGACGTGGCCGTGGCCCAGGTCAAAGATGTCTCGTCTTCGGCCTACCCACAGGGCGGCAGCTTCGGGGCAGCGCCGGAGCCCGTCGAATGGGCCGCCTTGGCCTTGCTTTTGGGTTTGGCCGCCTGGTTCATGGGGCGTCGTAAGGCCCGCCAGTCATCTTGACAGCGTAAGGCCGAGGATGCTCTCATGGATTCAGCTCAACAACCCTGCCCACAGGAGTTCCCCGGCGTGCCCACCATCCTGGTAGTCGACGACGACGGCCATATCCGAGAAGTGGTCCGATATGCTTTGGAGAAAGCCGGCTTTAGGGTTTTCGAGGCCAAGGACGGGGCCTGTGCCCTGGCCTTGGTGAAAGAGCAACCCATCGACCTGGTGGTCTTGGACGTCGTCATGCCCGAACAAGACGGTCTGGAAGTCTGTCGCCGCCTGCGTGCCGACGGTCAACTGCCGATTGTCTTTCTGACAAGCCGGGACGAAGAGTTGGATCGAGTTTTGGGGCTGGAGTTGGGTGCGGACGACTACGTGACCAAACCCTTCAGCCCCCGGGAGTTGGTGGCTCGGGTCAAGGCCGTCTTGCGGCGCAGTCAGGGCGGACCGCCCCAAGACACGGCTCAGGTCATCGAACGAGGAAAACTCCGGCTGGATTTGGACCGGCACATCTGCACCTGGGCAGACAAGACGGTGGATCTGACCGTCAAGGAATTCGGCCTCTTGCAAGCCCTGGCGGGCATGCCGGGTAAGGTCTACACCAGAGACGAACTGGTGGATCGCGCTTACGGCATGGGCCACGCCATCACCGATCGCACCATCGACTCTCATGTTCGACGCATCCGAAAAAAACTCAGCGACTCAGGTGCCGACGATCCCATCGAAACGGTCTACGGCCTGGGTTACCGATTGAAAGACTGAAAGACAACATGGGCGAAAAGATCAAGCACGCTCAAACCCGAAGCTTGAGTTCTCGCTGGCTGCTTTTGACTGTCAACGGGCTCGTCCTGCTCATCCCCATATTGGCGCTACTGGGCCTGAAGTTCACCCAGGTGCAAAGCGTACGCGAGACCGAGGTCAAACTCATCGCCGAAAGCGTGCTCATCGCCGAAGCCTGGCGCGGCCATTGGCTCGAGGCCCAAGGCAAGCAGTCGGACAAACCCGGTCGCATCCGCCCCGACCACGCCAAGGACGAACGCTATCACCCCATCAACCCCATGCTGGAGGGCGACTGGGAAGTATCCGGTCCCGCGGCCGACCCGACCCGCTATGCCGAAGACCCACAAGGTCCAGCCTGGCGGGCAGGTAAAAGCATCAAGCCCCTGCTGGACAGAGCCAAGATCTTCAACTTGACCGCTGCCCGGGTTCTGAATGCCGAGGGTGCGGTGGTGGCCTCCACCGGCCTGTGGTGGGGCGCCTACCTGAATCACTTACCGGAGGTCAAAGCGGCCCTGGCGGGGCGCTACCAGGCAGTCGCCCGCCACCGCGTGAGCGACGAGCCCAAGCCGGCTTTTTCAAGCATCAGCCTCAGGGGGGACATCCGAGTTTTCACGGCCCTGCCCATCTTCTCCGACGGCGAGGTGGTGGGTGCCGTCTGGATGTCACGAACCTCCATGGACCCCCTGAAAGCCGCCTGGTTTGCCCGCCGGCCCCTGTCGACGGCTTTTGTGGTCAGCTTGTTTCTGACGCTCCTGGTCAGCCTGCTGCTCAGCCGTCTCTTCACGCGACCCCTGCGTGCCATCACAAAAAGCGCCGACGCCATCGCCCGGGGCGAATCAGGACGGGTGGAAAAACCCAAAGGACTGGTGCCCACGGAAATCCACAGCCTGGCCGAGGCCCTGGATACCATGACGCGCCAACTATCGGATCGGGCTGAATACATCTCCGACTTCGCAGCCAACGTGAGCCACGAACTCAAGTCGCCTATCACTTCCATTCAAGGGGCTGCCGAACTACTCCGCGAAGAAGGCACGGACATGCCCGCCGAACAACGCGAACGCTTTCTGGCCAACATCCTGGCCGACGCAAGCCGCATGGAGCGCCTGGTCGTGCGCCTGCTTGAGCTGGCCCGCATCCAAAGCGCGCCCGAGAACGCGGCATCCGTGGACATCAACACCATGTGCCATCGACTTGCCGAGGCCACCGAGGTCGATGTCGAGCTGGACTTGACTCAGGCCCCGGAAAAACTCTCCATCAATCCGGATCACCTAGAAGGCGCTTTGCGAAACCTCTTGGACAACGCGGCCAGACACGGTGGTGGTCAAGCGGTAAAACTCAAAGTCTCAAGCGAGGCCGACGGTCGAGTGGCCTTCGCCGTAAGCGATTTGGGCCCCGGCATCAGCCCGGCAAACCAAAAACGCATTTTTGACCGCTTCTTCACCACCGAAAGAGACAGGGGCGGCACCGGCCTCGGCTTGGCCATCGTTCAGGCGGTGGCCCGAACCCGCTCCGGCGACGTCCGCCTGGACACGGGCCCCGAAGGCAGCACCTTCACTTTGCTGGTTTGATGGCGTTCAACTTGGGCACGGGCCTGCGGTGCAAGGGCAAGAGACCGTCGACGCGAAAAAAGGCCCTGGCGTTATCCCGCAACAAGCCTTTGGCCAAACGCTGAGCCTGCTCAAGATCCAAAAGACCCCGCCGCATGCGCCCGCTTAATACCTGGAACACCAATTCCCGCATCATGCCGGCCTGAGCATAAGTCCATTCCACATGGATGGCGTCGCCGCCGAAGGCCAAAATCTTATTGCCTGGCACCAGGTCCAGCCATTCGTCCAAATAGCGAGCGGCGTAACTGGGCGAAAGGCCCAGGAGCCAGCTCAAATCCAAGTAGGCGTTGGCGTGATTCTTCACCACCACCGCCAATTGTCCGCCGAAGGGATAGCTCCCGTGCAAGAGACAAAAATCCACACCGGGAAATCGATCAAAGAGGCCCGTGAGCAAAGCCGGGTTGGAACGCGCGACGGGTTTCCCCGAACCGGTCAAAAGTCCGGTGTGAATCTGCACGGGCAGTTTGTGCTTCTGGCTAAGACCCAGCAAATGGAACATCATGAAATCTTGCAAAGGCCGCACCGCTTTGAGGGGAAAATCCTTATCCTCGTGCTTTTTGAGCATCGCGAAAACTTGTGCAGCCGCCACCTTGCTGGCCGGTCGATAATCCAAGGGCCGATGATAACCAAGGGCCGACTTGACCGCCACCATGCGTCGGGCCAAACCGCCGGCAAAAGCCTTATCCAGGGCATTGAGGTAATCATCCAGGTCGCCCAGTTTGACGCCCTGGGCTGAGGCCATACGCTGCATGTGTCCATAGTCGTGGACGTGCACGAACTCCTCGAAGCGCTCAGCGTGCAAAAAGCGTCCCCCGGCGGGAGGCGGCTTGGAGCCCATGTCCAGCACCACCCGCTCAATGCCGGCTTGCTTCAAAGCCTTTTCGATGGCGTCTCCTTGCTTGTAGGCTTTGTTCATGCGGCGACTTAAAAGCTGAATGCTGTCCACATCAATGCGCGGCACCCCATAAAGGTCACGGGCGGCGATTTCGGCAAGGCGAGCCGCGGCCGTATTGCGGCTGGCCTCCCAGTATGGCGCGAAGAGGCGAAAACGCTCCTTGGCCTCAAGCCCTGGTTGGATGGCCTGCTCGTAGAGCGCCATGGGCATGCCGGCCGAGCGCATGGTATCGACCACGTAAGGCTCGAAAAGCAGACGAAAGTCCAGCTTGTCCCGACCTTGCAAGTCGGTGATCGGCGACAGGTGTTCATGGGTATCGAAGAGTGGGCACTTGTCCACGGTGCGACGCAACACGTCCAAGGCTTCGGGTTCAGCGGCCGAAACCGGCAGCACGACGGCGATCCAAATCAAAATCAGGACACTTCGAAACATCATTCCCTCCTCCTCAATCTACCTCAATCTACCTTGAAGGGACGAGCCTGTGGGTGGTGCAGGACCAGCGCCGCCGTGGAATATTCAGGGATCATCTGATGGGTCTCGGACAGACGAACACCGATGCGCTCGGGCTGCAGCAACTCAAAGACCCTTTCATGAGCGGCGAGGTCGGGACAACAAGAATAACCAAACCCAAAACGGGCACCACGGTAGGCCTTGCGTGTACGATCCCGAGGACTCAAGGGATGATCCTCGCCAATCCCCAGGCCATGCCGCATCACCTCGTGGGCGTATTCAGCCAGGGCTTCGGTTAACTCCACCGCCAAACCATGCAGCAAAAAATAATCCAAGTACTCGTTTTTGGCGAAAACCTCACGCCCCCGCAAAGCCACGGCCCCACCCAGGGTGACCACGAAAAAACCCACGACGTCCGCATCGGGACGCACGAAATCAGCCAGGCAACGAGAGGGCGCCCGGTTACGCCTCGGAAAGGCAAAAGCATGCGTTTGGCTATCCCCTTTGACCCACAGGGTCTCGTTTTCGGCCCGGGCTTCATAAAAACCATAGACCATGCGAGGCGCGAAGAGTTCTTCTTCCTTACCAAGACGAATCAAGGCATCGAAGCGCGGCTCGGCCTCTTCTTTGATGATGCGCCGATGTTCGAAGGCCTGAAGCTGTCGCTGGCGATACCCCCAACGACTCCGGAACAAGGCCTCCTTATTCACGTACTCCAATATCAAATCCAGGTTCAAATCCCTGGCCACCCGACTGCCCAAGAAGGCCGGCTTGGGGGCTTCGACTTGATCGAGCCTGGTCGCCACGACAGGCTCGGCGTCCACCTCTTCCACTTGTGGGCGAGCAGGTTTCGCCTGCTCGGGCTCTTTGCCTGCCGCCAGGGCCTGCATGGCCTGGAGGCCGGAGAAAGCATCAGCGCAATAAATCACAGACCCTTCCGGGTACGCCCGGCGAAGACGCTCGCGAACGAAATCCCGGGTCAGGGCCGCACCGCCCACCAGCACGGGCAAGCGCAACCCCGCGGCATGGAACCGGGCCAAATCCTCAGCCATGGCCTGTGATGAGCTGACCAACAGGCCACTCAAGCCCAACACATCGGGTTTGTGCCTTGCCACCGCATCCAGGATACGCGAAGCGGGCACACGAACCCCCATGTTGACCACGTCAAAGCCGTTATTGGAGACGATGATGTCCACCAGGTTCTTGCCGATGTCGTGCACATCACCACGGACGGTGGCCAAAAGAAGCTTGTAACGCCTGCTCTCGGCACCAGCCGCAAAGTGGGGCTCCAGACTGTCCACGGCTCGCTTCATGGCCTCGGCGCTCTTGAGTACAAAGGGCAGCTGCAGTCGTCCCTCGGCGAAGAGTTCGCCGACTCGTTGCATCGCAGGCACCAGGACATCGGCCACGATGGACTCGGCCGCCCGCTCAGTCAAAAGCGCATCCAAACGGGCAAAGATCAAACGCACCCGTCCTTGCAGCACACCTTGAAAAACAGCCTCCTCGTCGTTCCAGCTGTCTTCGGATTTGACCGCCATGACCAGCTCATCATCCCGGGCAGCGAAGCGCAGAATGAATCGCTCCAGGGCCTGCCCATCGACATCCATGATCAAAGCTTCGGCAGCTCGCCTGTCCTCATCGGCCAGCTGAGCCAGGGCTTGGATCTGACGGGGGTGAAGGATGGCGGCATCCAAACCAGCCTCCACGGCCAGATGCAAAAAGACCGAGTTCAAAACCCTGCGAGCAGGAAGACTCAATCCGTAACTCACATTGGACACACCCAGCACGCAGCCCACACCGGGCAATTCATGCTTGATGCGCCGAATGGCCTCAAGGGTGGCCTTGGCTGCCCCGCGCAGGCTGGGCTCGCCTGAAGCGATGGCGAAGGTCAAAGCATCAATGAACAGGTCTTGAGGCCGAAGGCCGTGTTCCCGGCAGACCAGTCGATGCAAACGCTTGGCCACGGTCAGCTTGCGCTCGACATCCATGGCCATGCCTTCTTCGTCGATGGTCAATGCAATGATGGCCGCCCCATGCCGTTTGGCCAACCGACAGACCGCGGCCGCTCGTTTGCCGCCATCCTCCAAATGGATGGAATTCAGCAGCACACGCCCCGGGCAAAGCCGCAGCGCCGCCTCCATGACCTCGGGTGTCTCGGAATCAATGCACAGCGGCAAACGAGATCCCTGGGCGGCCCGAGCGCAGAGATCCTCCATCAAGCCAAGCTCATCCAGGCTTACGTGGGCGCATGAAAGGTCCAGTACATGAGCGCCCGTTTCGGCCTGGGCTGTCAGGCGATCAAAGGCCTCCTCCAGATCTCCTTTTTGCAAGGCCTCCCGGAAGGCCTTGGAGCCGGTGGCGTTCGCCCGTTCTCCGATGAAAAGCGGCGCAGGGGTCTGGCGAAGCGTCACGGCCTGAAAGGTGCTGGCAAGACTCGCGGGACGCGGACTTCGGTCCACCTGACGAGGCGCGAGTCCAGCAAGGGCCTCGACCAAGACACGGATGGTCTCAGGAGTCGTACCGCAACAACCGCCCACCAGGTGAATCGGCAGGCTTTTCGCAAGCTCGACCACGGCTGCTGCAAAGTCCTCGTCCGCCAAATCGTATCGCAGGCCACCCTTCTCATCCGAGACCGGCAGGCCCGCGTTGGGATAAACCCCAAGGGGCAGAGCCGTGTGTCGGGCCAAAGCGGCCAAGTGCTCAGCCATGACGCTCGGGCCGGTGGCGCAATTGAGTCCGATGAAATCGAGTTCCAATGGCGCGACCACCGCCGCAACCACCTCCATGTCCGGGCCGGTGAGCAAGGTGCCACTTTCTTCCACCGTGACCGACAAGTAAATCGGCAAGGCCCGCTTGCCCATCGCATCGCGAGCAGCGGCAATCGCGGCCTTGGCCTGCAGCAAATCCTGCACCGTCTCGACCATGATCAAGTCCACCCCGCCGGCCACCAGGCCCTCCATCTGGCGCAGGTAGCCCGCATACAACGTGGCGTAATCGATCTGACCCAGGGTCGCCAACTTGGCGCCGGGTCCCACCGAGGCGCCAACAAAACGAGGGGCGTCAGGGGTGGAAAAAGCATCCGCGCATTTGCGCGCAAGCTCGGCCGCTTCCCGATTGAGGCGCTCGCAGCCATCGGCCAGGCCGTGCTCGGCCAAGGTCGTGGCCGAAGCCGAAAAGGTATTGGTCTGGATAAGCTCAGCGCCGGCTTCCAGATAGTCACGGTGGATGGTCTCGATCACATCGGGGCGACTGCGAACCAAAAACTCATTGCAGCCCGGATGTCCACCGAAGTCCTTGGGTCCAAGCTTCGCTGCAAGAATGGACGTACCCATGGCCCCGTCCATGACGAGGATGCGTTCTTGCGCCAGTTTTAACAAATCATGCCTGGACATACGCCACGGGCCTCCATGCAGCATCCGAGGCGCAGTCTGTCACAGAATGGGAGGCGAAACAAGCCGTTGAAATCACTCGCAGCCGACGCTCAGACCCGAGAAATGGGCCCCGATTTGGCGAGACTCACCATTCGAATCAAAAAAACAAGCCCCGCCCACCACCTTCAGATTGTAGTCGCCTTCGACATCCGGCGGCCAGGAAGAGAACACGCAGCAACATGCTGGGCATTCCAGACTCGCCGCATCCTGCTCTGTAAACAACTGGAAGGAGGGCAAATCCTCGAAAACCTCGGTCGTGTTTGCTTCGACGTTGATAATTAGATAGTCGGCAGCCATGTCATAAGCGTTGTAGTCCAAAAGCTGCGAAGATCCCGAGAGCAACAGGTTTCGCAACAAGTCAGTTTCCTGCCCCAGGAATCCAAAAATGTTGGCCTGAAGGAAAATCCGGCGATTACCCGACAGCCATGAGAATCCAACCTGGTGACGCAGACAGGTATTGAATGCAACGATTCCCCAATCATCGGTCGGCAGAGGGATGTTGTCATCATCTCTCACGTCGAGACATGAACCGGCAATCAGGCCCTCTCGACCCAGAAGAATGTTGCCGTAGATCTGCAGCCTTTCGTTGTCGAACACGCGAATCGAGCTAATGGAGGCATCCTCCATGCGATTGAAGCGAAGCACATGGATGCCGAAGCAACCGTCCACGTCCAGACCAAAGGCGGGGGGGGCCTGGATGGTGTTGAACTCAACAATTAAGTCGCTTGAACTTTGCAGCCGAATCCCCCTGCCCTCGTCAGGGGGATGTGTCGCGACGCTACAACTTTCGCCTGCCTCACAGCCCTGACAATATCCTTCGCCGCTTATGGAATGCACGAGGTTGTGATGCAAATGGCAAGCCCGACAGGTATCCAGAAGAATACAGGACCAGTCCCCCGCTCCGCAGTTGCCCCAGCCCATCGAGCAATCCAAATTCTGTAAACGAACGGAATCTCCCCCCTTAACCTCAAGTCTGCCCACGAAATGCAAACCATCGACCACCACACCCGCCACGTCGCGGATCAGCAAAGCGGAACCCGTGCAAACACTGTCGTTCCATGGGTCACAGGAGTGCAGAATCGGTGGGTCCAATGGATCCGCGGCCCTGATCACGATGGGATGATCCATGGTGCCGATCTTGTTCTCCAGCCCGAATACGGCCCGCTGGGTAATCAAGTAATCGTCATGCTGATAGTAGTCGCCGCCGTGCAAAACCAGGGTCGTCCCAGGCGTGGCTTCGTTCAATGCCTGCTGCAGATCATTGTAACGACCGCCAAGTCCGGAATCATCAGCACATTCATTCACCAGCCCGTTGCCGCCAAAGGGACAGTTTACATCGACATACCTCTCCACATTGCCGGGCGGGAAGACGTCGCATTCACCGCAGTCTTGCGGACAAATGGCACAGGTCTCGAACTCAGGGTCGCAAACACCATTCTCGTCGCACACGACAAGCGCCGGCGTAGTCGTACCGGCGTCTTCCGGGCCTCCGTCATCCGCCCCTGCGTCTATGCCCCCGTCCTCCGAACCGGCGTCCAGGTCACCGTTGCCGGCGTCTCCTCCGTCATCTCCTCCGTCATCTCTCCCGGCGTCTCTCCCGGCGTCTCTCCCGGCGTCTCTCCCGGCGTCTCTCCCTCCGTCCTGGCCGCAACCTTCCCCTGGCCAGCAACCACAAATCTCCGGGTCTTCGTTTTTGTCGATGGGCACGCAGACCGAATCGCCGATGCAGACACAGGAATCGTTGGGACAAAGACCGCCATCGCCGCAGGTCGGAAAAGCCCCCATGTCCAAGTCTGGTTTGAAATCACAGGCACCAAGAGAAAACAGGAGCAGAAAAAGCCCAAACGTACGCAAGAAAGACATGACTTTATTATAGCGTTTGAAACCATAAACGTACAGGCCTTGGCTGAGGGCAGGCGATGGGCTATGCTGGCGAAAGTTTTTCGGATGCCAACCGGGAGGAAACATGAAGAAGCTCTACGATCATTTCCTAATCAAGCATGGTGAGCGGGTACACCTGAAGGACAAGGATGCTGATTATGCCGCCGGCCTCAAAAACAAGGA
Source organism: Deltaproteobacteria bacterium (assembly GCA_019314375.1). Classification (GTDB taxonomy): domain Bacteria; phylum Myxococcota; class B64-G9; order B64-G9; family B64-G9; genus JAFCZJ01. The sequence goes on along the minus strand of JAFCZJ010000028.1, from coordinate 21,767 downwards.
AGAGGCCGCCGAGCGCCTGGCCAAAAATCGGCTGAAGATGGCCGAGCTGCAACGCCGGCTTTTCGCCGAAGGCAAACAAAGCTTGCTCATCGTCTTGCAGGCCATGGACGCGGGCGGCAAAGACGGCACCATTCGCCACGTCATGAAGGGCATCAACCCCCAGGGCTGCCGCGTGACCAATTTCCGCGCCCCCACGAGCGAAGAACGAGCCCACGACTTCTTGTGGCGTGCTCACAAGGCCGCTCCGGCCAAGGGCATGATCGGCATCTTTAACCGCAGTCACTACGAAGACGTGCTGGTGGTCCGGGTCCACGACATGGTGCCCAAGAAAGTTTGGTCCAAGCGCTACAACATGATCAACGACTTTGAAGCACACCTGGCGGATCATGGCACCCGCATCGTGAAGTTCTTCTTGCACATCTCAAAAGATGAGCAGAAAGCTCGCTTTCAAGAGCGCATCGACCGGCCCGACAAGCGCTGGAAGGTCAACCCCCAGGATTTCGAAGAGCGCAAGTACTGGGACGACTACATGAAGGCCTTCGAAGATGTCCTGGGCAAGTGCTCCACCAAGCAAGCCCCCTGGTTCGTCATCTCCTCGGACAGAAAATGGTTCCGCAACCTCGCCATCTCCGAGATCCTGGTCCGCACCCTGGAAGAAATGGACCCCCAATTCCCGCGAGCCGACTTCGACCCCAAAACACTGGTCATCCCCGACTGATTTCAATATTGGTTTTAGTAGACGAACTGGGCACGCAGAAAAAAGTGATGCACCCAGTGGCCTGCTTCTGAAGGGTTTTGGGCAGGCAAGATGTCTGCATCGTAGTCGGGGGCCAACTCCCGCCGGCCAAATCGAAGTCCCTGGTAGACGGCTGACAGGCGCAAGCCATTGTCCAGGTATCCGTTGAGCCCCAGGGTCAGACCCTCGACCCAGGAGTCGGGCAAGGGCGCGTGGTCTTCATCTCCCGAAGGCGTACTCAACATGCGCGTCCCATCCGAAAAATCCAGGCTCTCGAAGCGGGCCGAAAGCTCAATGCCGGTCACAGGCCCTGATGCGTCTCGCTCACCCCAGAGCTGGGCGGCCAGCTCGGCATAAAAGCCTTCGATTTTCCACGGCTCCAAATCGCCCACGCTGACCATGCTTCCGCCCACCCGCTGGCTGTCCTCGACGCCATCCCTGGCCTGGCGTTGCCACTGGTACTCGGCTCGAAAACTCAGCACCGGTGCCAGCCATTCAAATTCCGCGCCCCAGCGCAACTGTTCGCCACGAATGCCTGGGGGCACGACAAAGGTCCATCCGGCCATGCTCCGTCCCCGAAAACCGCGCCGGCGAGGGCCCTCGCCCCAGGAGAAGGACCCGCCCAGGCCCAAGCCCTCAAGCCAGGGACCGAGGCCACGCAGAGGACGAATGCTCAAGCGCCCCACGAAATCCGGTTTCTCGTTTACATCCACCGTCAAATCCCGGCTGCCCGTGACCAGCGCCAGGCCATATTCGAGCCGCTTGTCCAAAAATCCGCCGTGCAGCATCAAACCCGTGTCACGAAAGTCTTTGGGATTGCCCGCCACCAGGGGTGCCTCCAGCAAAGACCGGTCAGGCAGACTGAGAAGCTGACTGCGACCAAAGGGAGTTTTGAAATGCCCCGCCCGTACCTTCAGCCAGGACCAAAAACGAGCCTCGAACCACATGTCCATCTTGACGGGGTCCAAGCTTGCCAATTCCAAATCCAGACGACCACCCCAAATGCGATTCAACTGAAAATCCGCGCGCAGCCTGGCCACGCGCATGTCCGGCCCCAAATGCCAACTCTTGTCGTAGCCGGTCTCCACCCGGGGGAAGGCCTCAAAATCCATAGCGAGCCAGCCGCTGATTTCCAGGCTGTCGGCACCGGAAGCATCCGACCAGGACAGGGTCTTGTCCTTAGCCAGAGCAGAAAAGCTCGCAAGCAGCATCAAGGAAGATAAAACAATGACGCTCAGGCGACTGCGCATGACGAGCTTAGTTTCCAGCCGGGGTCAGCACGATCAAGTAGCTGTCCTTGACGAAAAAGGAATGATCCAGTTCCTCACTGGACTCGAAAATGATGCGCCTGGTCGTCAACTCCAAATAACCATTCTGCATATTGCTCCAGGAAGCGTATCCGCCGAAGGTGTAGCCGTCGGTGCCGTAGGCCTGATATCGCCAGTCTTCGGGGACCTCGGCGATGTCTATGTCAATGAGATCGGCCAAATGGATGGCCGTGCCCGAGTAGTCCTCCACCGAGAACTCAAAAGACGAATAGTTGTCGATCATGCGACAGAAGGTCTGCTCGCCACGACGAATTTCGACGGCGTTGATGTTGGTGAGCGCATTGCAGTCACCCGGTCCCATGTCGGCGAACATCTTGTCCGTACCTTCCGCGCCACCCTCTTCGCTCCCGTCGGACAGACCGGCATCACTATCCATGTCGGTGCCGCCATGGCAAGACACCAGGGCCAATGCCGCCAGAAACAAAACCATCAAAGGCAATTTTTGTAGCGCAAGTTTCATCCGGCACCATTCCTTATCTATTGGCCCAGTAGCAAGACGGTGTTGCGAACCCGCCAACAACATTCTTCCGTGTCCCACTCCTCGGCCGCGATAACGCGCCGATCTGCCGGATTGATCCAGGCGTGGGTCGTATTTACATAAGGCATCAGGTTGCTTTCGTTGTTGGAGAAACCATCGTTGCCGTAGATTTTGTAGGCGTAATCAGCCGCATCGGTCACGCCGGCGGCGGCAAAAACGTCCACCATGGGCACCATGGGCTTGGCCCCGTCTTCCGGGTACTTGTAATCCACCACCTCTTCGGTGGAAAGCAGGCTCAAATCCACGCGAACACGAATCTCGCCGGCGGCGACCAAAAGCTCCGTGGCCCCAAAGGGCACGATCTGAATGGTGCCGCCATCCATCTCCTTGACGCTCAAGGCACCGGGCATGTTGGCCTCATCGGCCCAGAAAATCTTCAAACCATCTTCGGCGCTCATGGCCAAATACCCATAGTCCAACTCGCCGTAATAGGGCAACGGGCCGGCCGCACCTTCGTATTTATTGATCATCACGTCGAAACCATCCGAGGCGATAAAGTTGTACTGATTATCCCAGGGCAGGTCCAAAGCGGCCTGCTCGAGAATCCGAGTCAGCCGGATGGCATCCATGCCCTCAAAAGAGGTGCTGTCCATCTCGGCCAGATCCACGGTCAGGTTGGAATCGCCCAGATCCAAGACAATCTCCATCCCATCAAAAGGGCCGCAGCTTTCACCATCCGTGCAGGCGGGCTCATCCCCCCCGGAACCACCGCAAGCCGCAGCCAAAAAAACCAGCCCAGACATCAACGCCAACAGGATGAATCCCTTTCCACTTCGTCGACTTAGCATGTCACCAACCTCCGCAAGAAAAGACAGATAGAGTTTAATAAATCCATCTGCATTCTGCCCATCCGAAGACTTGGATCAAGAAAATAATAACCTTTTATTACCAAAAGCAACCACACGCGATCTCGAAGTGCCAAGATTTCAAGACCTTGCCAAAAGGGGGGTGGATGCGGATAGACTGAAGATATGAAAACAAATCTGACGTGGCTGGCTCTCTTGATTCTCTTGCCCTTGGCGGGCTGCACCGGCTCGGTTGCCCAAGCCCCGGACGGTGACGCGGGACTGGACGCGGGACTGGACGCGGGGCTGGATGGGGGCGACGATTCGGCAACAGACGGCAGCGATTCAGGGCCCTTGCCAGAACAGAACTGGGCGGAGAGCGACAAGCCCTATCGTCAGGTTGTCACCTTGCAACCCCACCCTGACAGGGACCGAGTCGATCTGCCGGTCATCGCGCTGATCGAGCATGCCGATTCCTTTGTGCTGCGCGACATTTCGGTCTACGAGATCACCGGAGGCATGGACCCTGCACCGATCGCCGCCTCGGCCTGGTGCGAGCCCGAAGGACGAATCACCCAAGCGGGCTTCGAGGCCCCCGGCACCACACCCGCCGGACAATCCCGCGAGTTCGCCGTCTACTACCGGACGGACGCGAACCCCGAAGCCTGGCATTGGAGCGATTCCGAATGGGCCACACGCCACGAACTGCCAGGCGGGCTGATCGGCGTGTCCGGTGGATGCTGTTCGATCCAAAGAGAGGTCGACGAAGGCTCAGACAGCATTCGGACAGGTCGACGAAGCGGCGAAGCCACAGGGCTCACCCTGCTATCCTCCGGCTGGAAAACGGCAGAGGGATTCAGCAACAACTACCAGCTTCAATCAGGCGAGGCGGTCTACCCCCCCAGCCCAAACGAATCGCAACCCTACGAAAACCTTCATTACGACGACGATGGCTTTCAGGCTGCCTACGCCGCCACCTGGGCACTCGATACGCCGGTCCCTCACCAACTCACTCTGACCCATCGAGTGTTTCGGGACTGGCCCTTTGCACAAACCCTCTTGTCAGTCGAAAGCGACATCAATCCGCTGAACTTTTCTTCCAACGACTGGAACGGTCGTCACATCTATCTGACAGACACCTTCGACCGAATGATCTCGGACGTCTTCGAAGACAGCGACCTCTCCAGTGAGTGGAACACCGGCATGCGTTGGCTGGTCGCCTACGACAGCACAAGCAATCGGGGCTTCGGCTGGTTCGCCTTCCACAAAGGCGTAATCCGGGCGAATGACGAGGCCGGGCCGATCAATCTTTTTGACTCTTACGGATATTCAGCAGGCGGCACCCTGAGATTCCGCGCCCTGTGGATGGCTTCGGAGAACAAGGACCAAATCGTCGACCTGTTCGACGCCATGAAGCCCGGCCTGCGCTTCTCCGAGCCGGAATTCCGGGACCTGAACATCATCGAGCCCATGGATGGCCGTTTCGTCTTCCCTGAAGACAGTCTGCGGGTTGTGGTGTCCACGCCGGGCAACAGCGATCCGGTGACCGCCATTTGGACCTTGCCGGATAACAACGAAATCCAGGTAGACCTTGCTCGGGTCGGCAACACCTGGATCTGGGAGACGGAAAATCCCCTGCTGCTCGACCCGACCCACCCGGAAGGCACCTGGACCTTGACCGCGCAATCCGGTACCGCCACCCGTCACACGACCATCGAATTCCGTCACCCCGTCCATCCCCGCTTGCTGTTCTCGGCAGCCGATTTGCCCGAACTGCGGGCTCGCAAGGATGGAACGCACACGGCCATATGGAACGCCATGCTCACCGAAGCCAACGGATACGGCGAACCCATCGACGATCCGGGGCTGGGCAAAGACATCCGAAGCTACGCGAAACGGCTCACAAATCTTGCGTTGATCCAGCTTATCGATCCAAACGCGCCCCACGACGCCATGCTCTGGAGCTACTTCTTTAAAATGCTTCGCTACCCCAACTGGAACAATGATGAAAACCCATTCAACAACCTCGACCTCACGGTGGGCCATTTCCTCAGCGCCTTGGCTATCACCTATGACTGGCATTACGACCGCCTAACCCCGGATGAACGACGAGAATTGCGGTCGCGCCTGGCCGACATGAGCGACTACTGGCTGAACACCGCATCCAACATGCGCTACTACCCGGACATCGACTGGACCCGCTACGGCACGGTCACCAACAACCATTACTGGATCAACAACGCGGGAATCGCCGCCGTCGCCTTCGTGCTCAAAGATGAAGTACCGGAAACACGCCGCCAAGCCTGGGAGGACAGAACCGAGGCCAACCTGGCGGTGATCCTTTCCGTGCTCGAAAACGACGGCGCCAGCAACGAGGGCGTGGCCTACCACTCCTACGGCCAGATCAATCTGTTCCCCTGGTTGGACATGCGCGACCGGGCCTTAGGCGGCCACACGGCCAGCGCCATCCCCTGGTTCGAAAACTCGATCCTCTGGGATCTGCATTCCATCGCGCCTGGCGGAACCGACAACTACGGCGGCCCCGCCAACTTCGGTGACTGCCCTCCCTATCACTACAACCCCCCTCGCACGATCCAATCCTGGCTTGCTGCCCGGTTGAACAACGGCGTCGCCCAGTGGATGGCCGAGGAACTCCAATGGCCCCGACAAACCGCTTACTCCTATCTTTGGTACGACCCCACGGTGACGGCCGTCTCCCCCGAAACCCTGCCCACCTGGCACTTGGCGGCCGACCGGGGCATCTTCGCCTGGCGTTCTTCCTGGCAAAACGACGCGGTCTACTTCTCGCTCAAGTCCGGCTCTTACTTCGGCGGCCACGAGCAACCCGACGCGGGGCATTTCATCCTGCACAGAGCAGGCGTTCCTTACCTGACCGACTTCGGTTACTCCTACTGGAAGATGACCGATGAGCACAATCTGGTCATGGTGGACGGGGCCGGTCAGTACGGCCAGGACCGGCAGTGGATGGCCTCGGTGGACCCCATCCATTGGGCCGGGGTCCCTTTCTCTCTGAGCGCGCCCCAATACTTCAACATGCTGGCCGATCCAAGCCCCATGTCCCAATCCCCTGAGTTGCAAAGTTGGCAGCGAGAAGTAATTGGCTTAGGCCCCGAAATTTTCCTAATCCGCGACCAACTACAAGCCGCAAGCCCGGTCGAGTTCACCTGGTTGCTCCATTCCTACAGAACAGACCCGCCCACATCCGAAAACGCAAGCTACGGCTACCGCGATCGTCGTCTGGAAAACCCCTGGACCGCACAAGGCGCCGACCGCTGGCTGGTCCAGCCCCAGGACACAGCCCCCGCCCTCCACATCGCGGACTGCTCCTCCGAAAACTGGTCCGCCGTGATCGAACCCTCCTTCTATATCCCGGAAGGAAAGCTCGACGTAGGCGGCTACAACTCCGATTTCGAATCCTTCCAACTAGGCAACCGCCTGAAGCGAACCCAAACCGCCACAGCCACCTCATCCTTAGTCGCAGCCTGGTTCGGCGACACGACATCCGTAGAGGCCCTGGCCGACTCAGGCGCCGAAGGGGTCCGCGTCTTCAACACGATCGGCGACATCGCGGTAGTAATCTGGCCCTTCGCCGGAGCCACCACCACTCTACAGGGTCTCTCGGTAGAAGGACTCATGGGCGGAAGACGCCAAGACCAACCCGCCTACTTCGGCCGAGCCATCACCTCACTAGAAAAAGACAGCCTGGTACTACTCCAATCCACCACGCCAATCAGCCTATTCGCCCGCACCGAGCACACGCCCAGCGCAAATGACCCCCATTTCGCAAGCATCCAAGCCGAGACCCCCACCACGGTGAATCTCTACTGCCCCCAAGAACCCACCCAGGTCCAAATGGACGAAAACACCACAACCTTCACCTGGGCCAATTCCATCCTAACCCTCGACGTCCCCGCCGGGCCCCATCGCTTCGTATTAAACTGACTATCCCCCATAAGTTAGTATCAAGTGTCGGGCTTGCCCGCCGAAGCTTCAGCAAAGGAGGGGTCTGACCCCCTCTCCCCTTCTTTACTTCAGGCCCTTTAGTGTTTTCTTTGCAGAACGAGCATTTTTGCATCTCGGGCAGCGACCTACGTACATGGAGTAGTACAAATGGGCCAGCTGCCGATTGCCTGACTTGACTGACGCCACCCCCATCATCCTGAGCAATTCGTGGTCGTCGGGATCCAATTCCAAGGCTTTCTTGTAAGCCGTGATGGCCTCATCGAATTGGTTTTCTAGATACAACTTGGCACCCTTGATGCGATATTCTCGACTCCGCTTGATCTTCTCATCGAACTTCTTTGGTGGCGACGGGTGGCGTTGCTTTGGCGCCTCTTGCCGAGTCGGGCTATTCATCAAGGCACCCAATGCCTTGTCAAGCATGGCCTGGGCTTTCTTCATGGAAGCCTCGTTCATTTTGACAACCCTGCTACGCTTCATCGGTTTTTTTCTTCTCGTTTCGACCTGAGAAGATGACCCCTTTTTCTCGCTGACGAGTTCTGGCGGAGGAGGTTCCACTACCTTGACGGACTGCAATGGCCGATTGGGTTCAACGGACGATTCTTGTTTGTCGCGGGTCTTTAGCGCCAAGAATCCAACAACAAAAACAAGCAGAGACAAAATCGCCATAATCCAAGTCGTCTTGGCTTTATAAAAAGATTTCCGTGTCATGAGCTGCGACTTATTCTTCACCGAAAGGGTTGGTGCTCCATCCACGGTTCGAGCAGGCTCCACGCTCTTCTTTTGCCCCTGCGAAGACAAAAATTCTTTCAGGTCATAACTATCTACGGACAAACCCTCTTGGCCCAAAAAACTCAGTAATTCTGAACGGAATACACGACAGGAGGGAAATCGCTTTTCTCTTTTGCGCTGCAGTGCTTTGTTGACGATGCACGCCAATTCCCCAGGCAAGTCGGGGGAAAACTCCCTTGGATCCGGGGCCTGTCTGGACGAGATTGTCTCCATCAGGCCCAGGTCGCTCTTGGCGCGGTGCGGTGGCGCTGAAGTGAGCATTTCAAAAAGCACAACCCCGGCGGAATACACGTCGGTTCGCCGGTCCAAGCCGGATTGGCCAAGGATTTGTTCCGGGGACATATACTTTATTTTGCCCCTCACCGAGACCGTCTTCGTCATATACAAGTTGGATGCGGCTTTGGCGATACCGAAGTCGACGATTTTCACAACACCATCGCGGGTCACCATAATATTCTGCGGGCTGATATCCCGATGAATGACGTTAAGATGGCGCCCATTCTGATCCACATACTCATGTGCGTAGTCCAGGCCAAGACAAACCTCGGCAACCACATGCACGGCAAGCCCCATCGGAAGCCTGATGCCCTTGTCGCTAAATTGCTTCTGGATAACGGCCAGGTTCAGTCCGTCAATGAACTCCATGGCCAAAAACAAGCGCTCATCCACCTGGCCCATGTCGAAGATCTGAACGATGTTGGGATGACTCAGCTCGGCAACCAGCTTCGCTTCGTCCAAAAACATGGTCCTGAAATCGGCATGGTCGGTCAGGTGTGAAAGGATGCACTTGATGGCGACTCGCTTTTTGAATCCTTCCGGGCCGGTCCGGGTCGCCAGAAAAACCTCGGCCATGCCTCCGAAGGCGATTCTCTTTTCCAGGGTGTAGCCGCCAAATTTTTCATTCATGAAAGCCAGTCCCCTCGCGCAGGGCATAAGGCTACCAGAAGGCATAAAGTGAAGCAATGCACCTTCGTGCCCCGCAGACTTGCAAAAGCCCCGCCCCATGCTAATCTTTCGCCAAATTTTCGGACTCCATGAGTCTTCTAAGGAGACCTGCACAATGAAAAAGACGACACTCATCTGCCTGCCCTTGTTGTTACTTTGCTTCGCCTGCAGCGAGACGCCTTCTTCAGAGTCGGGGGTGCCCCACTTGGCGATTCCGCAACACCCGTTTTTGGCCCCCAACGGCTCGAGCAACATGCATAACGACGCCTACATGACCGACACATACGAAATCGCCGGCCCCACGGGCGTCAATCCGCAAGTCCTCATCAAGAGCCACGCAGACGGCATCAACACCTGCGTCACCATTGCTTTCGACAGCCTTGGCCGAATCCTGACCACCAGCGCCGTGATGCTTCAGTACAACATATTGCTGCTCGATCCGGACTCGCTCGAGGTGCTGGCGACCTATCCCCTGCCCCCACGGAACTTCAGCGATCCGCTATTTCCCTACGGAGACACATCCGGCGCAACCTACTTCGTTGTCGACAATCAGGATCGGATTCTTTTGACCGATTCGGAAAACGCCATCCAGCTCATCGCGTATGACGATGCGGCAGGAGAATTTCGGCAGTTAAAAAGATACGATCTGTCAGACGTCGTCGTGCCCCTGGTCGCCCCGGCCGTCGACCATGTTCAAATGACCATACCCGACTGGCAGGGCAAGTACCTGTGGTTCACGACTCGCTACGGAAAAGTCGGCACGGTTAACCTGAGCGACGACAGCGTGCAAAGCATCGAACTCGAAGGCGAGGAGATGCAAAACTCCTTCGCCGTCGGCGAGGACGGGGTCTACATTGTAACCGATCACGCCATGTACCGCTTCAATGCCGACGCCAACGGCGTACCCGAGGCGGACTGGCGCATGGAGTACGATCGGGGCAGCGTCGTGAAACCCAGCAACTTCAACCAGGGTTCCGGCACGACACCCAACCTCTTCGGCGATCTGGTCGCCATCGGTGACAACGCCGACCCGAAAATGAACATCCTGTTTCTCAAGCGCTCGGACGGAAGCCTCGTCTACAAGATGCCGGTCTTCGACGACGGCCAGAGCACCACCGAAAACGCGCTTCCCGGTGTCGTACGCGACGGCCCCCACGGCCTGGAATACTCGGTCATCGTGGACAACAACTACGGAATCGATCGGGACAATCTCTTAGGAGACACCGGCTGCTGGGAAAACCACGTAGGCGGCCTTTTGCGCCTCGATCTCATACCGGACGAAAACGGTTCATATTCATGCACTCAGATCTGGAGAAGCTCGGAGAAATCATGCCAGGTTTTACCCAAGATCTCGCTCGCAAACGGCTTGCTCTACGTCTACACCTACGAGCGTCTGCCGGATGGCGTGTACACCTGGTTCCTCACCGGGTTGGACTTTGAGACAGGCCTGAAGGTCTTTAGTGTACCCACGGGCGAGGGCATGGACTACACCAACTTCGGCCAGCCTCTGACGCTCGGCCCAGACGGCTCAGCCTACCTCGGCACCATGGGCGGGCTGGTGAAGGTCTGGGACAAACAACAACTATGATATTTTTGATTTGTAGAATTCTCTGTTCATTCTTGCGATATTGCTCAGGGTGATTTCCTTGGGGCATTCAGCCTCACAAGCGCCGGTGTTTGTACAGTTGCCGAAACCCAGCTCATCCATCTTGTCTACCATGCTTTGGACTCTCTTTTTCGCCTCAACCTGCCCCTGTGGAATCAATGCGAACTGAGATATTTTCGCGGAAACAAACAGCATGGCCGAGGCATTCTTGCAAGTTGCAACGCATGTCCCACAACCGATGCAAGTTCCTGAATCAAAGGCCTTGTCCGCCAATTCTTTGCTTATGAGTATTGAATTCGCCTCAGGTGCTACGCCGGTTTTGGCAGAGATGAAACCACCCGCCTGGATAAGTTGGTCAAAAACACTTCTGTCAACAACCAGGTCCTTGATGACAGGGAAAGGCTTGGCTCTCCAGGGTTCAACGGTGATGGTATCTCCATCAGCAAACAAGCTCATGTTGAGCTGACAGGTGGTCACCCCTTTCTGAGGACCGTTGGGCCTGCCGTTGATATACAATCCGCACATTCCACAAATACCTTCTCTACAGTCACTGTCGAATGCGACCGGATCAACACCTTCTTTGATGAGTTTTTCATTAAGAGAGTCCAGCATCTCAAGAAACGTCATCTCCTTTGAGACGTCTTCCATCTGATAAGTAACGAACCCACCTTTATCTTGAGCATTTTTCTGACGCCAGATATTTAGCGTGATCTTCATATGATTACGTCCATTCCTAAGTGACCTATCACTTGTAACTTCTCTTCGTTGGCTTGACATATTCAAACACAAGCTCTTCCTTGTTCAACTTCGGCAACTCATCATCGCCGTCATATTCCCAGGCCGACACGTAGGAATAGTTGTCATCATCCCGCTGCGCCTCCCCTTCTTCGTTCTGATACTCTTCCCTGAAGTGGGCACCGCAGGACTCTTTGCGGTCAAGCGCATCAATGATAATCAAACGGGCAAGGCTGAAGAAGTCCGCAACCCTGCCTGCTTTTTCCAGCTCATGATTGAGCTCGTCCAATTTCCCAGGAACTTTGACGTCCTTCCAGAACTCTTCTTTCAGCGCAGCCACCTTTTCCAGGGCGAGCTTGAGTCCCTCTCCGTTTCGCTTCATCCCGGAGTAGGTCCACAATATCTCACCCAGCCTTTTGTGAAACGAAGTGACAGTCTGAGTACCATTGATGGACAGGAGCTTTCTCAGTCTTTCCCTGACCGAATTCTCTGCTTCTTCAAATTCAGGGCCGTCAGTGGAAATTCTGGATGTTCCGATTTCATCGGCGAGATAATCACCAATGGTCACCGGCAGGACAAAATAGCCGTCCCCGGAACACTGCATCAGCGAAGCAGCCCCAAGACGGTTGGCGCCGTGATCAGAAAAATTGGCCTCTCCGATGGCGTACAGCCCTGGAATGGTCGTCATCAGGTTGTAATCCACCCAAAGTCCACCCATCGTGTAATGGGCCGCCGGATAGATTTTCATCGGTTCACGATAGGGGTCTATCCCTGTGATCTTATTGTACATATCAAAAAGGTTGCCATACTTGTTACCGATGACGTCCTTCCCTTGATTCTCAATGGCGTCCTTGAAATCCAGGTAGACAGACAGTCCGGTTTCACCTGCGCCATAACCGGCATCACAACGTTCTTTTGCTGCCCTGGAGGCCACATCCCTTGGCACCAGATTGCCGAACGCCGGATATCTTCTTTCGAGGTAGTAATCCCGCTCTTCCTCGGGGATATCGCTGGGATTTCGCTTGTCACCCTTGGTCTTTGATACCCAGATCCTTCCATCGTTTCTCAGGGATTCCGACATCAAGGTGAGTTTTGATTGATACTCATTGAGAACCGGAATGCAGGTAGGGTGTATTTGCGTCATGCTGGGATTGGCGAAAAGAGCCCCCTTTTTATAGGCGGCAACTGCCGTTGTTCCGTTGGAATTGATAGCCAAGGTCGAGAGGTAGTACACGGTACCGAACCCACCCGAGGCCAACACAACAGCGTGTGCGGCATGGCGCTCAATCTCACCGGTGATCAAATTTCTGGCAATAACGCCTCTGGCTTTTCCATCAACGACAACGATATCGAGAACATCTCGACGGCTGAACATCTCCACTCTACCGGCCGCAATCTGTCTTGACATGGCCTGGTAAGCAGCCAAAGTGCACTGTTGACCTGTTTGGCCCTGGGCATAGAACGTTCTGGAAACCTGTACCCCACCAAAAGAACGGTTTTCAAGATAGCCGCTATAATCTCTGGCAAATGGAACACCCTGAGCGACGTACTGGTCAATAATCCCATTGCTTACTTCCGCCGCGCGATAGACATTTGCCTCTCTTGCCCTGAAATCGCCCCCCTTGAGCATGTCATAAAACAAGCGGTAGTCGCTGTCGGCGTCGTTCTTGTAGTTTTTGCTGGCATTAATGCCACCCTGAGAAGCGATGGAGTGAGCCCTGCGGGATGAGTCTTGAAACACGAAAACTTTCAGATTGTAACCCAATTCCGCCAGGGATGCGGCCGCCGAAGCACCTGCTGCGCCGGCTCCCACGACAATGATGTCCAGCTTTTTCTTATTGGCTGGGCTGACAAGCCTCAGCGAAGCCTTATGCTTTGTCCATTTATCCCGGAGAGGGCCTTCAGGAATCTTCGAATCAAATTTGCCGGAGTCTTGCATTGCTCACCCGCAATCCTATTTGGAAAAATATATAACAACGGGAATGACGGCAAATCCTGCCGGCACAAGGATCGAATAAGCCAACCCCGCCAACTTCACGGCGGGAGTGTATTTCTGGTGATTCAGCCCAATTGTCTGAAATGCGGACTGGAATGCATGGTGAAGATGAAAAGAGAGAACCAAGAATGAAAACACATATATGGCAACATAAAGAGGCAGCCCAAACAGCCCATGAGCCATTGCGTAAAAATTGTCCGGATCACCTTGTACCAGACCGATTTTCACAAAATAGAAGTTAATGAAATGGACAACAAGGAAGACGAAAACCACGCCGCCCAAGTAAATCATATACTTGGAAAAAAAGGATGTCTGCGAATGATTGGCAACTTTGTAGCGGACGGGACGGGCCCTCCAGTTTTGTATCTGCAAGACAACTGCCCCGACAATGTGTAAGGCAAACAACAACAGAAGGATGACCTCAAAAATTTTCACGACAACATTGTTGCCCATAAAATGGGCCGCACTGTTGAAGGTACTCGGATCACTTTTCAGGAGAAACAGGTTGATGGCCAGATGAACCAACAGAAAGACAATCAAAAAAACCCCAGCCAGGGACACAACAAGCTTTTTTGTTATCGACGAACCAAAGTATTTCCGCATTGGACCTCTCGCGATCTTGAACATTAAAAACGATGCAGGCTAGGCACCAGGGATTGGACTTGTCAAGTCGAATAGACCTCACCCGAAGAATGCCACTTCGCCCCTTGCTTGTGTCACACGAACAAGGAAAACAGGGGGATCAGGGAGCTCATATATCACTTTGGAAATCCATCCAGAAGGGGGTAATGTGTTTCTCCGTTGGTGTGCGGGATGAGCATGTGACCTGCTTTCATCTTTCAGAAGGATTCGACCCGATGAGAAAACTTGCCTACTTGAGCTCCATAGCTGGCTTTCTTGCGATGTCTTTTTGCCTCTCATTGTTGCTCCCTGGATGCGGTGAAGAGCCTTCCGACACAATATGCGACCAGGGCACCACGAAGGATTGCTCCTGTGACGATGGCACGGCCGGCTATCAACAGTGCAAGGAGGACGGCACTGGCTGGAATGCCTGTCAATGCGCGACAGATGCCGGCACGGACGCCGGCGGGGACATAGACATCGATGCGGGTACGGATGCAGGCACGGAACTCGACGGGGATACGGACATCGACGCGGGCTCCGACGGAGACCCGATCACAGACGCCGGCACGGACGCCGGCAATCCGGACACTGGAATCGAAATCTTTGAAGAGGTTGGATCCACGACCGACGTTGGTTTCATCAGCCTCGGCGAACACAACGGCAAGCTGTATGCCGGAACCTATAACGGCGGAACGGTCCACATCTTCAGCTATCCTCCGTGGACGGAGGTGGCGGCCTTGGATGCCGGGGAATCCGTATATGATTTGGAATCCTTCGGTGGAAGCTTGTATGCGATCACAGAGAACAAAAATAGACTTTATGTCTCTTCAAACGGCACTGCTTTCACCATCGCCTTCACCGAACCTCTGAACAACCTCGGTCTGGGACTTTTCGTCACCAACAATGCTCTTTTTGCGACATTCACATGCTTCGCGGGTGCCACAAAGGGTCCAAGCCTGTGGAAGACAACGGATGGGACAAACTTCACTGAAATTAACAGCGCCAATTGGCCTCCGGTTGGCGACACAGGACGCATTGTCTACGAAGGCAAACCACAGCTGAACGGCAGGACCTACAAGAACGCCTACACCACGAACTACACACATACAAATATCTACTCCAGCGTGACAGGCGACACATGGAACCTCGAACAAGGCTACAACGGTATCAAGAGCTATATGATATCCTCCAACGATCACATTTACGGTCTCAGGGACGGGAACATCGTAATTGAGTATGACGGCACCAACGAAAGAGACGTAGCCACGGGTCCAGCGGTGGGCTTTCACGCCATGGGGCATTACAAAGGGAACCTCTATCTGCTGACCAAAACCGATTGCTGGAACAACTGCGAAGAAGCGGGCGAAGGCACCGAACTTTATAGATTCGATCTCAGCAGCAATACCTTCACCAACATAAGAAAGTTCGACAACCAGGCAGGGGTCAAACTTCGCATCTTCAATGACGCTCTATTCATTGCCACAAAGTCAGGCCGCCTGGACGCAGGAAGAAGAGGAAAGCTTTACAGAATGATATTATCCGGAGAATAGCACTCCGTCCTCCCCTGTTCGCAAACGAATGCCGTTGCTTTCCATATAGGACCGAATTCTCTGCTCATGATCTTTGTCATCTTTGTTCAATTGCCTGAAGATTTCGTCAATCTTTGAACCGGCTTCTTTCTCCATGAATTCCTGAAAATGCAATTCGCCCGCGGATCTTTCAAGCTCCAAAGCCAAGCCAAAGGCCTCCTCCCTTGAGGGCGGGTCGACTTCGCACCTCTTGAGGAAAAGAGCGATCCTGCCGTTTGTATCTTTCAATTCCTGCAAATTCTCCGATATCAAATCACTTGGAAATTTGTCGACCGCCATGAAGCTATCCTTCCCGCTTCGAATCAGGGCGGCATGATTTTTTTCCTCCAAGACCAAGGTCCACCAGAAATCCGCATCTTCCGGAAACAACTTATGGAAAACGAGATACAGCGAAGCCATATTCAATTCAAGGCTTATGGACTCATCAACCAAAGCACCAAAATTCATATCCATTTCACCCTCCTCCCGATATCAAAACAAAGCGCCCGACCATCAAGGGGTATGCTGATCAGCATAGGCCCCTTTCTTGACGCCTACAACTCGGCTTGAAGCTCGATCTTTTGGCCTGCTACGAGACGGTCGCATTCGATGGTCAGGATGGGTGTGCTGCCGCCGGCTTGGATTTCGTATTCGTGGGTTTCGCCGGGGAGTAGACCTTTTAGGGATTCGTCTGCTTTGATGCCGTTTACCGCCACGAAGGCGTCGTAGTAAATGGGCGCGATGCCGTTGTTGCGTACTTGGACAAGTGATTTGTTTGAGGAAGCTTGAAAGGAGAGCACTTCGAACCTGTAGCCGTTGGCCATGCCGGCCTCGCGGATTCTTGCATCCGATTGATATTCCGGCTGATCGTTGCCGATCATGTAGCTGATGTGGAACCTGGTGGAAAGCTCTTCGTAGGTGCGTCCGTACATGCCTTGCGCGTCCAGGGCGTGTTGCTGATCGTAGTTGGAGTAGTAGCTGAGCTCTCCGCCGTGGGGGGAATGCTCGTAGCGCGTCAAATGGCCGAAGACGTTCCACATGTCCTCGTTGTAGTCGCCGTGCTCTTCGTGCATGAAGGAATCGTCGAAGTTGCCGAAGCGGATATTCAAGAACGCGGGCGTGGAAGCAAAAGGCGAATAGTAGTCATCGCCTGCGTCGATGGAGATGCTCCAGTGGGTGATGGGCAACTCGGCTTCCAAATGTTGGAAAAAAGTACCCTGAAAGGCCTTGGAGGGGAACTGCTCGCCGATGGTATTGGGGCCATCGTAAATGTGGTACTCGCCCCACAGGCCAAAACCGACTTGCAAAAAAGCAATACGCGGGTCGGTATCGTAGCGCGCTGCAAATTCAGTATAGAAAGCGAGATGGGCACGCATCAACTCCGCGTGAGTCCAGTCCGGGAAATAAGTCGCTTCGCCCTCGCTGGTCCCCAATGTCTCGTTGTAGTCGGAGAGGTCCTTGATGTAATCGGGCACGGCCGTGACCTCGCCGGGGTAGACGTAATAGAAGCGCACGACGGCCTGGTGGCCGCGACCGGCGATGCGCGCCAGGAAAGCATCAAAAGACGACCAGTCGTAGGTGTCAGCGGCGACGACGATGTCGCTCGGCCGCACATAAGCATACTCGAGCTGAATGTAGCCAGGCGTGGTTTTGATCGGATCCGAATTCCAAGCGTTTTCCCAGAGCACGATGCCCGTCATCGGCTGCACCCCGGTGATGTCGCTTTGTAAGGGGATATTCAGGTAGTCGGGGTCGGTGTCCTGACCGTCCATGCCACCGGCATCCTCACCACCGGCATCCTCACCGGCGTCGTCTACACCGGCGTCGTCTGTATTGGCGTCGTCTGTATTGGCGTCGTCTGTATTGGCGTCGTCTGTATTGGCGTCGTCTGTATTGGCGTCGTCTGTACCGGCGTCGTCTGTATTGGCGTCATCTGTGCCGGCGTCGTCCGTACCGGCGTCGTCTGTACCGGCGTCATCTGTACTGGCGTCGTCTGTATTGGCGTCGTCTGTATTGGCGTCATCCGTCGTCGCGTCGGCATCGTTTGCTTGGCCGGCATCCTGCTCGGTGGCGATGCTGCCGACGCAGGCGGAAACCGAGACAAGCAACACCGCGGCGAGCAACATGTGGCGTAAAGTACTCATTTCAAACCTCAAAATGGGACGGGGGCACCGCAGGCGCCGAGGAGATCCAGGATGGCGATGGACTCGCCCAACTTGGCCCCGATGAACTGGGCTTCGGAAGCAAAAACCATGGTGTTGGCGTCGATGACCTGCAGGTTGGTGGCCACGCCGGCCTTTTCGCTGGTCTGGGCCAGGGCTTGGGTGTCTTTGGCCACGTCCAACTGCCGTTCGACTACTGCCCTTGAGGCACGTGCATCGATCAGCCCCTGGTAGGCCGAGGCCACCATGCTTTCGATCTGCCTTTCCAGGTCCTGAACCTTCATCTCCTCCTGGCGAAAACGACTTTCGGCGATTTCCAACTCAGCCTCTCGAATACCGCCGTCCCAGATGTTGGCGCTCAAGGTGGCCATGACCACCCAACTGGCCGGATCGTCGTCGAAGCGCTGGGCCTGGTTGTTGTCCAATTTCAGTTGGCCGATGAGATTCAAGGTGGGCACGTACTTCATCCAAACCTGCTTTACGCTCTTTTTGGCGATGGCCACGTTGATCTTTGCGGCCACGAGATCCTTGCGCTGCTTTTTGGCAAGCTCCTGCCAATGCGCCAGGGGCTTGTCGGCATCAGGCAAGAGCAACTCAGGGTCCAGCACCCGAAACTCCCCGGTCACGCCAGACAAATACCGAAAGGAGGCCTTGCCCTTGGCCAGGCCGGCCATCAACTCCACCATCTGCCCCTCGGCTTTAGCCACCTCGAGCTCGGCCCTTTTGACCTCCAGCTTGGTGGCCACCTGCAGGTTGGCCCGCACCTTGGCCGAGCGATGGTGCTCGTTGGCGGCCTCGATGCTGCGCGTTGTCACGCTGATCATGTTTTGCACAGTGCAGAGACCGTAATAGGCCTTGGCCACGCCGTAC
The DNA here is from genome assembly GCA_019314375.1 of Deltaproteobacteria bacterium. GTDB lineage: Bacteria > Myxococcota > B64-G9 > B64-G9 > B64-G9 > JAFCZJ01. The sequence continues at coordinate 3,101 of JAFCZJ010000028.1, read as the reverse complement.
AAGAGCTGCTCCCGGCCATGCCCGATCGTCTGCACCGTGGCGTCCATCCGATCATAAGAGCCCTGCAACATAGGGATGGCGGCCGCATTGATCACAGGCACCACCAGGGTGAAGGTGCCCGTGATGCTGTCTTGGACCGGCACGAAGGCATCAAAGGCGTTCTCATCCCCGCCCTCCCCTTCCATGAACGGCAAAAATCGCGCGGCCTGCGCGGGATGCTCCTCTATGATGGCGCCCATCATCTCACCCAGAATAGCGCCCATATCGGCCAAAGAGCCCATATCCGGACTGTGGCGCTCGCCCAGATGCAGCCAAGTCACCTCCGCCTGCACCTTGGGCAACAAAACGCCCCAGGCAATATCCTTGCCCGCCTCGGCCTGCACCAAAAACTCGGCCAGAGACCGCCAGCTGATGTTGCTTTTCTTCGTGCTCTCGATGGCGGAGGCGATGGGCACCACGGGTGCCGAAGCCAGGGGCTCGGGCAACAAGGAGGTCGTCTCACTCTGTGCCATGCCATTTTGTGCCATGCCATTTTGGGCCATGGCACTCTGGGCCATGGCACTCTGGGCCACGGCATTCAAGGGCAAACACAAACAGGCCAACAAAACCCAAGAGATCCCACGCAAAGCGCTCATGCTTCACCTCCAAGAGCGCTGCATTCGGGCCGCTCCTTCATGGTCTTGCGCGCAAACAAGGTGTACATGGTGGGCACCACAAACAGAGTCAGGAAGGTCGAAGCGAAGAGCCCACCGATAACCGCCTTGGCCATGCCGCCCCAACCGGCCGAACCCTCGCCGAACTCCAGGGCCAAAGGCATCATCGCCATGATGGTGGTCAAGCTGGTCATAAGCACGGGACGCATTCGAATGCGGGCGGCCAAGGCGATGGCCTCCAAGCGGTCTTTGCCCTGAAGACGCAACTGGTTGGCCGCGTCGATCATCACGATGCCGTTGTTCACGACGATGCCCACCAGCATGATGATGCCCACAAGTGAGGACACGTCCACCGTGGCCCGAGTGATGACGAACATCAGCACCACGCCGATGGCCGACAGCGGCACGGAAATGATGATGATGAAGGGCTGGCGCAAGGACTCAAACTGGCTGGCCATGACCATGTAAACCAACAAAATCGAAACCATCAAAGCAAAACCCAACCACTTCATGCTGATCATGAAGTCTTCGGCCGAGCCGCCGATGAAGTATGTGAAGTTCTTGGGCCACTCAACCTTCTTCAAAAACTGGGTCAGTCGCTCGATGGAGCCGCCCAGATCTTTCTGCATCTTTTCACCGTTCTTTGAGTCTTTCGCCTTGTATTCGTCGGCCAAGTGGCAGATCAAGCGGGTCACCCGCTCTTGATCCAATCGCGTCACGTTGACCGGACCCAAACCCACATCGACGTCGGCGATGTTGTCCAAGCGAACCGCGGAACCGCTTGCGGTAAGCACCGGCATGCGCTTGATCTCTTCGATGTCCAGACGATGTTCCTTGCCGTAGCGCACGACGATGTCGAACTCATCGCCACCCTCGGCATATCGGCCGGCGATGCTGCCCATGAAGGATGTCGAAATGGAGGCCCCCACGGAAGCCGATGAGATGCCCAACTGGGCCATCTTGACCCGATCGAAAGCCACCCGCACTTCGGGTTTTTGATCGTCCATGGAGAAATTCACTTCAGACATCTCAGGCCAGACGCGCAGCTTGTCCCGAAGCGAAAGGCCCAAGGTGCGAGAGGTTTCCAGATCATGACCCCGGATCTGGATTTCGATGTCACCCTCTCCCCCCATGGGGTTGAAAGGCATGGCCACGGTGGCCTTGACCCCGGGAATGCTTTTCAAGCGCTTTCGCACCGCATCTTCGATCTGGGCTTGGGAACGCTCGCGCCGCCCCATGGGAACCAATGGCACACGAATCGTGCCCGCATGCACCCCTTTGGCAAAAATCGACACGAAGCCCTTGCCCACGCCCACGTCCACACCGAGCAAACGTCGCTCTTCGGGTTTGATTACCTCGCCCACGGCCTCGGCCACCTCGCGCACGATGGTGGCGGTTTCCTGCAGGTTGTTGCCGATGGGTGTCTCCACCTGAATGAAGATCAAAGACTGGTCGTCTTTGGCCACAAACTCCGTAGGCAGAAGTTTCCAGAGCACAGCGGCCCCGCCGATGACAGCCACCACGGTCAGAACCACCACCCATCGATGGCGGAGGCTCCAGTCCAGAATGCGCCCATAACCGTCACGCACATGCCTGAATCGATCCTTGGCGTGGGCACGCTTCAGCAAGCGAGCCGCCCGCTCCGAACCCAAAAGACGCGAAGAGGCCAAAGGAATAAAGGTCAGGGCCACGGCCAAGGAAATGCCCAAGGCGAAACAAATGGTCACGGCCATGTCCCGGAACATGACCCCGGCGATGCCCGGCACGAAGAGAATGGGCACAAAGACGCTGACCGTGGTCAAAGTCGAGGCCGTCACGGCCAGACCCACCTCCTGAGCACCCCGGATGGAGGCGTCCCAAGCGCCCAAGCCTTCTTCCCGCAGGCGGAAAATGTTCTCCAAGACCACGATGGCGTTGTCCACCAACATGCCGATGGCCAGCGCCAACCCCGCCATGCTCAAAACGTTCAAGGTCATGTCGAAGGCGTTCATTGCGGCAAAGGTCGCAATGACCGAAATGGGGATGGCCGTGGAAACGATCAGCGCCGAACGGATGTTGCGCAGGAAGAACAAGAGCACGATGAAGGTAATAAGCACACCCGCCATGCCCGTGGTGGACAAGTTGCCCAAGGCCTGGTTGATGAAGTCGGCCTGGTTGAATATCAGCTTGAACTCCACCTCGGCGCCCACCTGCCGCGCAAGCTTGGGCAAACCATCCATGATGGCGTTGGCCGTGCGCACCGTGTTGGCGCCCGACTGTTTTCGCACCAGCATCCAAACCGCGGGATCCCCATCCACTTCCAATATCCGCTGGCTCTCGTAGAAGGAATCCTTGATCTCGGCCACGTCTTTCAGACGCAGCGGGACCGGACCGGCCGACCCCACCTTCATGCCGACGAGCACCTCGCCGATCTCTTCCACCTTCTGGTATTTGCCCTTGGTCTGGATG
>JAFCZJ010000112.1 GCA_019314375.1 Deltaproteobacteria bacterium | reverse complement strand
GGGTGCCGCCGGAACGCCGCGTCTGAGTTCGCTTCGATCCACCACGTCGTCATGCAAGAGACTGGCGTTGTGGAAGAGTTCGCTCGCCACGGCCAGATCGGCCACGCGCTCGGCGTCCACGTCCAAAACCCGCGCCGTCAGCAAAAGGAGGACCGGGCGGATGCGTTTGCCGCCGGCACCGATCAGGTGATTCGACACCTCGGGGATGAGCTCCACGCTGGACAGAAAGGTCTGCTCCAGACGGGACTCCACCTTGGCCAGGGTTGGGCCCAAAAGGTCGTAGGCCTTCTCGACGGGTTGACGATCTGGTTTTTGGATGGCGGTCTCCAACACGGCCAACTCGTACCATCGGCTTGTTAAGCTGTCAATGATGGCTGGTGGCCCTGGGATGGCTCCAAAAGATGACATACAAGAACTATGACGGGGAAACCTGGGAGTATTTGAGGGCATTCGGTGCCGACTTTACGGGCATCCACGGTATTTGGGGGACCGGATCGGACAACATCTATCTGGCTGGTGGCTGGGGCCAGGTGTGGCATTACGACGGCTCGGACTGGGAATTGCTGCATCGAGATCTTTCAACTCCATTGATGGGGATCTGGGGTCGGCCGGGTGGCAGTATATACGTCGTCGGCGGTGAAGGCGTGGTCTTGCGCTATGATGGCCTGGCTTGGGCATCCATCTGGGTCGGAGTCAATGAGCCCTTGAGGGAAATCTGGGGTGAAGGGGACGACATTTTCATCGTGGGTCACAACGGGTTGGTTTTGCATAACGACGGCAGCGGCTGGAACTCCATGGATACGGGCACGGAAGAGGACCTTCTGGATGTTTGGGGTAATGATGCCAAGGATGTCTACGCCGTGGGCACCAATGGGACCATGATTCACTTTGATGGCACCCAGTGGTCCGCCATCGAGACCGGGATATCGTCCACCTTGCGGGCGGTCTGGGGCGGCAAGCCTGCATGCACGACCGGCAGCAAGTATGGTTATCGACTGAAAACCGTCGCCATCGACTACCACCAGGATGGGCGTAGTCCCCCAAACATGGACTCAGCTCAGATCGCGGAATCCATCGCCCATTGGATCCGTCAAGCATTGGATGGGGGTGATTTCGGGGATATTGGCGTGATTTCGGATTGCGCGCCCGGAAGCGCTTGCGACGACGACCTGCAGGGCATTTTGCACGACGGATTTGCACAGGCCAGGGCGGCGGGTATCGCGTTCGAGGTGGAGCAGGTGTTCGACATGGTGCTGGATTCTTTTGCTCAGGCCTTGCCCGGTCGACAGATTCAGCCGGCGCTGGTGGCATACTCCGTTGTGAAAGAGGCGGGTCGCGTGTTTCCGGGCGAGAGCCTGATCGACTCAGGCCTGATGAGCCAGGCCATCGCCTGGTCGTTGGATAGGCAGGGAATGAGAAGCAAGAACCTGAAAAATGGCCGACTGGATCTGCATGCCGAGTTGAATTTTTCTCATCCCAAGGTCGGCAATCGTCCGAGGCCCGGGAAGAACAAGGCGGGGGCGCTGCCGGGCGTAGATGCACCCAATACGAGTGGCTATCCTGGATTCAGAGAGCCCACCGAGGAAGAGGTGGCTTCGGTGGATGCTTTGATCGAGTACGTGCGTCTGAAGAGAAAGAGCGTAGAGGCGTACGGTGCCAGGCATCGCACGGAACTGTTGTTGGAGCGAATCGATGTGTTCGACGCCATTCTTGCTACGGATGACGGATCGGATGCACAGAGCGCGGAGCAGATAGCCGAGATGAGGCAGCAGTTGCAAGTGGTCGCTGTTGAGTTACAGGCCGTATCCGATTTTGACCAGGACCAGGTCCGGAACGCGGAGGATTTGTGCCCGGAAGATTGCGCCTTGGGGATGGATGCTGATTTGGATGGGTGCGTTGACGAGGTTTGCGGGTTGGAGGAGGAAGTGGCCTTGTTGGACGCCTGGTGGTTGCCCAAGATGATCTTGGGGATGCGGGCCCGGCTGGCCTGTTTGAAATCCGAGGGGCCTGGACCGTCCGGGCATGGCCATGGTCATGCATATGGGCACGGTCACGGGAATGGCCTTGGCCCTGCCAAGGCTGCCCTGGCGCAACTGCGCGTGTTTTTGCGACAGTTGTCCAACTATGTGAGAATTGGCTGGATTGATGGAAAGCAGGCCAGCGCTCTGGTCGATTTTGCGGAGAATTCTCGCGATGTATTGCTGGGAGATTTTGACGATCTGGAGTGCTTCTAGAAACAAGGTCTTAATCCTGGGGCCGGCTTGAATAGCCGGCTCCAGGTCATGAGGTGAACATGAGCGGCACATTGCAGATTGCTTTCTTTCGAAGCGCCTCGCTCGCTTTCATCCTCCTGATGCTTGGACTCTGCCTGTCTGCCTGCTCGCTGGACAAGAATTGTTTCGACCCGGATGATCCTTGCCCCAATAACATGATTGAAGATGAATACGGTTGCGTCTGGGATCATTGCGCCGGGGAGGTGTTCTGGGGAGAGCGGATACCCTGTCTGGCAGAGGACGAACACGACAACCTGGCCTGGTGGACCCTGGTGGGGGCGCATGCCCAGTACTTGGCCTATGTTAGGGATGCCACGGCTGAGGACGGCACGAGAGGACCGCTCTGGCTCTACGATCTCGAGACAGGTGAGCAGCGGAGCATTACCGAATCAGAGAGAAGATGTACGTGGGTTCGTGCAAGTGGAAACTGGGTTGGATGTATAGAGATAGGCGAGTATGTAGGTGCGTATACGAGGGCAAGCGATCTGTTGCTTGTCAATGTCGTGTCTGGAGTCGAATGGCAAATTCCAAATGAAGAGAGGATGCAGATAGCATCATACTCAATTTCGGGGGACCGAGTTGTGTTCGTTAGGCGTAGCGAATTCTATTGTGCCAGCATGAATTTGCCTTGGGACCAAGTATGGGTGTTTGACCTGACGACAGGGGAATTATCTTTGATCGCGGATTCGGTTGAAGAGAGTTATCGTTCGACCAACGCCGAGATCGCGGGCGATGTGGTCGCATATTGGCGTGTGGCAGGGCTTTGCTCTGGTGAATACTGGAGTCAACTCCGAATGTATAATACCGCGAGCGGTGTTGACTCTATGTTCAAGGAGTGGAGCTACCATGTCTACGTTGACAACAATAGTCTCAACGATTTCGCATTCGATGGTCAATGGGTGGCCATGGACGAAGGAAGTGGAATCCGCGCCTATGCCATCGATGGCAGTCGCGAGATCGACGTGGCATATTGCCCGCTCGCCTGCGACTTCAACTTGTCCAACGGTAAGGTTGCATACACCCAAAGCGGCGCGGATGGGCTAAACCAGTTGCAGGTTCACGTTTTTGATCTGGAGACGGAGACCGACGCGCAGGTGACCTTTGGTCGTCCTTTCTGGGATGGCGCCAGCGTGCAGAGTCTTTTGGGGAACCGCCTGCTCTGGGGGGAGGGGCGCGGTCATAATGTTTGGGACGACTGCGGCAACTTTCGGCCAGGCTCGTCGCAAAAACTGCTTTTTTGGAAGGACATCGATTTCTGATTCGTCGATCAGGGAGCTGCTTCAACGGTGCTTGTCATGAGGCGGGGCTTCTGGGGAGGGTTTGGCCCAATTGACCTGCCATGGGCGGACCTGTTACAGGTCATTTCATGAACCAAAGCCTGTCCGTACTGAAATTTGCTCCCCTTCTCAGGACTTTGCCCTGGGGGGGACGCAAGCTGGGCGAGCTGTTGGGAAAGACCTTGCCTGACGAACGGACTTATGGCGAGAGCTGGGAGCTTTCGGATTTGCCCGAAGCGCAAAGCCAGGTGTCGTCCGGCTCCTTGGCGGGCAGCCATCTGGCTGACTTGATCGCTACGCGGCGTTCCGACTTGATGGGTGAATGCGATCTTTTGCAGGGCCGTTTTCCTTTGCTTTTCAAGTTCATTGATGCCCGTGAAACCTTGTCGGTGCAAGTACACCCGGACGAGTCCGCCTGCGCCAGGCTGGGCGGTGGCGCTCGACCCAAGACCGAGGCCTGGTGCATTTTGCATGCGGAACCAGGGGCCAAACTGTATCTGGGCTTGGTCGATGGCGTCGGCCCAGATGAGCTGAGGCAATCTTTGACGGATGGCAGCGTGCCTGACTTGTTGAACTCGGTGGAGTGTGAGGCGGGGCAGTTTTTTTTCTTGCCCGCAGGCATGTTGCACACCATCGGCGAGGGCATTGTTTTGGCCGAGATTCAGCAGTCTTCGGACACCACCTACCGTGTTTTCGACTGGAACCGCGTGGGTGCGGACGGCAAGCCACGGCAGTTGCACGTAGAGCAGGCCTTGGCCTGCATTGATTTTTCCTTGCGTGGTCAGATAAGCACTCAGTCTCCGGCTTCTGGTCGCAGCGGTCTCCGCTCGCCTTTCTTCGGTTTTGAGCGATTGATGCTTTCAGGGGGCGGCTTGGCCGTCATCGACGGAGGCCGGCCGGTCATTCTGGCCTGCATCGAAGGCGAGTGCCAGGTGGAGGCGGGGGGACAGAGGATGGCGCTGGGCCTGGGTGAGACCTGTCTGCTGCCTGCCTGCGTTGTGGGTCATGTGCAGTCTGAAGAGGGCTGTGTCCTTTTGCTGGTTCGTGCCTGAAAGGGAGGGGGAAAACCATGGGCGACGGCAAATCCTATCGTTTGTTTGTCAGGGGTGATCTGGGTGCCTTCTTCGGGCTGATGTTGGACAACGTGACCAATCTGGTCATCTTGGCAGGCATCTTGACCGGCGTTTTTGGTTTTCCACTCAAGTTTATCTTCACCCACATGATTCCAGGCACGGCCCTGGGCGTTATGTTCGGCGATTTGGCATACACCTGGATGGCATACCGCATGGCCAAGCGCACAGGTCGGCAAGACGTGACCGCCATGCCCTTGGGGTTGGACACGCCTTCGACCATCGGCATTGCTTTTGCGGTCCTGGGTCCTGTCTACATGGAGTCCGGCGATCCCATGATCACCTGGCAGGTGGGCATGGCCACCATGATGCTCATCGGCGTGGTCAAGGTGGTCTTCAGTTTCGCCGGTGACTGGATACGGCGCATGGTGCCCCAGGCCGGGCTTCTGGGGTCTCTGGCGGGCATTGGTGTGGCCCTCTTGGGTTTTTTGCCCATGGTGACCCTGTTCAAGATGCCGATTGTGGGTCTGGTTGCTTTTGGACTCGTGCTTTATTCCCTTGTGGCCAAGCAGGAGTTGCCCTTCAAGTTGCCGGGCGCGGCTGTCGCGGTTTTGGCCGGCACGGCTTTGTACTATCTGATGGGCGGTTTCGGCTGGCTGGGTCAAGAATTTCATTTGCCTGAGCTGACCCTTCGCTTCACCCCGCCCTGGCCAAGCTTGGGATTCGTCGACGGGCTGGGCAGGGCGCTTGATTTCCTGCCGGTGGCCATCCCTTTCGGGCTGTTGACCATCGTGGGGGGCATCAACGTGACGGAGAGCGCCCGGGTGGCTGGTGATGATTACAACACCCGGGATATTTTGTTGGTTGAGGCCGTGGCCACCCTCATCGCCGGCGCCACCGGTGGTGTGGCCCAGTCCACGCCCTACATCGGTCACCCGGCATACAAGGCCATGGGGGGCCGGGCAGGATACACCTTGGCCACAGGGCTTTTCATTGGTTTGGGCGGCATTTTTGGTTTTGTGTCCATCATCGTCGACGCCTTGCCCGAGGCGGCCGTTGTGCCCATTCTGATCTTCGTGGGCCTGGAGATCGTCAGCCAGACTTTTTCCTCATGTCCCAAGGCCCATCATTCGGCGGTTTCTTTGGCCCTGCTGCCTACGGTGGCCAACTTGGTTCTCATTCAGTGGAGCACCCTGCTGGGCGATTTGAAGGTGGATTTGGCCGCCTTGCCCGCGAAGCTTGCGGCTCAGCGAGAGGTCATCATTCTCTTGGGCAACGGTTTTATTTTGACGGCCATGCTTTGGGGGGCATTCGCAGCGCACCTGGCGGATCGCAAGTTATTCAGGGCGGCTGTTTTCTTGTTTATCTGTGCCGCCTTCAGCCTTTTTGGCGTGATTCATTCCGTAGAGCCCACGGGGCGACTTTACCTGCCCTGGCTAGTGGAATCGACCATGCCGTGGCGTGTGGGTATTGGTTACGCCGCCTTTGGTCTTCTCTTGCTCTTGTTCCGTTGCATCAAGCAGCCCGATGGCGAAGGGGGAGAGGGTGTCCGTGTTTAGAAGGTTCGGCTTGTGGCGGATCGCCTTGCTTGGCTGCGTCCTGGGCGCGGGATCGCTGCGAGCCGAGACGGTCGATCAGGAGGGGCGTTTCCATCTGAGCTTGGCGGCCCATGGGGGCCTGGTGGACATGGAGGAAGGCTGGGGCGGGGGCGTGGATTTGGATTTGCGTTCCGTCTGGCATCCCATCCCGGAGCTGGGACTTGGGATTCGGCTTGGTGGGCTTTTCCCGTTGCGGGCGGGCAGTGATCCTCGGGAGACTCGGGTGGCCCTTCGGGTATTGCCGGGCGTCTGGTTGCGCTTTGGAGCGCCGGAAGCTTGGGCATACATCAACCTGGGTTTGGGCTGGGATGGGCATGTTCGTGAAGAGGGTTTGATAAACGCCTTGCTGTTGGGCGCCTTGGCGGGATACGCGGTGGCACCGAGGACCTTGCCCTTTTTCTTTGGATTTGAGATTGCTGGGGAATTGAATCTGGCCGGCGATGAAGTTCGGGCCTTGGGGCTCGGCGGTTTCATCGGTTGGCGACTTTGAAGGAGTGTGCCATGTCGAGTGAACCTCTTTTGTCCAACAGAAAAGCCTCGCAGATTTTCTTTTCCCTGTTGCGCAAGCGCATGCGTCTTGCAGGTCTGGCCAAGCTGCTGGAGCTTGACAAGGAAGAAGTCGGCAAGCTCCTGGAGCGTATGGAGCGGGTGGGCATGGTCTTGCGTGACAGAGGGATTTTCGAAGTGGATTGGGAGCGCTTCGCCTCCGTCTTCGTACGCAACGCCATGGCTATTTACTCCACGGCCATGCCCTGGAAGTACATGCCCTATTATCTGGAGCGGGAGCCCGATGATTTTATCGAGGCCGCATGTGCCCGGGGCGAGCGGGAGTTGGCCAAGATCAAGGTCAAGCTGGCTGACAACGATTTGTTTCGAGGCATTGTAAAGCAATATTTTTTGACTTTGGCCAAGGAGGTCTCGGCGCCGGAAGACTATTTTGAGGACCTGCGGGTCATGGATGCCGTGGACGAGTTTGAGTACGGCCTGCTCAAGCTTGAGCCCCTGTTGCGACGCCATGCGCGCAAGGACGCGGACGCCAAGGAATTGAACAAGATTCTTCGGGACTGGACCAAGCAGGTGCAGGCCTACGATACCCCCACGGGCGAGGCCCTGCGGACTGCGTTTGAGCGGAATTTGTTGACGGAATGATGAGGTTGACTGCGCTGTGAGCTCGGGATACGATTTTGGCGCTTGTTTGTCAGGAGGAATAGGATGTCTTCGAGGAAAAGTTTTTCGCGGCGTTTCGTTTTGTGGTCCTTGGCCGTCAGCTTGATCGTCGTCGCCTGGGCGGGTAGTGGATGCAGCCTTGATGATCCCATGATTGTGACTGGACGGGAGTTTCCCTTTGAGCGCGTCGTTGCCTTGCAAAAGGGCAAGTCCACTCGTAAGGACGTGGAGGATTTGCTGGGCCCTCCTTTCAAGAGGGACAAGATTAGCGAAAGCAAAGAACGGTGGCGTTACTTCATGCGAAAAGAAACCGTCAACCGCGTCTTCCTCATTCCCTACAGGACCGATGTTACCCAAAAGGAGTTGCTTATCACTTTTCATGGCAACTTTATGGAATTGATGGAAAAAAACCACGATTTCTATACTTCGAGCTGACCTGCGTTTTCTGGAGGTGGACATGATGCGGTGGTGGATTCGGTTGGCGGCTGTCGTTTGCTGCCAGCTTTGGGTGACTGGCGTCTTGTCTGCGCCTGTGGATATTTTGGCGCAGGATAGCCAGGTGTTTATGCGGCCCAGCGGTGCGGCCGATGTTATTTATTCCATGACATTTCGGGACAACGAGGGCCGGGGTTATATACGCGAGGTAGGTCCGTTTTATCACCCGATGCACATCAACAAGGGCTGGTTGCAAGCTGGACAGAAAAAATACGAAGTCACTTTCAGCAAGTTCAGTGATTCCTATCGGGCGCAGTTCAGCGATTATAAAACTGAGGCAGGCAAGATTTACACCCTCGTCATGCACTATCGGGTCAACCATCGTTTCGCCGATTCCACCACCCGGCATGAAGGAAAGAACGTGGTCGCGGTTTGGTTTAATCCACCACGTTGGGGTTTGCCCATCGCCAAGTCAGTGATCAAGCTGGTTTTGCCCTTGGTCCTGCCCCCCGAGGTCAAGCGACACAAGGACATCAAGCCCGGGATGGTGGACAAGTTGGGCTTTATCAAGGATGAGGCCAACCAGGCAGAACACAGCCATTGGGCGATGGTCTATACGGACCACGAACAAGAACGCCGTCTGACGGTCTATGCAGAGAAAAAGAACATGGCGGCCAAAGGGGTTCATCTTCTCAAGTGCTTTATTCCAAAAGATGCCTTTCCCGTCTTGTCCTCGGGTAAAGATGTCGAAGCCTCGGGCGCGGCGGAGGCTGAGCGGCTCAAGAGCGAGGGCTTCGCCGATTTGACTTCCGAGGCCTACACCATTCGCTTCACGGGACCGGGTCAGTTTTCGATGCGAAGCCAACTGACCATCGAGGAGCATGGCCGGCGAAATTTTGTACCCATCCCGGACGCAGCACCTGACGAGAAGGTGGCTTCTCCATACGGCAAGGCCTTCGAGGGACGGGGCCCGAGTTGCGAGGCCTGGTTTGATGGAGAAACGATAGGCTGTGAGGTGGGACTCAAGGCTCTGGTTTTTTCCAAGGAGAGCCGGCCCGAGCAAAGGCTGGAGGTGGCATACACGAATCAATATCGGCTGTGGCATTCGACACCCCGGCTGGTTGAGTGTGGAGATACCTTGTGTCTGCCCATTCATTTTTCCGCGGTGAGCCAAAACTTTGGTCCCCGGCTCAAATTGCGCAGCTCCAGTTTTCATCTGATATCGGGCCAGCCTTTGGCCGCGGGCACGCCTGTCGACAAGCCCTTGCAGGGGGACGGTCCTTGGCCTGTGTTTTTTGACGCCTACAGCCCCGCCGAGTTGGAGTTGGGCGCATCGCGAGTGGATTGGGCGGTGCTTTCGTTCAAGCATGCTGTGAATTATCCCGAGTACAGTTCGGATTCGCCCGAGTTAACCGCCAGGTTATTGAGGCGCAAGAATCTGGAAGACCGGGCTCAGTTTGCTTTCGACATGCCGGCCGATCCCATGGGCCTGGAAAAAGGGCAGTGGAACAGCACCAAGATTTTTGCTCGTCGCATGGTGGCGGGTCACTTGAGCCAATCGGACAAAGATGTGGCCTGGGATCACCTGGCCTCCTTTATTGAGTTTTTTCTTATTACATTTTTCTTGAACGGTCCTCTGTTGCTGCTTTGGTTGGTGGCCGTGGGTTGGGTCCTGGCCATCGTGGACAAGATCGCCGGCACCTCGACCTTGAGAGACATTCTCTTGCCCGCCGGCAAGTTTAAGTTTTTGCATCCGACCAAGGGCACTTTGCTGGGTTGGACCGCCGTGATTGTTCCCTTCCGACTCATCTGGCTTTTCCTCGCCGGTTTGATCATTTGGCCCATCATGCGCCTGCATCCCGTTTGGGCGCTCAAGCTTAAGGATAAGGTGCCTGAGTATGTGGCACCCGAGATCACCGTGGCCACTTTTCAAAGCGAGGGCCGGGCGGCTGAACTGGACGGCGCGGAGGCCGCGGTGGTCATGGACAGGCCGATCAAGGCCGTCAATTTGATCATCATGAGCTTGCAGGAAAAAGAGGCGGTGAAAATTCTAAGTCGCAATCCCTTGCAACTGCAATTGCTCGATAAGTCCCTGGCCGACACCAAAGGAGAAAAGGCGCTGGTCGACAGCCTGAATGACGACGGCACCTTGCCGAGAGAAGGCATTCAGTCGGTGTTGGCGGCCTTGGCCATCGAGGTGCAAGAGAAAATGTGGCGGGCTGATCGGGACGCCACCCTCCAGCTGCAACAGCGCAAGGTCGATGAACGATGGACGGCTTTGAATCGGCTTTCAGAATCCAAGCGGGATAACTATTTCAACGAGCATTATCGCGACCTCTATTTGCACGATCGTTTTTTCGGGCAGATGTCTCAGACCTTCGCGCCCATCGGCGCGGATGCGCCCTTGGACTCTCCCTTGAACACGCTGGGCGCGGCTCGATCCATCGAGACCGTCAAGGGCCAGGTCGAGCAGGTGCAGGATTTGGCCGAAGGCCTGGTGGAAGGCATCGAGTCGGGGGCCAAGGCCACCGTGGCCAAGCTGGAACGCCTGTTCAATTTTGACAACGAGAGCATCGAGGCCATGAAGCTGGAGTCCATCAAGAATATCATAGGTGCTGAGTTGTCACCGGCCATCGCCTCCATCGCCGTGGGTTATGACGCCTGTCACTCGGCCTGTCATTCGGCGTGTCACTCAGCTTGTCACTCAGCTTGTCACTCGGCTTGCCATTCAGCCTGCGCCTGTCACTCGGCCTGTCATTCTGCCTGCGTGTCGTCTTGCGCCGGGGGTTTTTAGACACCCTAAATGTAGCAAGGAACCAAGCAAATGAGCAACTCAACATTGATTGACGGAATCCCACTAGGGTGTCTTATCCCGCATCCAGAAAGGATGCGGGGCTAAAATGGCTGACTGGGATCCGGGCATCTGCGAGCGCATCGACCATTTCGTGTCTTCCACGCGCAACGCTTTGTTCGTCAGGCGGGTGGACTCTTTGCTGCTCATCCGGCCTGACAAAACCATGTCGATCAACGCAACAGCCATCGACTTGTTGGAGTCGTTCTATGATCGGAGTCGTCGGCCCGCGGCCCAGATTGTCGGTGAACTGGCCGAGCGCTGGCGTGTGCCCAAAGAGCAGTTGCTGGAAGACGCGGGCAAGCTCATCGACGCGGTGGGCGCTCTGCTCAACGAAGACTATCGCCCCCGCGAGGCCATTCGTTTCGGTGGCTTCGATCGCTCTTTGGTGCAGTATCCCACGCTGAGTGAGATCGCCGTGACCTACGGCTGCCAAAATCGTTGCCAGTTTTGTTATGCCTCGAGCCCTCACAGGGTCAAAGAGCACAAGCTGATGAGCACCGACGAAGTGTGTTTGGTGATGGACAAGATTTACCATCAGGCCCACGTGCCTTCCCTGAGCTTCACCGGCGGCGAGGCCACCCTGCGGCCTGATTTGCCGGAGCTTATTCGTCATGGAGACAAACTGGGTCTGCGGGTGAATTTGATCTCCAACGGCATACGTTTGGCCGATGCCGATTACGCAAAGACCTTGGCCGCGGCCGGCTTGGCCTCGGCTCAGATTTCTCTGGAGGCGGCGACGCCCGAGCTGCACGACATCATCGTGGGTCGCTCCGGCGCTTTTTTGGACACGGTGGCCGGTGTCAAGCACATGCAGGCTTTGGGCCTGCATGTGCATATCAACACCACGCTGAACAGTCTCAATCTGGACGTGGCCGATGACTTGATTCGCTTTGCTGCGCAAACGCTCAAGTTGAAAACCCTGTCCATGAACATGGTCATCCGAACAGGAGAGGCCCTGCGGCATGGCGGCAAGCATGTGGGCGTGACCTATACCGAGGTGGGCGAGCGTTTGCCGGCGCTCATCGAAGTAGCAAAGGCCGAGGGCATTCGCTTCGTCTGGTATTCGCCCATTCCATACTGCATCTTCAACCCGGTGCTTCATGGCATGGGGGCCAAGTCATGCGCCTGTGTCGATGGCATCTTGTCGGTGGATCCGGCGGGGCAGGTTTTGCCTTGTTCTTCTTTCGCCGAAGGCATCGGCTCCTTGCTCAAAGATGATTTCGAGAAAATTTATAAGAGCCGGGCCGCGCGCTACTGGCGAGAAAAACGTTTTGCGCCGCCTGTCTGTCAAAGTTGTCCCGACGTGGATATCTGCGGAGGCGCATGTCCTTTGTATTGGGACGCGGCGGGTTCTTTTGACGAATTGCCCCGACGAGGGGCGGGCGACAGTAAGGACCGTCGGCGATGGGAGCGATCTCGGCAGAAGGGCCATAGCTTTGGCGTGCAGCCGACGGAGCACGAGGAGGCCACATGGGCGCCGTGATGGGAGAGGGCACACTGAAGGGCTTTCGCGCATACCTCAAAGACCAGCTCGTCGTGCTGGACGGCGCGGAAAAGCGACTGGGCCTGGTGCAGGAAAAGTACGAGACTTTTTTTCAGGAGATGCTCCGCGTGCGAGAGCAGGAGTTTGGGCAGTTGGAGGCTCACCTGGTCAAGGATCGCAGCGTTTTGCCAGCGGATTTTCTTAAAGCCGTGGACAAGCATTGGCGGGACGAACGGGCCGTTTTTTTGAGCAAGGTCGGCGATCTGAAAAAACGCCACGAATCATTGATGGAAGAGGCCGAGGCCGAGCGTCAGTTGTCGATCGAAACCGAGCAGGGAGTTCGACAACGCAATAAATCGCTGGATGATGACGAAGAGGAGCTCAAGGCTCGTTCCGTGGACTTGCTGAAAAGAGTGGAAGTCCACAACGCCCGCATTCGTGAGTTGGGCTCGGGCTTTGGTTTTTGGGCCAACTATTTCAAGATGCGCAAGCTGCACAAGGAGAACAAGCAGCTCAAGCAGGAGCAGCGTGAGGTAGCGGCCACGATCGAGAAGTTGCGGAAGATATGGATCGAGGAGGATGAGACCTTCGCCGGCAAGGAGAAGGTTCGCAAGCACCATTGGCATGAGAAGGTGGCCGAAGCGGCCACCGTGCAGACCAAGATAGAGTACCTCATGTCGGTGCAAAGCCGCATCATCCAGCGGGGGGCCCTGGAGAAGTTGTTGTTTGAACGCAGGCCCAAGTTGAGCGAAGCAGGCAAAGATGATCCCAAATGTCCCCGTTGCTCGCAGCCCAACCCGGCCGACAGGCATTTTTGCCATATTTGCGCCTCGCGACTAAGAAAAGACCGGCCGGATTTCGAGGGTTCTCTTTTGGAGATGGCTGAATTGAACCATCATCATGATCGCTTTGATGAGGGCATGAAGGCTTGCCAGGAGGTCATCGGGCTCATCCGTGGCGTGAAGTCCGGGTTTGAGGCCTTTTTGGCCAGCGTCAACGACATGATCCACAGCCAGCAAAAATACAGCCTGGGCAAGCTGGAAGTATACGTGCCCGAGTCCTGCAAGACCTTCGACGACCACTTCGTCAAGGTCAAGGAGCTGGCGGGGGAGGAGGGCGAGCCGCATGTGCATCCCGTGGACTATTCAGGCCGCATTAAGCCCTTCATGGATGAGTTCTTTACCGAAGAGACGGTCAAGGTCTATTTCGAGGCCCTGGGCGCAGAACTCAACGCCAAGGCCGAGGCGCAGTGGAAATGATATCGGGCGGGGAAGTGATATCGGGGAAATGACAGGGTGGAAATGAAACGCGCGCTATCGATAATTTTGATTCTCCTGGGGCTTGCGGCTCTGGCTTTTGGGCTTTTGTTCATCGTGGGCGCGGGCGGGCGACTGTCCAGGTACGTGATTGCCGGCCTGGGCCTGGGTCTGGGCGCGCTCTGTCTCGGCTTTGGCGCTCGTTTGGCCCGCAAACTCCAAATGCGTACGAGCGCCTACATCCGGGCCGAAGTTTTGGCCCTGGCCTCCCGCCACAACGGCGAACTAAGCCAGGCCGATCTGCAAGCCCAGTTGGGCGAGCGCTTCCCGGACGGTGTGCCTGTCTTGGCCCAACTGCAACAAGCCGGCCTCTGTCGTCAGACGGAGCGCGAAGGCAAGACCTTCTATGTTTTCCCGGACATGCAGCCCCGCTTGACCATCCGCAAATGCGAATTTTGCGATGCCGAATTGCCCCTGGATGAGCAACTTTCCTCCTGTCCCAACTGCGGCGGCAGCATCAAGACCCGAATTGAACGCTTGTCCTTGAGCAAGGACGAAGCGTATTCTATGGACGAGTAGCAATCTCAAACAGGGAATTTCCCGGAGGAATTGATGAGAAAATCACTATTGTGCGCTGTGTTGTTTGCCGCTTTGCCTTTCATTCTGGGCGCGGGGCAGGCCAAGGCTCAAGACTGCAACTTTAACTCCGTGCCGGACGCTGAGGATATTTCTACGGGTACAAGCGCCGATTGTCAGGCGGACGGCGTGCCCGATGAGTGTCAACGGCTGCTTTCGGCCGGCATGATGCGCAATGGCCTGGAAGCCAACGCCGTCGCCATCCTGGCCCTCGTGCCTGACCTTGCTCTTTTCCTTAATGATGGCGGGGATAACTATATCAGCGAAGGCATCAATGACATGTACGATGATGGGAACTACCTTAGCACCGACCTGGCGAGCGAGTTTGACTACACGGGTGGTGTGCTTGTGGCCAGCGACGAGATTTTTGGTGCGGGCAGTAAGTATTTCACCTGGCACCAGCCCGGACTCTTCGTGATGATGGCAGAAGATATACAAATCAACAGCTTTAGCATTACGGGTGAGACCGGAGCCGACGGCGAGGGTATGGCGATGTCTGAGTCCTTCCCGATGACTCATAAGGGGATGGCCTACACCCTCTTCGCTAAGCGCATATGGGCCTCAGGCGATTCCTCAATCAACCAATTCATCGTTCTCAAAGGCCTTGGCCAGGGGCTTGAACAGAGCATTCAGTATTATACCGATGATGATTTTCACGGCCTGACTGGACTGGCTGGGCATGGGCGATTGCTTTACGTCTTGACCGCAAGGGACAACGACGAGTTTTTGGGAACTGAGGATGCCATTGACCTGGTGCGGGCCATTTTGGACCAGGCCAGCGACTGCGACCTTAACGATGTTTTGGATGCCTGCGACATCAGTGACAACCCATCCCTGGATTGTGACGACAACGGCGTGATGGATGCCTGCGAGATGATCGACTGCGACAACTCGGGCGTGCTTGATGTCTGTGAGATCCTGGCGGATCCCTCTTTGGACTGCGAGGGCAACGGGATCTTGGATGTCTGCGAATACGTCGACTGCGATACAAGTGACAGCCACGACGGTTGCGACATCGCCGCCGATGCCTCTTTGGACTGCGACGGCAACGGGGTGATCGATTCCTGCGAATGGCCGGACTGCGACACAAACGGCCAAGCAGACATCTGTCAGATCCTGGATGGCAGCAGCGAAGACTGCAACGCCAACCAGATACCGGATGAATGCGACTTGAGTTCAGGTTTCAGCACCGACTTGAATGACAACGGCCTGCCCGATGAATGCGAGGACTGCAACGAAAACGGTCAGCCTGACGACATGGACATTGCCAACGCCACCAGTCTCGATCAAAACAGCAACGGTCTGCCCGATGAATGCGAAGACTGCAACGAAAACGGTCTGCCCGACGACATGGACATCGAGGCCGGCACCAGTCTGGACTGCGACGTTAATGGCTTGCCCGACGAATGCGAGATGCTGGCTAACGATTGCGATGGCAATGGAATCCTGGATGTCTGCGACATTGCCGCGGGCACCCACGATGATTGCGACAGCAACGGTTTGCCGGATGTCTGTGACTTGGCCTGGGTGGATGTCCGTGTGATTCCGGCGAGTTTTGAAATGATCGCACTCGACTACAGCGATTCTTGTGATGATTGCGTTTCGAATGTTTTCTCGCTTGGTTTCGAAGTTAATTTGGGCGGGCATGTGTTTACGAGTTTCCAGATGAGCTCCAATGGCCTGGTGGAGTTGTTGGGCGACTCGGAGTCGCCGGTGAACCCAGGCTACGGTTACCTCACCACCGTCACCGAGTCCGATCCTTCCCATACCTACCTGCTCGTGGCTTTCGATGACCTCAGTTCCAGCTATAATGGTTATTACGGTTACACCCTGGAAGCCGATCGGGCGGTGTTTACCTGGAATACGGAAACCTACTCCGATGCGGATTATGGGCTTCTCAACCAGATGCAGGCGATTCTTTATATGGATGGCCGAGTTCAGCTTAATTTTGGTATGTCTCGAATGGAGAGCTATTCCAACGATTTGGCTTCTGGGCTCTTTTTGGGTTACGAGCAGGGGCGCTGGATTCCAGTTGCAGAGGGCTACATTCCCGAGAACGCGAGTTGGCTGATCGAGGCATCAAGGGACTGCAACTCCAATGGTGGCCTGGACGCCTGCGACATTCTGGACGGTATCAGCGAAGATTGCGACATGGATCTGGTGCCGGACGAGTGCGAGATGGATACGGACGATGACGGCATCATCGACGACTGTGACACATGCTCGGCGCACGACGGCCTGATCGGCACGGTTTGCGATTCATTGCTGGATCCGGACGTCTGTGCCACGGGTCATTACACCTGTCCCAACGGCGTGTTGCTCTGCGATGATGACGAGGCGGATGACATGCTGCTAGAGGGGGTTGCTTGCGATAGCCCCATCGACGCCGACACTTGCGAATCGGGTATCTTGGATTGCACCTGGGGCGTGATGATCTGCAGCGATGACGACGCGGACGACGATCTGGACGGCGACGGGATTTTTGACTGCGAAGATAGCTGTGATGGCGACGACGCCATGATCGGTGCCGCTTGTGATTCCTTGGAAGACGCCGACAGCTGCGCCACGGGCGTTTTCAACTGCGACACGGGCTGGTTGCTCTGCACCGACGACGCGGCGGATGACGACGCCGATGCCGACGGCATTGGTGATTGCGAAGACAGCTGTGACGGCGATAATGCGCTCATCGCACAGGCCTGTGACGGCGACGACGCGGATGCCTGCGCCACGGGTACCTGGGAATGTGGTACGGGGACCTTGGTTTGCAGCGACGACGCGGCGGATGACGACGCCGATGCCGACGGCATTGGTGACTGCGATGACAGCTGTGACGGCGACGATACGCTCATCGGCCAGGCCTGTGACGGCGACGACGCGGATGCCTGCGCCACGGGTGCCTGGGATTGCGGTACGGGGACCTTGCTCTGTACCGACGACGCGGCCGAAGACGACGCCGACGCCGACGGCGTCTCCGACTGCGAAGATGATTGCGTCGGTGACAACAGCCTGGTCGGCCAGGCCTGCGACAGCACGGTCGACGCGGATGATTGCGCCACCGGTACCTGGAGCTGTGCCGGTGGTACCCTCACCTGCCTGGACAACGACGCCGATGATGACGCGGACGCGGACGGCGTCTACGACTGCGATGACGGCTGTCCCCTGGACGCGGACAAGAGCGCCGCGGGCGAATGTGGCTGCGGTGTGTCGGATGCCGATACGGATTCAGACGGCGTTCTGGACTGCAATGACGGATGTCCATCGGACGCCGACAAGAGCGCTGCCGGTGAATGCGGCTGCGGTGTGTCGGATGCCGATACGGATGCCGACGGCGTCTTAGACTGCATGGACAATTGCCCGGCTATCGCCAACCCGGAACAAACCGACGCGGACTCGGACGGCATCGGTGATGCCTGTGCGGGCGGCGATGAGGGTTCGGTCAGCGGTTCGTCGGGTTGTGGTTGCGCCGCCGGTGGCGACCAGGCC
>JAFCZJ010000027.1 GCA_019314375.1 Deltaproteobacteria bacterium | reverse complement strand
CTTCATGTTCAACAGAAAGCTCTCGCCAAATCGACTCAAGTTGCCCACCACGATAAAACGCACACCCAAAGCGCCGCCGACTTCGGCGATACAGCTTTCGTCGCTGCATCCCATGATGCTCTTTTGTTGTTCGAAGCTCAAAGTCGCCCGAATGTCATCCTTGCCGATGACCTTGTAGGACCCGGCCTCTCGAATGACGTTGGCGGCCATATCGCTCAAGGCGTCCATCTTCTCTTGCTCTATGCAATCCGCCTTGGAGACGAACTCCATGACCGCGATGGAGATGGGCTCTTCCTCGGCACCCGACTCCGCGGCATGAAGCGGCGTGATCAGAAATAAACACAGGCCCAAAATGGACCAGGCGCTCCGTACGCGCATGGGCAAACCTCCGCAAACAGGATTATCCTCATGGTAGATCGATTCTTGATTGCCCACAAGAAACCCCGTCCCAGCACGGAGCCGGAACGGGGGGAGACAGGGCCAATCACGCCGTCAGCGGGGGGCCTTTTACTGGCAGCGTCCCTGCACACAAAGCATGCCCGCGTCGCAGTCCGAATCACAGACACAGGCCAAGGGGTCAAAGCAGAAGGCGTCCTGGCAGATTTCACCGGTGGCGCATTCGGCGTCTTCGCAGCATGGGACGCGGCAGAATCCATCTACGCATTCCGCGTCGGCGGGGCAGTCCGAATTGAAGCGGCAATCCGGGGGAATTTCGCTGTTGGCCCGGCACACGCCACAGTCACAGAACTCGTCGGTGCCGCAGTCCGTGTCGTCGTTGCAGATGAGGCGGCATTGGGCGTCGACACAAATCTGACCTTCCGCGCATTCGCTGTCGCGCAGGCACTGGGGCTCGGGCTCCGGCTCATCGACGCAGACGAAGTCTTCGCAGACCTGCGCGGGCGGACAGTCGGCGTCACCACCGCAAAGCGCGGCGCAACGACCGTCCACGCAAACCTCGGGCTCGGTGCAATCGGCCGAGGACTCGCAACTGTTCTCCGGCCCGGCAACACAAATGTGCTCTTCGCAGGCCTGGCCAGTGGGGCAGTCCGAATTCATCTGGCAAAGTTGCTGGCATTGCCCGTCTAAGCAGACCATGGCGCCCGGGCATTCCTCCGATGTGGTACATTCGGTGGGAGCAATCTCTTCGGGTTTGCAGGTGCCCGCATCGCAGATCTCGCCTTCGGCGCAGTCAGCGTGGCTGGCACAGCCGGCGGGAACACAGGCGCCGCCGTGGCAGGCCATGTCCACTTCGCAGTCCAAATCCGTCAAGCATTCGACGGCTACGCAGTCGCCCTGCAGGCAGATGGCCATGCCTTCACAATCCGCGTCCGTCGAGCAGGGCACTTCCAGGCCCTGACACTGATTGGCCTCACAGACCTGATCACCGGGGCAGTCGTTGTCGGCAAAACAATCCACGCCTTCGACCACCCAGCATCCGTTGCAATCGCATTCAATACAGGTTCCACCCTCGCAAAACTGCTCGAAGCAGGTGTCTGCCTGACAAGCACCGTCCTGACAGACCTCGCCCTCGTAACAGTCGTCGTTGCTCCGGCAACCGGCCACGCAGGTGTCGTTTTCGCAAATCTCACCGTAGTAGCAGTCCCAGTCAGAGTAACATTCGTAGAAATTGTCCACCTGCCAGCAACTGGAGCAGTCGCATTCGTAACAACCGAAGTCATCACAGTAGTAGTCGTAGCAGTCGTCGTAACAGCCCTCGCCCGAGCATTCTTCGAAACAGTCGTCGTCGAGGCAGAAGGGACAGCCGCTCAAAGACAGGGTCAAAGACATCAGCAGGCCCACCAACAAAATCTTGCTCATCAAGGCTTTCATCACGACTCCTCCTTGGAGTTCTATTTCCGTTCGCCTGTGGAATTCACTCGACAACAAATGCAGGAGCCATGCCACAAGCGCATCCAAGAAAAAAACCTTGTCATTCCATGAGATTGAGCGATGTGAGCCCCATCACATAGGGCTCAAGGCCCCGGTTCCATCAGGGATTTGCGACATTCCGATCCTAGGGACCGGCCCAATGGATCTTGACTTTTCACAACTTCCCTTTATGGTACAGGCAACTAGGGCAGAAACGACAAGCGAATCGCCCCATGATGCGTGAACCACTTTCACGGGGTGTTCCAGATGGGAACACTGTCGATTCCAGAGTCGAAGGAAAAGAAGGACCCAAAATGGATGAAAACCAGGTGTTCTCCGACACGCCTCGTATCGGTCCCTTGATGTGGATGCTCTTGGCTGCATTCCTGATTCCTCCGGCGGCGGTGACCCTGGTGGGCAATTTAAGTGGCTCCCTGCCCCACCAAACCCTCTGGGTGATTCTCTTGGGTTCGCCTGTCTTTTTGATCCTCATCACCCTGCCCCGCCGTTACGAGCTGAGTGCGAAGACCCTGTGCATCTATGGGCTCTTTTACAAAAAACGCATCGCCCTCGCCGACATTTCGGGCCTCAAAAGGTTGTCGAAACTCACGGCCACCTTGCACCCGGGCTCCATGTATTGCTCTGATCCGGCCAAGGCCCTGGCCATCGAACGCCAGGGCAGGCGAAGTTTGGTCATCAGTCCTCGAGATCCGGCCGCCTTCGAGGCCCGTCTCTTGATCCTTTCGGCCTCGGGCAAAAAACCGGAGCCCAAAGAGGCAGACTCATGAAAGAGCGCCCAGCCGTCTTCGGCCAGCAGGGCTGGTACCCGGACAATCCCAAGCGCTGCCGCGAGGCCTTGCAGGCCTTCGCTGGCGCAAATCCGGACACAGGATCCGCCGCCCATGGGGGCATCGTGCCCCATGCCGGCTGGTTTTTCTCCGGCGCGCTGGCCACTAAGACTTTCGCCACCCTGGCCAAGGGTGTGCCCGAGCCCGACCTGGTCTGGATCTTCGGTGGCCACATGCTGCCCGGCGACAGCCCGGTCTGCATGACCGAGGGCGCCTGGGCCACGCCCTTCGGCCCCGTCCCCGTGCAAGCCGACTTGGCCGCGCGCTTTCAGGCTGAGTTTCCTTGCGTTATCGAAACACCTGAGCGCTTCCAGCCCGACAACACCATCGAGCTGCAAATGCCCATTTTGAAACACTTTTGGCCCGATACGCGCGTTTTGGCCTTGCAGGTGCCGCCGGACGAAATGGCTGAAACCATCGGCGTTTGGGCCGCGACCCAAAGTGAGGGACTCCGCGCCCTGGCCATCGGCTCAACGGACCTGACTCACTATGGCAGCAATTACGGCTTTTCGCCCAAGGGCACGGGAAAAGACGCCCTGCGCTGGGCTCAAGAGGAAAACGACCGCCCCTTTGTCGAGCGCCTCTTGGCCATGGATGGCCCCGGCGCCATCGAGCACGCCAGACGAAATCAATCCGCCTGCTGCCCGGGTGCCGCCGCGGCGGCCCTCGCCTTCGCCAAGCAGCAAGGCGCCAAGGCCGGCCGCCTTCTCGCCCAAAACACCAGCCACGACAAAGATCCCAGCCAGAACCCCCAAAGCTGGGTCGGCTACGCCTCCATCGTCTATTAGGGGGTTTCTATTTCTTGAACATCTCGTCGGGCAGGGCCTGCTTCACGTCCACGCTCATCGTTTCGCAATTCTCTATTTCCTGACCATCCCTGGACACCTTCAGTCGCCCGGGAAACCAGTCCCCGCTGGCCCGGCTGCCCCAATCCAGCCAGTCGATCTGCACCATGGCCTTGTCATCAAGCACCATGAAGCGCAGGGGTAGATACAAGTCCTTGTCCATCCAGAACTGGGGCCGGTCCCGTTCCCAGTTCTTTGCACCGAGGACCACGGCCACGCGGGAGGCCACGCGGGCCAGGGTGTCCACCTTGGTGTTCACGCCCCAGCCCCGCATCAGCGCCAAATAGCGCTTGCCGCTGGCGGATCGCTCGGCGAAATAGTAGTAGCGCAGATAGGTCCAGGCGGGCAAAAGCCGGTATTTTTTCTGGCCTTTTTCTCTTTCATAGCATTTGCCGCTGAGGCAAAGCTCGACCGAGCCGTCGGCTCGCTCTCGGCGCACCTTGCCGCCGGCCTTAATATATAAGGTCTCTTCACCTCCCTTGCACTTAAGCTGCACCTTGATGCGCCGCAGGCCTGTTTGGCTGCGCTTGGTCGCAAGCTTGTCCATCAACCAGCCGGGAGGAGCGATGTAGGCCCAGGCGCTGCCGGTCAACAACATGCAGCCCAGGACGAGCATCAAGATTCTTCGCATTCCACTCATCATCACCTCGTATCGAGCCGACCTTGCCGCAGGGTCCAAGCCATGTCAAGAGCCCGGCCATCCAACTAGGTCCTGAATGAATGCTGTGCTAGGTTCGTATAATCATTGAGCCCACAAGGAGACCCCATGAGCCAATCCCATGATCGGCGTGAGTTCATCAAGCGGACGGCTTTGGCCGGGGCCGCGCTGGCCATAAGCGGCCATGCGGCAACAGGACAAGCCGCCCCCAGGGCTGAGTTGGTTAAGATTTCGGGCCCTGGCGTCAAGGCCGACCCTCAAAAGGCCCTGATTAAGCTATTGGAACCTTTGGGCGGCATGAAGGCCTTCGTCAAAAAAGGCCAGACCGTCATGCTCAAGCCCAACATGGGCTTTGCTACCTCGCCCGAACGTCGTGCCACCACCGATCCGCGTTTGGTGGTCGCCGCGGCCAAAGAAGCCATCAAGGCCGGCGCGAAAAAAGTGATGATCGTCGATCACCCCATGCGCAACCCGGAGGCTTGCCGACGGCTGAACGGAATCGAAGCGGCATGCAAGGGCTTGAACGTCCACCTGCTTTTGCCCATGGACGGCAAGCACTATGTGGAGAAAAAAATAGCCCGGGGAAAAGTCTTAAAAAAAACAAAGATCCTCAAAATCGCCCTGGAAGCCGACGTACACATCGCCATGCCCCTGGCCAAGAGCCACATGGCGGCCGGTTTTTCCGGCGGCATCAAGGGTCACATGGGTCTGGTGCTCGATCGAGAGAGCTTCCATTCTCGCTTTGAGATGAACCAGGCCATCGCCGACCTGGCAAGCCTGATCAAGACCGACTTGAGCATCATGGATGCCCTGAGCATCATGGCCTCGGGCGGCCCGGCCGGGCCGGGCGAGATCATCGAGCGACAGACCTTGCTCGCGGGCATTGACCCGGTGGCCGTCGATGCAGCCGCCGTGGAACTGGCCCCCCTGTACAAGCGCCGCGTCCGGGCCCGTCAAATCAAACATCTGATGGCCGCACAAAAATTGGGCGTGGGTAAACTCAAGCCCAGCGCCGGAGCTTTTGTCGAACTGACCCTGTAGATACTGCGCGGCATGGCCGCGCAGCATAAGAGGCCCTAGATAGCATCATACGAGACATTAGGTAGGGCCTCTAAGGAGATCCACATGCCCAAAGCCACCCTCTTGCTTCTTCTTGCGCTTGCCCTGTTCAACACACCCGCCCTCGCGGCCTCTGAAGTTTTGGGCCTGCTGCCCGAAGGCGCGCCCAAGGCGGGCATCAAGGCCGCGGCCGCTGCCGATCACTTTGTGGGCAACAAGCTCTTCGACTACATGAACGGCGGGGCCGAAGTCTTTTTGGCTTACGGCTTCAAGGATCTGGGCGTGCGAACTTACAAGGCCAAGTGTGGCGAGCTCTCCGTGGCCATCTACCGCATGGGCTCGGAAGCAGACGCCTTCGGCATCTGGTCCATGAACGCCAAGGGCACCCTCCCAAAAGGATTCACCACGCCCGCGGCCTTAGGCCCCAACATGCTCTCGTTTTTCCGCGGCGCGGTCTACGCCCGGGTCATCGCCCAAAAGGCCTCCGAGCAAGCCAACAAAGACATGACCGCCTTAGGGCTTGTCGTCTTTGCAAAACTAACCGGCCAAGCCCGAATCCCAACCGAAACCGCGTTCTTGCCCAAAGGTGCCGTCAAGGGCTCCTTGCGCTATCTCCCCAACGCGGAAACCGCAAAAACCCTCTGGTTCGACGGAGAAGGCGATCTGCTCTTGGACAAAGGCGGCAAGGCCGTCAGCGCCACCCACGCAGGTGCCGAATTCGACCTGCAACTCACCCGAGCGGTCTATCCCTCAGCCAAGGCGGCAACTGCTGTCTGCCAAGCCCTGGCCAAAAAACTAAGCATCAAAGCCGAAAGCAAAGACGGCCTATGTAAGGCCATGGGCAAAACCCCAGACGACAGCTTCAGCGCCCTCCAAACAGACGGCGCCATCCTGCGCTGGGCCGGCGGCGCCGGCGACGCCAAAGCCGCCAAGGCCGCCCTGACTCGCATTCGACTCAAGTAAGTGGAATCGCAGATCTTTGGGGAGGGCGGATCCTGGCTCAAGAAAAAACCAGATATCAATCCGGCCTGGGGACCGTGTAGCCGATTCTCAACGCGCCGACCGGCTGGTCCGAGGAGTTGCCGTCGCTTATGCACTTAACGGCGTAGGCGTTGGTGGCCGTGTTGACCACGGTGTTCAAGGTCGCCTCGGGGGTCCAATGCCAAGCAGCGCCATCAACGGAATCGACCGTCGCGAGGGTCAAACCGTTATTGAAGGTACCGCTGTGAAGAGAGCAGGTGATCTGACCCGAGCCGTCATAGAGAAAGACCCGGAAGTTCCGGATGGTGGCACCATTGGGTAAATCGACCGTCCACAATGCTTCGTTGCTAGCACGCATCTCAAGATTTTTTAGGCGGCAAGAGCAACCAGCGATCGAGTGATAGCGGGTTTGGGCGGACTCGTAGTTGTAGCCGGCGGCGGTGATGGTCGTGGCCGGATTGATGTCCGTGCCGAGGATTGTGCCATTGAGGATTTCCGAGGTGCCGACGGCGTCGGTGGCGATGTCCGCACTGCTAACCTGGCTGTCCCTGATCATCGCGGAGGTGATGCTGTCCACCTGTCCCTCGTTGACGTAGGCTGTGTCGTGGTTGTGATCGCTTCGGGCCACGGTGGTCGCGCTGCCCGTGCCGGCAAAATTCGCCGAGAGAGTTACAACACCGGTCATCCCGCCACCCGTCAAGCCGCTACCGGAGTTCACCCCTGTGATGTCGCCACCGGAATCCGTATTGATGTCCGTGCCGCAGAGCCAACCGGTAGCGCTCGCCTTGGGCACTTCGCCATCGGCGCAGGTCAAAGCCGCGAAGGTGTCGGTATCGGTGTCGATGTCGTCGGCGCAAACCCAACCCGTGGCGCTGGCCTTGACCACTTGATCATCGGCGCAAATCAGGGCCGCCAGGGTGTCGGTATCGATGTCTGTGTCGTCGGCGCAAACCCAACCCGTGGCGCTGGCCTTGGCCACTTGATCGTCCGCACAAGTCAAAGCCGCCAGGGTGTCGGTATCGGTGTCGATGTCGTCGGCGCAAACCCAACCCGTGGCGGTGGCCTTGACCACCTGATCATCGGCGCAAATCAACGAGGCCAAGGTGTCTGTGTCAATATCGGTATTGATGTCGTCGGCGCAGACCCAGCCGGCAGCGCTGGCCTTCGGCACTTGGCCTTCGGCGCAGCTCAGGGCGGCCAAGGCATCCGTGTCCGTATCCACGTCGTCGGAGCAGATCCAGCCCTCGGTGCCGGCCTTGGCCACCTGGCCCTCGGCGCGTCGTCGGAGCAGATCCAGCCCTCGGTGCCGGCCTTGGCCACCTGGCCCTCGGCGCAGGTCAGTCCCGCCAGGGTGTCAGCGTCGTCGGCCGCCAGCAAAAAGTCTTCGGCGCTGTGCTCACCCAGGGAGTCGGCGCTGGCCGCATGCTGGGCGAAGGCGGCGAAGGGCACCGTGCCCAGGGTGAAGCGCGGGCTCATCTCCGGATCGTCGTCCACGGCGATGCCCAAAGAGACCTCTTGGTTAGCGGCAAACAAGGCCAGGTCCAGGGTCTGATTGGCACCCAGATAAAGCGTCGCCAAACCTTCATCCAAAAGCACGGTCTGGGTCTCAGCAAACAAGACCTGCCCATCGGCGTCATAAAGAGTCAGACCGATGTCATGCTCGCCGCTCAGGGGCGCGCCTTCGGCGTCGGCCAGATAGGCCTGCACCGGCATCCAGGCCGGTGCCTGGGCAAAGGCCGAACTTGGAACAAGAAAACAAAAAATGGCGATCAGTTTTGTGATTTTCATGATTTCCCTTATGCGCTTCGTTTGTGTTTGTGTTTTTGCTTTTTCATGGTCCCAAGACATCAGGGTGACGCTGGGCTGCTGCCGCTGATCTCTTTACCGGAGCCGGAGCTTGTGCCCGCGGGCAAGGGTGCCCCCACCCGGACCTTGGCCTGGAAGTTGGGCGAAGTGGCGCTGCCCCCGCCGGCCGTCTGCTTGACGTGACTCGGCAGCTTCGGCGAAGTCTCGGATTCCTGACAAACGCTGTCGACGCAGCTACCGCTTTCACAGTCCCCATCCGCTCCGCAGGCCTTGCCGGCCGGACAGGCCCCGCAAACACCACCGCAGTCCACGTCGCTTTCGTTCTGACTCTTGCTTCCGTCATCGCAGGCCCCGGTCGGCGCTCCGTCATCACTGCAAGCGGACAAGACCAAAACCAGACCCAACAAAAACCCGAACATAACCAAACACCGTGCCTTCATAAATTCTCCCTTTCTAATATTTTTTATCATTCGACTCAGGTGAGATCGATGAGTTGTAATTCGTAGTCTGCCGCGCCGATGCCCAGTTCGGTGGCGAGGTTCAGGTAGTCCGCGGGAGCGCCCGGCCCGAGTTCGTAGACCGCTTGGCGCATTTCGTCTCTTAATAATAAGCCCCGCCGGTCGATGGCCACGGGATCGAAGGAAAAGAACATGCGCTTGGGGATGCAATCCGGCGGCTTGTCCGTGTCCCCATTGCAAACGCCGATGAGCGCGTCCATCACGAACAAACGAGAAACGCCGGTGATGGCGGGCAGGGCGTTGAGCCGGGCGATGTGCTCGCCGCAGTTCTCGTGAAAGTCGCCGGGCCTCGAAAACGAACCATAGTGATTTTTCAAAACGCCGGTGAAACCCGCGGCCAGGTGGTTTTTCATCACCGCCACGTTGATCAAATGATCGGTCTCTTGGGTCAACAATTTGGTCCAATAGATATTGCGTTCCGTCAGGCAACAAGACTCGCATTCGTAGCCGGGTCCGCTTTTGTCCGTGCCGCTCACGAAGGTGCCCAGGCAATCCGCGCCCATGCTTTCGACAGAGAACCCACATTGCTCAAGTTCGCGCTCCGTGCGATCCCAGACGAAAAGATCCGCGGCGTCGGCTCCGGCCTCTCGAAGGCCGTCGAGCAAGGAGACCACCAGTTCGGGCCGAGTGGGCACCCAGGAATTCAAGCAGTTGACCTTGAAACCAACACGTTCTCCCGCCTGCCGCTCCGGGATGATCTCGGCCCAGGCCCCCGCCATATCGGAGGCACCGGTCAAAGCCAAAAGACCGGCACGCACCATGGCGTCCACCCGGGAAGCATCCACTTCAAGGGTTTCCGTGTTGACCGCCAAATCGTCCCGCACCTCCACCACCAAATTGGAGCGGGGGCTGGGCACTTCAGGCACCTCCCCCTGACAATCGCCGTCGCCGCCACAATGCTCCCATTCGCCGTCCACGTGGGGTAAACAACCGGCCGCGGCAAGCAAGGCCGCGCCCCCGGCAACCTGGCGTATAAATCCACGTCGGTTGATGGAATCGAGTTTGAGCTTGGGTGGGGTCTTGTTTTTCGTCATGGTCTAGTCGTCCGGGCCGGCCCCGTTGAGCGATGATAGCACAAAGAACGGGGCCAGTTCCATGGAGTCAATCTATCCGAAACTACGGACTGAGTTATGGACCGGGGACGGTGTAGCGAATTTGCAGCATGCTCACCGGCTGCTCCGTACTGAGCCCGTTGCTTCTGCATTCGACGCCATAGGCGTTGTCGATCGTGTCGACCGTATGATTCAGGGCCACCTCGGGCGACCAATGCCAATTCCCATTGAGCGTGGTGACTATCTGCGCAAGCGAGGTGCCCGAGGCCGTGCTTCCTCTACGAAGGTTGCAAGCGATCGTGCCGGTGTTCGAAAAGAAATGACCACGGAAACCGGTGATGTTGGCACCGAGCGGGAGATCCACGGGCCAAAAGACCGTGTTGTTCGCCCCCAGTTGGCAGCTGAACATCTCGTTGGTCGCCGGAAGATTCTTGATGCAGGTCCCCCCGGCCAAGGAGAGATAGCGGATTTGCGGGGTCTGGTATTCAAAGGCGGCCGCGGTGAGGGTGGTGGCCGGGTCGAGGTCAGAGCCTACGATAGTGCCTTCGGCGATGTCGGCGGAGCTGACTTCCCCATCCGTGATCATCGCCGAGGTGATGCTGTCCGCCTGTCCCTCATCGACATAGGTCGCCTCATGATCGTGCCCGATGGCGGCGTAAGCCAGGGCGTGATCGTGGTCACTGCGAGCCACCGAAGTCAAAACGCCCGAGTCGCCGAACTCCACGGCCAATGTCACCGGACCGTTGACCCCGCCGCCGAGAAGACCGTCGCCGGCATTCACCTCGGTGATGTCACCCCCGGAGTCCGTGTTGAGGTCATCGGCGCAGATCCAGCCCGTGGCGCTCGCCTTGGCCACCTGACCTTCAGCACAGCTCATGGCCGCCAGGATATCGGCGTTATCGGCAGCCAACAAAAACTCGTCCGCCGCGCGGCCGTCTAAGGACAGGGCATTGCCCGCCTGCTCGGCGAAGGCGGCGAAGGGTACGGTGCCGAGGGGAAAACGCGGGGTCATCTCGGGATCCTCGTCGACCGCGATGCCCAGGAACAACTCGATGTTGTTCGCAAAGAGGCTCAAGTCCAGAGGCTGGTTGCTGCCCAAGAATAAGGTGGCTAGCCCTTCCTCCAACAAGACCGTCTGGGTCTCGGCAAGCAAAGCCTGCCCGCCCACGTCGGTGCCATAGAGGGTCAAAATAATGTCATGCTCGCCGGTCAAGGGACTGCCCTCGGCGTCGGCCAAATAGGCCTGCACCGGCATCCAGGCTGGTGCCTGGGCCATGGCCAGGGTCGGCATAAACAAACAAGCGATCACCATCAAAACGGGGGTCTTCATAGTTTTCTCCTCGGCGCGTTTCCACAATCTTACCCATAACAGAAGGAAGCGCAAACAGACGCCCTCCTTGACGAGGCCTGGAGACCTCGGCAAGATGTGCCCATGTTTCGCCTGGTGACCATTTTGCTTTCTCTGACCCTCGGGGTCTCGGCCTGCCAAGACCCCTGGCCCGAGGTCAGTCGCTTGCATGGCTCTCCATCCATCGAGGCCATGAGCGCCCTGCATCGCGCCGCCCTGATAAACGATCTCTCGGGTCTTGAAGCCGCCCTGGCCGAGGGTGCCGATCCCAAGGCCGTCGATACGCTGGGCCTTACCCCCTTGCATCTGGCGGCCTCGGCCAAAGTGGCTCAAATTCTACTCACGGCGGGGGCCGCGCCGAATGCCCGTGATCAGCGACTGCTCACGCCCTTGCACTTGGCCCGCAAGGTGGAAGTGGTCACGGTACTCTTGAAGGCCGGGGCCGAACTTCAGGCCAAAAATCGCTATAATTTTTCGCCTTTGCACACGGCCCTTTTGATGGATCGATTGAAAGTCGCCGAGGCCCTGCACGCAGCCGGCGCGAACCTGGAGGCCAAGGCCCGAAACGACATGACGCCTTTGCATTGGGCCTCGCTGACCGGTCGCGATCAGGCGCTGGCCTGGTTAATCCGGGAAGGGGCCAACATCGAGGCAAAAAACGTTTATGGCTGCACGGCCCTGCACGAGGCCGAGAACGCTTTCGTGGTCGAGCAACTATTGAAAGCCGGCGC
Organism: Deltaproteobacteria bacterium; assembly: GCA_019314375.1. Taxonomy (GTDB): domain Bacteria; phylum Myxococcota; class B64-G9; order B64-G9; family B64-G9; genus JAFCZJ01. The sequence goes on along the minus strand of JAFCZJ010000027.1, from coordinate 34,895 downwards.
CAATCTGGAAGCCCGCGACAAGCAGGGCATGACGCCGCTTCACCTGGCCCGATCTTCCTTTGTGGCCGAGCCTCTCATGCGAGCGGGGGCGGACGCCCTGGCTCGTGACCATGCCGGCCGTACGCCCTTGGACATGGTGGCACCGGAACAAGAATGACCTGCCATCCAACAAAACGAGGCCGCCCATGAGCGGTGGCTCTTTGCTGGGGGTGCTCTTCCTGCTGGGCGAGCTGGTGAGCGTCATGCCCAGCGTGGACATGGTTCGCTTGGGCGACGCGGAAGAAAGCCGCTTTGAGCTGACCGTGCGCAACATGCAGGTGATGGAGCTGGACAAGCTGACCTTGGATATAAAAACGGAACGCTGTGAAGTATCGGTGAAGCCCAAGACCATCGCCCATTGCCATCCTTCCGATCGCTGCCTTTTTGAGATCACGGTCAGACGACAAGCCGACACGCCAGAAACTCGCTTCCCCATCCTGGTAACTCTTTCCGCCGAAGGGCATCCCAAGCTCAGCCGATTCCGCATGTTGGTGGACGCACTGCCCGGCGCGGTACCGCCGGCTGCCCGGGATGGCTGGATCGACGTGGGTGTGCTCAGGGTCGAGGGCGACGCCGGTCGAAAACGCGGATGGATTCTGGCCATGCTGGGCCTGCTGCCCGTCATCGGCTTGTTGATTCTGGGCGCCTGGCTCAAGCGCCGCGCGAAGTAAAAGGACCTCTGCCGTGAGCAAGAAGCAAGCCTTCGGCCCGGGTGCCATCTCGAGATTGCGCCTTTACGTGCAGTTCTTTTTCTTCGGCTTGCTTCTTTATGGCGGCTTTTTCGTGAACGCGCTCGCGGAAAACCAAGCCCAGCACCCCACGATTCAGGGGAAGGCCTTGGATCTGGTCAAGCTGGCCGACAGCGCGAGCCCGGTGGTGCTGCCCAACACAACCTGCATCTATCAAAAAGAAGGCCTTTGCCGCGGTTGCAGTTTGTATTTTTTGACCGACGCCTTGCAATGGCGCAAACCCATCGAGACCTGGCTGGGCACGGGCTTGCTGCTCTTGCTCTTCATGTTGCTGGGCGGTCGCCTTTGGTGCGGCTGGGCTTGCCCCTTGGGGCTCATCAGCGATCTCTTCACCAAATTGCGAGAAAAGCTGGGCCTGCCCCAGCGCCGCCTGAGTCGTGGTTGGCGTGAGGGCCTGGTCTGGACCAAGTATGTCCTGCTACTCGCTGCTCTGGGGATTGCCTGGGCGTCGAGCTTCGATGGACTGGAGGGCTTTCGCACCGACACCGTCGATCCTTTTTGCCAGATCTGCCCGGCGCGCATCTTCGCGCCATTTTTTACTTTCGACGCGGTCTGCTGGACCAACCTGAAAAACCCGGCCGGGGTGATCTTCACAAGTCTCGGATTTTTGGCCTTCGCCTCGTTTTTCGTGGGCCTCTTCATACGCCGCTTTTGGTGCCGGCTTTGTCCCATCGGCGGCCTGAGCGCCGGCTTCAACCGCAGTGGTCTCGTGAGCCTGGTCAAAGACGGCAGCCGCTGCACTCGCTGCGGGTCCTGCGCCCGAGTCTGCCCTTTGGATGTCCAGCGGGTTTACGAAGCCCGAGGTCGCGGCACGGTAACCAGCTTCGAATGCCACCTCTGCCTGCGCTGCGTGGAGGCCTGCCCCGAAGAGGACTGCCTGCGCTTCGAGTGGCTGGGCAAGAAAGTGGTCGGCTCCTGACATGAACATCAAGGCAGCCCAACAAGCATGCAGTCGACTGGAACTTGCCCAGCTTGACGCCCTGGCGGCCATACCCGGTCGTGCCCCGGCCATGCAACCCTTCGACGCCCTCTTTCGCAAGGGCGCGGGTCGCGTCGACAAAGACGGCGATCCCCGACCTCGGGTGGGCCAACTATGCAACTTTTTGCCCGAAGAACTGATCTTGGCCGCGGGCTGCGTTCCCCTGCGTTTAGACAATGCTTACCCCTTGGCACCCGAATCCGAGGCAGATGGCCTGCCGGTGGATCTCTGTTGCGCCGTCAAAACCGCGGCGGCCTTGATCCCCCAACCGCCGAGACCTCCAGGTGTGCCGGGACTTCCAGGTGTGTCAGGTATGCAAGAAGGCACCACGGGGCGATCCGCGACAGAAGCAAACGCCTGCCTGCCCGAGGTCGATCTGCTCGTCATCCCAAACGCCTGCGACGGCAAACGAAAACTCGTCAACTGGATGCAGCGCCGCGGGGACAAGCCACGAGTCCTTTCGCTGGAGTTGCCGCCCCGCAAACGTGGTGATGATGTTTCACGCTGGTGGCGCGAGCAGATGGAGCGACTGATCCAGGAAATGGAACGCTTGTCCGGCAAGCGCATCAAACGCACTGCCCTGGCCGACTCGGTGGCCTTGCTCCAGCGCCGCACCCGGGCCCTGCGCGCCCTGAACGAATTGCGCACCCGAGCCCACCCGCCCCTCCACGGAGCCGACGCCTTCCTGGTCATGCTGGCCAGCTTTCGAGCCGACCCCCTCTGGTGGTGCGAACAAGTCGAAGCCCTGGTGCGTGAACTGGCCAATCGAAACGACGCCGATCTGCCGGTCAAACCTCGCGCTCGCCTCTTGCTGACCGGCGCGCCGATTCTCTGGCCTGATTTCTCCCTGCTCACCGCCGTCTTAGACGCGGGCGCGGACGTGGTGGCGGACGAGACTTGCTCCGGCACAAACCGGCTACATCATCCGGTGGTGGTGGACGAACAAACCAAAAACGGCCTCATCCGCGCCTCCGCCGAGCGCACGCTGCTGCCCTGCACCTGTCCCTGCTTCGCCGAAAACGAAGATCGACTGGAGCGCATCGCCCTCCTAAGCCGCCAATACGAAGTTCAAGGTGTATTGCACCACAACCTGCGCCTCTGCGCGGGCTTCGACATAGACAGCCTGGCCATCGCCGCGCAGGTCAAAAAACAAGGCCTCGGATGGCTCGCCTTACACACCGAATTCCAAAACTCAAGCCTCGAAGGTCTCGGCAATCGCCTTCAAGCCTTCATCGAAACGATTGAGTAAGGAGGGGGACGTTGTTGCGTTATTCTCGTTATTCGAAGAATAACGAGAATAACGCAACAACGTCCCCCTCTCTCATTTGGACAAACGACGGGCCAGGAAGGCGACGGCCAGCAGGGCCAGGCTCATGGTGAGCCAGAAGCGAAAGTGGGACCAGGGGGGTGAGCCTTCGCCCAAGGCTGCCTGGCTCAGGGCGATGGCGTAGAGTTTGCCGTCGTAAGAGCCGTGATAGATCATCCAGCGGCCGGAAACCCTGGCCGCAACCGGCGAGGCCCAATTGCTATCGCCCAAGACCAGGCCACTCCACAAGGGCTCGCCCGTGTAAAAAGTCCACAGGCCCGTGCCGTCTTCCGCACTCATACCGTGGAGTTGGTGATCCCAACCGGCGAAGATGGCCAGCGGATCGAATTCGCGCGGGATGAAGCTGGGGGCCGAGTAAACAGGCCCCAAGGCGGCGTGACTCCAAAGTCGCTTGCCACTTCGCGCGTCGAGGCCCACCATTTTTTGATCGTAGCCGCCGAAGACCACCAGGGTCCGACCTTCCACTTCGAGGACGGCCGCCGCCCCGGTCAACCAATTGCCGGATTTGTAGGCCCAGAGGACGCGCCCATCCTTCGCGTCCAGACAGCGCAACTTGCCGAAATGAGAACTCACGTAAACCCGCCAGGGCCCGCGCGGGCCGTCTTGCCACAAGGCCGGCGCCGCCATGATGCGCTCCGTCTCGCGATGGGTCCACAGCACTCGGCCCGTGTCCGCGTCCAGGCAACGCAGGTTGCCGTCTTCACTGGCCACGAAAACACGACCCCCGGCTTCCGTATGCACGAAGACAGGGTCCCCAACCCGATGGTCCAAAAAGTCACTACGCCAGAGCACAGCCCCGCTCCGGGCACTGACGGCGCTCATCGCGCCCTGCTGCTTCTGGTTGGCGAAGCTCTTGTCCCAAACCCAGTGACCCACGAGCAAGGCCGGCTCTTTGTTGACCAAGCCAAGACAGGGTGCCGACAAGCGGGCCCCGCCCAAAGTCGGCATGTAGCCCTCGAGGCTGCGACTGAATCGCCGCTCACCCGTGACGGCGTCCAAACCGTAAAGGCTTCGATCGCTGGAGCTGACATAAATCCAGGTCTTGCCTTCAACTGGATCCCGCCAAATGAGCGGCGGCGCGTGAATGCCCGCACCCGTGGTGTAGTGCCAAAGCTTTTCGCCCGTGCCCGCGTCAAGCAGGTACAGTCGCTTGTCGTAGGAGCCTGCCGCCAAAACCGGTCGACCCTCCACCAGGCCCAGGGCCGGACTGCTCCAAACCACCTGTCCTGTCTGCTGTGGCCAGGGGTGGGGCTCTAAGGACATGGACCAGGGCCGAACCGGGCGGGCGGGCTCGGAGTCCAAAATCGCCCATGCCCGATTGGCGGCATTCCGACGTGCCATGGGCCAATCTCCCGTGCAGACGGTATTCGTAAAGGGCGCGCAAGTCTGGGCTTGAAGCTCCGCCAATGAGCCAAAGAGCAGCAGGGCCAGCGTTGTCAGGAATACGGTGGGCTTAGCCCTCACCGGGTGCCTCCGAGGCATCGATGTTCGACTTTGGGCTCGACTTGCGTTCCTCGGCTTCTTGCGCCTGTCGGCGCCAAAGATCCACGACCGAAATGGAGCCCGAGGGACAGATGTCCACGCAAGCCAAACAGAACTGGCATTCCGCAAGGCGGACCTGGCCATTGACGATGGCGTCCACCCGGCAGACGAGATTGCATGCGCCGCAGGCCGTGCAACTGGAATCGGCCTCGACTCGCAAGCGACTCAGGCCATGCAGCTTGCCCATCAAATAGCCCCAGGGGCAGGCGTAACGACACCATGCCCGGCTGACGAACAGACTGGCCACCACCAAAACCAAGGTGGTCAAAGCCGAGGCGGGATCGCGGACATCGGCGAAGGCAAAATGCATGGGCGAAATGATGGCGCTCTTTAAAAATGCCGAGCCCATGATGATCGCCAGGCTCAAACCCCTCAGGGCGCGAATGGCCCGATCCTTGGCCCAGCCGGCCATGACCATAAAGGTCAAAAGAATCAGCGCTCCCGCCCAGTACAAACTGGAGTCTTCCACGTAGAAACGCTTGGTGTTGCCCAGGGCGAATACCGTGGCCATAAAACCCACAAAGAAAACGGCCACCAGGACCAACTTGACCGGACCGGGCTTGAGCAAACTCGGCCCGAAGGGCAGGCGACGAACCAAGCGAAAGACTTGCTCGCGCAGCATGGCCGCCAGCTCTTGAAAGAAACCCGTTGGACAAATCCACCCGCAGAAATACGGCCCACTGATGATGGTGAAAGCAAAAACCACCAGCGGCAAACTCATCCAGAAAAAGGACTCGGTAAACACTGCGCCGATTAGCCCCACGCCGTGGAGGGTGTTGCGGATCATGCCGAAAACACCCAGACAAGAGTAGACCACGTAAAAGAAAACCAGCAGCGCCACGAGCTGCACCAGGTGGCGCATAGGCTGACGGTGGCGACGAACCAGCATGGCCACCAGGGACAGACCGAAGAGCACCAGCACGCTGAACAGCTCCACGTGACTTTCGTCTAAGGAGACCAATGGGGTGTCCATGGTCTTCCACACCGGCAAGAAGTTGGCTTCCATTGAGAACTAAGCCTCCTTCCGATCACAGCGACCCGTGCCCGCCAGACAAATCTCAGAGCAATCCACTTCGGCCACACCCTCTCGGCCCACGCCCAAAAACCTGGCCACGAAGGCGCAAGCCGGCTGCTCGAAAACCTCATTCGTGGGCCCGCTTTGGATGACCTGCCCACCCAGCATGACCACGCAGTCTTGGCCCAAGGCGCGCGCTTCATCTCGATCATGGGTTACGTGCAGTACGCACAAACCCAGTTCGGCATGCAGGCGCTTGAGTTGCTCTTGCAGCCCTTCTCGGGCCGCGCGGTCCACCTGGCTCATGGGCTCATCCAACAAGAGCAAGCGGGGCCGAACGGCCAAGGCCCGGGCCAGGGCCACCCGCTGCGCCTCTCCACCGGACAAGGACGCGGGCCTCCGCAGCCAAAGTTTGTCGATGCCAAGACCGGGCCCCAACTCATTCAGACGGGCCTCGCGGGCTTCGGCCTTCATCTTTTGCGCCACCAAACCATAGGCCACGTTGGCGCGCACATTCAGGTGAGGGAATAAAGAGGAATCCTGAAACACGTAGCCCACACGACGCGACTCGGGCTCGACCTGGCTTACGTCCTCGCCCTCCATCCAAACCCGACCACGCGTGGGCCGGATGAGCCCGGCCGCGCATTTGAGCAGAAGCGACTTGCCCGATCCGGAAGGGCCCAAAAGTACGCAGTAGCGACCCGCGCCCACTTCAATACTCAGCTCACCCAGCTTGAAATCGCCGAAGCGATGGCTGATTCCCTGAAGCCCAAGACTCATGCCCCACCCGCGCGAGTCCGAAACGGTGCGGGCAACCAAGCCCGACCAATCTGCAAGAGCACAAAAATCCACAGACAAACCATCAGCAACAAGGAGGCGATGGGGCGACTTTCGGCCGCGCCTGCTTTCAGAAACTCAGTGTGCACCAGCACCGGGCCGCTCAAGGGGTTGGGCGCAAAAAGCACGATGGCACCGAACTCACTCACCGCCCGCGCCCAGGCCAAAATGCAACCGGTGGCCACGCCCCGAGACGCCATGGGCAATGCCACCCGCCAAAAAGTCACCGCGGGTTTGGCGCCCAAGGTCCGGGACACGTCTTCAAAATGCAGAGGCACGGCCTCAAAGGCGGTCAGCGCGGTCTTGACCAGGAAAGGGAAGGCCACAAAAACCTGGGCCGTCACGATGCCCGCAAAACGTCCGGCCACCCCCAGCCCGGCTTCTTCCAGTGCCTGCCCCAAGGGACTGCCGGGTCCCAGCATGATCAACAAAGCGATGCCCACCACGCTTTGAGGCACCAGGATGGGCAAATCGATAAGCGCCTCAACAACACCCTGTCCACGAAAACGGCTGCGAGCCATGGCGTAGGCCAAAGGAATGCCCCCCAAGGCCACCAAAACCGTGGCGATGGAGGAAGAGAGCAGGCTCACCCCCAGGGCGCTTTGCACATCGGCGCGCGTGAAGGCCGCCCACATGGTCTGGGCGGTATCTTGAATGATGAGGTGCAGCAAGGGCAAAAGAACCGCCATCAAGGAGAAAAGCCCCACGGCTAAACAGCTTAGAAGAAAGCGCGAGGCGCCCTGTTTTTTGAGCCACCAGAAAACCGAGAAGCCGGCGGCCAAGGGCGCGAAGGTTTCGAAAGCGTAGGGTTGGAAAACCACATAGCTCAGAACAAAAAGGGCGAAGAGCCCCAGCAAAAGGCCCACTCGGAAAACAGAAGCGTAGAGGAGAACAAGCAGGAGAAACAAACTCACTCGCTCGAGGCCCAGCACCAACAGGGCAAACAGGACCAGATAACCCGCAACGAAACCCAAGACGCCCGAAAAGCCCCGATCGCGCAAAACCAAATAGCCACAAAACATAACGTAGAGGTTGGCCACGAACATAAGCCCGTTGGTGATGGGCGGCACCATGTCCGAGCCAAACAGCAAAAGCAGGCCGTGCCACAGAGCAAGGCCCATCACCATGCCGGATACGGCGAGCCAACGAGCCATCAGGGTGGCTCGCTTGCGGCTGACAACTCAGGCGGCACGAGATCCTCCGGGCTTGCCGGGCTGGGCTTCAATGGCTTGTATCCTGCCTGAACAAAAACCCGCCGCGCCTCGGGCCCCAACAAGTAGCGAGCCGCGGTCAAGGCATCTTTGCGATGAGGCGCATCTGGCGGCACGGTAAGGCCATACAGAATGGGCGCGCCCCGGACGGTCACCGCTTCGTGGCCGCTTCGCATGTTCACCTTGACTTGGGCACGGGCGTAACCGGCCTCTTGCTTCGGGTCCGCCAAATTGATGGCCGAATCCAGGCGGAGCACCTTGAGCCGATGCTCTTCGGCCATGGAGCGAAAGACGAAAGCATAATCGATGACCCGACTTTCCAACAGGCTGACCAACTCACCGATGTCCGGCACCACGTGCGCGGGGTCGCAATGAGCCGCCAGGCGTCCGGCCAAATCAGGCCCACCCACGGCATCAGCGCCCCGCTCCATCTCCTCCAGTTGCCATAGCATCAGGGTTTGAAAACCCAAGGGCGCCGTGTGCTCGCCGGCACGACCCAGGCGGACGTTTTTTTGCGCCAGAATTTTCGGCCAGTTCTTGGCATCGATCTCGGCCGTGCGCGGGCTGTGCTCCCCGTAGGCCAGGACCAGCTCATTGGCGGCGAATCGCAAATTAAAACGGGCGTACTCGGGTCGCATGATGTCTTCGATAACCCGCCAATCGGCCACCAGCACAAGATCCGCCCGGCGCTTCAGCTCAGCCACCTTGCGAGCAGCCACCTGAGAGCCGCTGGGCTCTAAGCGCAGGTCCAGCTTCGGATACTTGATCTCAAAACCTTGTTCGATTTGCCCCAGGGTCTTGGACAAACTGGCGGCGTGAAAAACCACCACCGGTCGCCGCGATTCCTCGCAGCCTGGAAGCCATGAGCTCAAGGCGCAGCACAACAGACCGAACATCGCCCGGGCTGTGATCTGACGGGATGGGTTCAAAAGACCTCAGGGTTTCAGGGCAGAAGCGCCAGCACCGCGCTGGCGAAATCCTTGGCCGGCTGCTCGGTGTCCGGCGAGCGCGGCATGGTGACGGTCTCGACAAAGTATTTGCCCTTGGTCGTTTGAATGAGCCAATTGGTGGCCATCTCGGCGATGCGACCTTGCTCGCCCAGGGTGGTGTCGGTCCAGTTGATGCCCTCCGGGTGAGTGGCCAGGTATGCGTAGACCTCTGACACGCCCGCGGTGTCGGTCATCTCGAAGACACTCAACTGAATGGTGGTCTCCCCGTTGACGTAGTATTCGATGGCCAGGGCCGCCCATTTGCCCGTGTCCACGAAGGGATCCAAAGCGCCGTCGATGAGCATTTCCCCATCGTCCTGGGTATAAGCCGCCTCGACTCCGACCTCTCCATGGCCGATGTCTTCGGTCCAGCCGGAGATGTCGCCCGTGGCGGGAATGTAATCTTCCAGCTTTTTCTCCGGATCGGGATCATCGGAGGAACCACAGCCAACAAAGGCCACCAGGGACATTGCCAACAGACAGGCCAAAAGGATGCTCAGCTTCTTGCTCATGATGATCTCCCTATAATTTTTGAAATGGATCGATGTATTCGAAGAAAAAAATCAGTTGGCCGCGCGCACACTCAAATTTTCCGGAGCCCTGGGGGGCGTGTCGTCGTCCGAGACCTCGCCGTAAAAACTCACCATGGCGTTCTGGGCGGGACCACGCCGATCATAAACCACCAGCCGCAAAAGGATCGGGGCGCACAAGGTCATATAGCCCCAGTCGTCGGCCCCCAAGGGAATGAGCACGTTGGTGACCGGATCATCCTCGCCCAGGATGCCCAAAGCCGCGGCGGCCACAGCCTGGGTCATGGCGTTGCCGCTGGAAAGTGCCGTGCGCACCGCCGCATCATGCTGACTGTCACCCAAAAGCAATAGCGCCGCCCTGGCCATCGACCTGGCCTCATCGGAAGGGGTCCAGGTATAATGCGAACATGCGTCGGAATCGCTGGTGCAGGTGTCGGCCCCCTCCATGAGTTCGATGCGCGCACGGATGGTCGCGTCGTCTCCCAGGTAAGCCGCGAACAAGGCGGCCGTCCCCCGGTAGTCCGGATCCGGATCGTTCATGGCCACCATCATGCCGGCTCGCACCGTGGCCAAAGTCGGATCGGAAAAGCCGTCGAAACGCCGCATGGCCATCTCGCCGCCGGCCCGATAGAGCTGATAGTCATACTTGTTGCCGCTCATGTTTCGGTATGGTGCCCACCAATCGCTGCCGCCATAACCGCCGTTGGAATCCGAATTCAGGCGCGGGCGACCGAAAAGCTCCAACAGTCTGCCCATGCCGTCCAATTCGTCATGCAGTCTGGCCAGGGTCGCCGCGTTCATCTGCTGGGCCTGGCCGCCGGTCATGAGGCCGCGCACTTCGCCGTCCGTGGGATCGTCGGCCGGGATAGCCGGATCGTCGAGCCAAGCGTTGCTGCTCGCGTCGGCCGTGTAATCCCGCCAGACCTTAACATTGGAAGAATGCCCCGAGTGGTTTTGAAACATGCGGATCTGAAGCCCTAAGTCCCGCAAATCATTGCCCGTGCCCGCGTCGCGTGTGATCTGAAAGGTGAAGATGACTTCCTGGCCGGGCTGCACCACGGGATAAGAGGACGGCAAAACCGTGACCGAGAAATCGCCGGTGTTGGTGGCCTGCATCTGCAAGTCAGAAAGGAGATAGGGAAAGTTATTGCGAACAAAAACCCGAAGGTCGGCGGTCTGGCCCTGCTGCACGTCGATGGTGGAGCGTTCGGGCTTGACCACGATGCGCCCCGGCGAGTCGTAGATATTATTACAAAAATGGGCCCCGGCTGTGCTCGGCAGACTGAAGACCAGAACCAACAAACTCGATATCATCCAATGTCGCATACGCATGCCTCTCGGCTCCTTGCGAGGGGAATTCAATACAACATTGTCGCAGCCAGGGAGGCTTCGAGTCAAGCCGAGGCAGGAATGAAATCTACGCGCAACCTACTGAAGAGCAGCCGCCATCACGCCGAAGGTGGTCTCCGGACCATTCACATTCCAAACGGCCACGCCTTGACCGGCCTCGTCCAGGGCCACCTTGGGGGTGTGAGCATCCCAGCCATCGTCCGTGTAAATGGGTTCGGCGGGCATCCAGCCACCGGGCTCGGGCAAATAGCGAGCGGACCAAACGTCGACGGTATCGCCCACTTCTTGCTCCCAAACCACCACGACTTTGCCGTTGGAGTTCATACTGATGGCCGGATCGTTTGCATCTTTGGCCTCTCGACTGATGGAGTAGGGGCTGGACCAACCGCTACCAGGAATGAAGCGAGAGGCGAAGATCCAACGACTCCCTCCGTCGTTCTCATCCCAGGCGACCATGGCTCGCCCCGAGGCATCCATGGCGACCACGGGCTCGGAGCCGGCAGCTCGACCGCCGGTGGAGATGCGTTCTGACTCGCCCCAGCCACCCTCGGGCGTGTAGGTGGCCGCCTTAATATAATAGCTCCCTGAACCAGCCCAACGCCAGACGGCCACGGCATTGCCGTCCGTGTCCACGGCCACCTCTGCATCCATGACTTCGACCGAGCCCGTCTGGATGGCCACCGGCGTGTCCCACTGATCTCCGTTGTTGACTTTTGCAGCCCAGATCTCGGTTCCCGTGGACCAAACGGCCATGCCGTCCCCACCATTGTTTGCCGCTACCCGCGGGTGGTCACCGTCCATGCTTGAAGCACCCACCAACACGGCCGTGGTCCAGTTTGCGCCCGCGTGAGCCACGGACCAGACATCGACGCCCCCGGTCCCGCCGAGGTTCCACACGCCGACCGGGCCACCCATGTCCAATGCCCCGGGGATCCTGTTGGGCTCGCTCTGCAACTCGACGACTTCGCCCCAGGCATCCTGCCCATCGGAACTGTTGCCGAATACCGACATGCCGCCGACCCCGGCCTGCACATAAAGCAACACCGCCCGACCCCCCGAGCCAAAACCCACCACCGGCTCGTCACAGGAAAAAACCGGCAGGGTGATTGCCACGGGATTGTTCCAGTCCGTGCCGTCGTAACTGCGGCCCATGATCAACTCGTCGCCGTCGGCCTGGCTTTCGTTCCAGGCGGCTTCGTATTCACCACCGGCGTGCACGGCCAAGGCCACGCTGCCCACGGTTTCCTCGGTCGTATCCAAGTAAGTGGGCGCAAGCCAGCTCAATTCGTCGTCCACGACCACGTTCTCGTCAGTCCCAGCAGCGCCGTCTTCCAGGCCGGCGTCCGTGCCACCGTCGGTGCCGGGATCGGCGTCATCGCCCGAACAAGCGCCGAACGACAGGCCCAAAGCCAGCAAGATCGACAGCAACAAACAAAATTTATTTAGACTCTTCATGGTTTTCTCCTCCCCGCAAACGGGAATGTCCCTCATGCCTGGTTTCTATTCGTCACGCATATTACAACCCAAACACTGAACCAGGCAAATTCGCAACCCCCAGTCGAATAGACCCAGTCGAATAGACCCTGCCGAATTGACCCGACTCCCCTTGTCGGTTTATCCTGATTCAATGTGGCGTAACTCCTATATCCTGATGCTGTTCTTGCTCATTTTGGGCGCAAGCGCCGAACTCCACGCGGCCGAGGTGGAGGCAAGTTGGGACGCGGTGGTGCTCGACGTGGACAACCAGCCCGAGACCATCAGCCACTACCTTCTCTTCTATGGCCCCACGCAGCGACCCGCCAGCGTGGTGCATCCGGGCGACGGCAGCTTTCAGTACGCAGGCCAGCGCAACGTGGGCACGGTTTTAACGGCGAATCTCGAGGATCTGCCCGGGGGCCAGCGCGTCTATTTCTCCGCGGTGGCCGCCGACACCAGCGGCAATCTGTCGAATTATTCGGCGGAGGTCGCCGTGGATCTGCCGGAAGATTCGGACGGGGGTACGAGCTGGGACGCGGGCACGCAGCCTGACGCGGGCTCGGTTGACGAAACAGAAATCGAGGGCGGTTGCGGCTGTGGCGGCGATCCGGCAACGGCTCTCTGGATGCTGGTGTTCGCGCCTTTCGCAGCCAGAAGGCGACGCAAATTGAATCGCTCACTCCGGGGGCCGGAGTGATGGTGCTTTCTTGAGTCTTTCCAGACGAGATTTCCTCAAGGCAAGCCTTGCTGCCTCGACATTTTTCGGCTTGGGCGCAGGGCGAGCCCTGGCGGGCGCACCCGCTGAGGCGGCCAGAATAAAACGCATCGTCAGCGTGGTGCGCGGCACGAAAGTAGACAAGATGCTGGCGTCCGCCATGCAGCCCTTCGGCGGCATGAGGCGCTTTGTTCGCACGGGCATGCAGGTGGCCATCAAAACCAACGCCTCCTTCGCCAACGCCCCGGAATGGGGCAACAACACCAACCCCGAGCTCCTGACGGCGGTGGCCAAGGCTTGTCGGGAGGCGGGCGCCCGTCGGGTCCTGGTTTTGGACTACCCGCTGATGCGGGGTGCCGAGGCCCTGGACATGAACGGCACGGCGGCCGCCGTGGCCAAGCTTAAGGGCGTGGAACTTCGGGTCTTGGGCGCCGAACACGAATTCCGAAAAGTCAAAGTGCCTGGCGGCGAAGCCCTGCACGAAGTAGCCATCGCTCGTGAAGTCTTAGACTGCGACCTGCTCATCAACCTACCCGTGGCCAAGGCTCACGACGCCGTGGCCGCCAGCATCGGCATGAAAAACCTGATGGGCATCATCTGGGATCGGGCGGTTTTTCACACGGGCATGGAGATCGATCGAGGCATCGCCGATTTGAACCGGGTGCTTCGGCCAGGCCTGACCATCGTGGACATGACCCGCATCATGGTAAGCAATGGGCCCAAGGGCCCTGGTGAAGTGGTCACGCCGGAAAAACTCGTGGTGGGCATCGACCCGGTGGCGGTCGACAGCGTGGCCCTGGGCCAGGCTCGCTTCAACGGGCGTCGTTTCCGCCCCAAACAGCTGCGCTACTTGCTGCACGCGCACAAAGCCGGTCTGGGCGAAATTCGCCTGGGCGAACTGGACATCCGCAAATTGGACGCATGAACCGAATCAATCGTCGACTCCACAGGCCGATTTTTCTTCTTGTTCTTGCGACGCTAGCGCTGATCGCGCTGGCCTTCAGTCCAAGAGCCCATGCCCGTTATCCGCGCTCGGTCTCAGACAGTCAGGGCACCTGGGTAGCGACCGACGAGGCCCTGATCCAAATCGTCGACGAACTCTGGACTTTCTACGGTGCCGCCCAAGGTCTGCCCTCGGATCGAGTACGCGCGGTAGCCGCCGACAATCGCGAAGTCTGGGCCGCCACGCCCCGGGGCCTGGGCCGCATGGATCGCAACTCACGACGATGGGAGACCTTCGGGGCCCCCGATCCGCTGCCTTCGGCCAATGTCTACGGCGTGGCGGTGGACGATCGCTACACCTGGGTGGCCACCGCGGGCGGCGCCGTGCGCTACGACAAACTGGCCAAACGATGGGAACAGGTCAAGCTGCCCGGTGATGACCAGGCCTGCTTCGACGTAATCAGTGTTGGGCGCACCGTTTGGTTCGCCACCGACCAGGGTCTGGCTCGCTTCGATCGGTCGACCCAACAGTGGCGCCGCGTGGGCCCGGCCGAAGGCCTGGACGTTGGCCGCGTCACCGAGCTTTCCCGGCAGGGAGAAAATATTTGGCTTTTTGCTGAGCGCGGCCTGGCGCGCTACGATCTGCGGGCCGAGGCGGTCACAACCTATGGAGAGGCACAGGGTCTGCCCAGCCCGCTCATCACCGCCTTCGCCACCGTGGAAGGCAAAATCTGGATCGGCACGGACCGTGGCCTGGTTGTTTACAACCCCTCCTCCGATGCCATCAGTCCCTTCCTTTACGGCAAGGGCATGCCCGCCGGCCGTGTGGTGGGCATCGAAGCGGCGACACCCTATATCTGGGTCGCCACCGATGAGGGTCTGGGCCGCTTCAACACGATGACCAGCGTCTGGGATGCAAAGCGCGCCGAGGACGGCCTGGCACCCGCGACCCTCGTGGGCACGGCCATGGCGGGCGGCGTGCTGGCCTTGCTTCAAGAAGGCGGTTTCCAGTCCTACCAAACCCAGCGAGATGAATGGCGACGCTTTTTGGTGAGCGACGTCTGGGCCGGCAAGGCAGGTGCCGCGACCGAAGCCAGCGCCTTCAAATACAACTTGGAACTCATCGCTTCGGGCGAGGCCAATTTCTCAAGCAGCGGCGATGGATGGAGCCACACGGAGCAAATCGTGCCCGACCTGCGCCTGGGCCTGGGCACGCTCTTAGAGGGCGGCCGCAGCTTGGACGCCTCTGTGCGCTTGGACTTCGGCGACGCCACCACCTCGGGCATTCGGGAGTACGACGCCGAATTGCGCCTGAAGGGCACGGCCGAAGACAGCCTGCGCGAGCTGGTCTTGTCCGACGAATTGCGATTGCAAGATCAAGAAGACGCCCACGATCTCATCGACGACGCCTGGCTTGAGGGCTTGGGGATCACCCAGGGCCTGGGCGATCGCAGCGGAAGAACGCGAGATCCCGTGGAACTGCAAATCGAGGCGGGCCTGCGTCGCGGCGCGCGCGCCCGAGAATTCTTCCGCGGCTCGATCGAATACAGTTATCAATTGGCCCATGCCTACGTCACGCCACGCTCGGAGGTGGTCAAGGTCGACGGCATGATCCTGGACCGGGACATGGACTACATCATCACCCACACCACCGGCATGTTGACTTTCTTGAACCCGGACCGGGTCAACGCCTTGAGCCTCATCGCGATCACTTACACCTACGAACAAATCCCGCGCAAATCCACGGCCTCCAGCTCCATCCTGGAAATGCTGCCCTGGGACGACGAGCTGGGCAGCTTCAAGCGCTCGGGCTCGACCACCTACGTCACCGACGAGAGCGGTCTCTACGCGCAGATCAACGGCGCCGCGCCCAAGTATCTGGACCGGGGCTGGGTGGAGAGCGTCTTCCAGGACTATGCACAGGGCTCCACCACCTTGGCCCTGCAAGTCCACGACATGGGCACGCCCGAACAGGCCTTAGAGATTTTCGACTACGATCGGCCCATCAGCTACGTCGTACTCTGGGACGAGCCCGAATCCACCGCGCTCTTGGACGAGAGTCTGCCCTCCGGCTACGCGGTCAAGATGCGCATGGAGCGCTACTATGTAGAGTTGAGCATCGACGAAAAAAACAAGTCGGCCGAAATCCTCGTCGAGCTCTTTGCCCAATCCGTACGCACCAAAAGCGATCTGGCCGGCACGGTGCAAAGCGAGCTCAGGCCGATCATGGGCCGGATGCGGGTCGGCTTGAATCCCTCGGATCACATGGGCATCGGAACGACTTACATGGGCGGCCAGGACCTCAGGGATCCCGTGGTGATGGCCGCGGGCGGGGTCAACCCGAATCGCATGCAGCTCATGGCGCTCGATGCCTGGAGCCGGCACCATGTGGGCTCGGGCTCTTGGGGTGGCGAGCTGGGCAGTTTTTTCCAGGTGGCCCGATCAAAACTTCAACCCTTCGACGCCGAGGAGAGAAACGGTTACGCGGCCTCGGGCAACATCATCTACAGCTCGGAGGCTCTGAACCTGCGCCTGGACGGAGAAGTGCACTCACAGGACTTCGACGCCATGGGCAGCCGGGACACGGCCCTGGGTGCCTTCGCCGGGGACTTGCGCGCCGACATGACCCTGAACCCGGTGCGTTGGTTGAGCTTGCGCGTGTTGTATGACCACGAGCGCAGCACCCTGGCCTCGGAGCTCAAGGCAGACGCCCAAGACAGAAGCGCCGGCGTCAACGAAAACCTCTTAGCCAAGCTCAGCTTCATGCGTCGCGCTTGGCCCACCTTTTGGGTTTTGGCCGGGCGAAGCGTCTTGTCCGGCGGGGGACACTCAGACGAGAAGCTGCGCTTCGCCGGTCACTTTGACTACGACCTGGCCAAGGGCTTTTTGTCGAGCCTGGGCATGAAAAAACTGGCCATCAAGGCCTACATGGATCACAGCGCCAACGATACCCAGGTGCTCATCGTGCCCGAAGACGAAGCCGACCAACTCATCGGCCGAAGGCGCTGGCTTTTTCTGGGCTCGTCTCCGGGCATGGCCCAAAACATGCGCTTCGAACTCAAGTTCGCGCCCACGGCCACCGAGGATGCCTACGCCCGCTTCGAGCGAAAAATTTTCGAGCCGGACAAGGAAGTGGCCGAGGCGGCTTTGACGGCCGGCACCAACCCTGCGACCTTCCCCTTGGAGAACTGGGAACTCATCGCCGGTGCGGCCAGTCGCGTCGTGCCGGGCCTGGTGCCCACCTTCAACGGAAAGATGACCTACCGTGACGGGGCCGATGCTTCGGGCACCGGCAGCGAGCAAGCCAACGCCATCCTGGCCGGCAAGCTTGATCTGTTCCCCGGTCGTTGGATCGAGGCTTTGGACTCGACCCTGATCAGTGTGGGCTATGGCTTCACCAACTCGGAAGAAGCCAGCTACTCATTAAGTGATCCCGAAAGCCGATTCAAAGAAGCCCACATGATCAAGGATCAAGTGGAGGTCCGCGCCGCCTACGGTCGCTACGACGATTTTTTCCGCATCGAAAGCCAGGCCAAGTGGTGGAAGGTTCGCGAGGTCTTAGAGGGCGAAGACTTCCACTCGGACACCGAGCAGTATTTTGAAGTGCTCAACCGCATCACCTTCCGGCCCATCTACACCTCGCCCATCACCCTGCGCGCGGACGTCGCGCGCTTGCAGCAGTTCAACCCCCTGCTCGAAGACGGCGGGGGATTGGGCCGACTCTTGAAGCTGAGCCCCAGCCTGGAATGGGAGCGGCGTTGGAGCCAGAACCTGGTCACCAAGATTCGCATGGAGACGCCTTTCCGCATTCTCTCCGACGCCTACGACGATCTGCGCGAGACCAGTCTGAATTACCAGGAATGGGCCCTGAGGCCCTGGGCCGAAATCCGATTGCGCTTGAAGGACATGGCCATGGGCAGCCTGCTGCGCCTGGCCTATCGGGGTTATTTCCAATGGACCCAGCCCTTCGATACCGGGGAAGCAGGCACCTCGGGCGCCGAACAGGCCTGGGAGCTATATTCCAGCCTCTGGCTGGACTGGGAAAAACCGGGCAAATTTATCATTCGCTTGGGCCTGATTCACCTGTATCATGCCTGTGTTGATCTGGATCTGCCCGACGCTCAAGCCAACTCAGAATGTTTGTCCAGCCACAGCATCCAGCCCAACCTGAAAGCCATCATTCGCTTCTAAGCCGCCACGAGGGCCTCATGCAATCCATCATCCGCAACCAACTACAACACGAACGCCACATGGTGGCCGTGCTTGATCCCGAGTTCAACTTCATCGCCGTCAACGAGGCTTACGCCCAGGCCGACGAAAAAACACCCGACTTCTTTGTCGGCAAAAATCACTTTGCGCTCTACCCCAACGAAGACAACCAGAAAATCTTCCAAAAAGTATTAAAAAACGCCCAGCCCCACTACGAGTCAGCCAAGGCCTTCGACTACGAGTCAGCACCGGAGCGCGGCACCAGCTATTGGGATTGGAGCCTCCTGCCCATCGAGGACGACGGCGAGCTTGTCACCGGCCTGCTCCTCACCCTGGAAAACGTGAGCGACCGCGTGCAGGCCGAGCAGCACCAGAAGGCCCTGCAGGGCCAGCTCCAGCAAGCCCAAAAGCTTGAGGCCATCGGCCAGTTGGCCGGCGGCATCGCCCACGATTTCAACAATCTTCTGGCCGTGATCCTGGGCAACGCCGACCTGGCTCGCCTGGAGCTGAGACACGATCATCCGGTCCACGAGGATCTGAAAGAAATCTCTTTGGCCGCGGAACAGGCCCGGGATCTGACCACGCGCATGCTGGCCTTCGCCCGGCGTCAGACACCCCAAAAACGAGAAACCCGAGCCTGCAGGCTCGTGGAAGACACCGCCTCCATGCTGAGGCGATCTTTGGCCAAAAACATCCAACTCACACTTCAACACCACAAAGACAGCATCCTGTCGGCCGATCGCAATCAAATCATCCAGGCCACGCTCAACATTTGTCACAACGCCGCCGATGCCATGCCCGAAGGCGGCAAGTTGTTTGTCAGTTGCGACGTAGCGCATTTTTCCAACCAAGCCTGTCCCTGTTGCAACCAGCCCATGCCCGGCGACTTTTGTCAGATCCTTATCCGCGACACAGGCCACGGCATTCCTCATGAACATTTGGACAGAATCATCGAACCCTTCTTCACCACCAAGGACATCGGCGCGGGTACGGGCCTTGGCCTCTCGGCCACCCACGGCATCGTGCTCAACCATGGCGGTCACCTGCACATCGAAAGCGAGCCGGGCGAAGGCACCACCGTGACCATCCTGCTGCCCATGATGGAGGCGATCGCATCAAAACCCGAAATCACGATCACCCCCGTCCCTGCCATGGAAACACTCAAAGTGCTGGTCGTGGACGATGAGCCCCAGGTGCTCCGGATGTCATGCAAAATGCTTGAGATGGACGGTCACGAAACCACGCCGGCGGAAAACGGCGAGCAAGCCCTTGCGCTCTTTGCGGCCGCGCCCAAAAGTTTCGACCTGGTCTTGCTTGACATGATGATGCCCGACATGGACGGCCTGCAAGTCTTCGCCGAAATGAAGAAAATTCACCCCGAAGTCAAAGCCATCTTGGCCTCCGGCTTCTGCCTGGATGAGCAGCTCGAAGGCATCTTAGAGCAGGGCATCTTGAGCTTCGTGCAAAAACCCTTCAGCTACGATCGACTCATGGCGGCCGTGGCCGAGGTCTACTTCATCCGCAAACGAAAACCATCCAACTCCTGACCGATGGCGGCCTGGGTTTCGCGCATGATTTTCCTTGGCTCGATGGCGTTCATGTCGAAATCCATGGGATAGATCTTGAGGCTCTTGTAGTCGCCCACCACGAGGTGCTTTCCATCCGGTGAAAAATCCACCGCCATCGCCCCGGATTCGGCTTGCAGTTCCAAAAGCACCTCTCCTTGCGCCACGGACCAAATCAAAACCATTTTATCCGCTCCGGCAGACGCCAAGAGCTTGCCATCGGGAGAAAAAATGGCGTTGGTGACACCTTGGCGGTGGTGCAGCAGCTTTTTGACGGGCAAGCCCGTCGACAAATCCCAGATGATGATGACCCGATCCTTGCTGCTTGTCGCCAAGAGCCTGCCGTCCGGCGAAAAGTTGACCCCGCCGACCCAATCGCTGTGCCCCTTGAGCACCCGCAGCTCCTCACCGCTGCTTGCGTCCCATAGGCGCACGGTCTTGTCGCGGGAAGTCGTCGCCACCATGCGGCCATCCGGAGAAAATGCAACGCCCTGCACCGCATCGCCGTGACCCTGCAGAGTCAGCATAGGTCGTCCCGATTCCACATCGAAAATGCGTACCTTTCTGTCATGCGACGCGGTGACCACTCGGTTTCCATCCGGAGAAAAACGCAGATAATCTATCCATTGCGGGTGCGCTCTGAAATCATGCAGCTTCTCGCCCGAGGCGGCATCCCAGATATAAAGCCAACCCTCGACGTCGGCCGCCGCCACCTTGTCGCCCCTTGGAGAAAAGTCGGCTGCCACGCAACCCGCCCGCAAACCACCAAAGACATGCATGGGGGTTTGCTGCGCCAAATCCCACAAAATGACTCGCCTGTCCCAACCCGCCGAAAACATGCGTCGCCCCGCAGGCCCATACCGCACAGAGTAAACCCAGTCCGAATGCCCCTCCAGGGTGCGCACCATGCGTTCGGTCTTCAGTTGCCAGGTTTTCACTGTTCTGTCCAGGCCGACGGTGGCAATGTGTTCGCCGTCGGGGGCCATTCGCACGGCCCCCACCGCATCCTGATGGCCTTCCAGGGTGTAAACCAACTTGCCGCTAAGCACGTCAAACAAACGAAAGCTTCGATCAGAACCGGCAGAGATCAACAAACGCCCATCCGGCGAAAAATCCAAATCGTAAACCGCATCTTTGTGGTCTTCCAATATTCTCTTTTGCTCACCACTGAGGGGATCAAAAAGACGGATCCGGCTGTCGTAACAAGCCGTGGCCAAGATCCTGCCGTCCGGCGAAAACTTCACCGCATAGATTGCGTCATCGTGCTTGCCGATGCTGTGCAGTAACTTGCCGTCGCGCACCCGCCACAAGCGAAGCGTTTTGTCCCAACTGCCCGTGGCCAAAGTCTTTCCATCCGGCGAAAAAGCCACCGCCCTGACTCGACTCCGATGACCCTTGAGAACCCGTTCACAATGCCCGGTCCGCAAATTCCAAATACGGGCGGTCTTGTCCACAGCGCCTGAGGCAAGCAAGCGACCATCAGGTGAAACAGCCAGGCCCGTCACCTTGCCCTCATGGCCCACAAAGGACTGCAGCTCTTTGGGCCCGCTCAGATCCCAAAGCTTGATCTCGCCTGAGCCTCCGCCGGTGACCAATTTCTGTTGGCCCAGAAAGGCAAGGGTAAACGCACTGGTTTCGTTGGCTTTCCAGCGCTGCTCGGACTCACCCTTCTGCATATTCCAAATGGTGACCATGCCATCATGGCCCACGGCCGCCAGGTGCCCGCCATCCGGCGAATAGGCAAGTTGCCTGATCTGATCTGAAGTTTGAAAGCGATGCTCAAGGGCCACACTCAGGCTGTGGTGGCTGCGGTAGATGCGTGAAGCCGCTGAAATCGATAAATCCCGACTGGCCGGATGGCGACGCGCGAATTCTTCGTCGTACTGCTCGCTTTTGGGATAGGCCGGATTGTTCAACAGGGAGGCCACCGCAAAAAGGCACCCCGAGTCAAAGCGCGATTGCTCCATGTAACGATCGGCCTTTTCGGCATAGGCCTGGGCCAAATGATAGCTGGCCAACTGGCTTTCCCGTTTTTCCGCCAGGCGGGCCTGGGCCTCGCCGGCCCTTGCTTGCATTTCCTGCCGATAAGCCAACTGGGTCTTGATCAGAGCCGCGATAATCACCAGGAAGACCAAAATCACCGCAAGCACCGCAGGCTTATTCTTGGCGGCAAAACGCCGAAGCAGCTCCCAGGAACTATAGGCATAAACCCCAACCCGTCCGCCGGTCAGGTAGCTGGAGATGTCCTCGGCCAACTCGGCGGCCGAAGGATAGCGCTGGGCCGGATCCCGACGCAGGGCTTTTTCGGCCACGGCCACCAGTTCAGCCGGCGCTTCGGGACAATGGCCCCCAATGGGCTCCACGCTATCTTTCATGACCTTGCCGACGACCTCGAAGGGTGTCTCGCCGAGGAAGGGCGGTCTGTCGCTCAGTATCTCGTAAAGAATCGCGCCCAAACCCCAGACATCGGAGCGCTCGTCGATGGCTTCCACGTCGCCTTCAGCCTGCTCCGGGCTCATGTAGGCGGGCGTCCCCAAAGCGGCGCCCTCCAGGGTCTGATTGCCGTCACCCTCCACAAGCCACTTCGCCTGATGGGCCAAGTCCTTGCCGCGAATGTCTTCCATGTCGCGGCTCTTGGCCAGGCCCCAGTCCAGCAGGACCGTCTCGCCGAACTCACCCACCATCACGTTGGCCGGTTTCAGGTCCCGATGAACCACCCCTCGACTATGCGCAAAGGCGACAGCGTGGCAAACCGCGACAAAGGCCTCCAACAAACGCAAACGATCAGCAAGCCCCTCACTGGCCTTGAGGGCCTCTGCCAGCGAGCGGCCCCGCACCAGGCGCATGGTGTAGTAGTGACTGCCGTCAGCACGAACACCCAATTCGTGAACAGGAACAATGTTGGGATGCTCCAACTGACCCGTGATGCGAGCCTCGCGCAAAAAACGTGCGCGGGCCGACAGACTGTGACTGCCTCCCAGGCTCTGCCCGGAGCTGTCGTACAAGAGCTCCTTCCAGGCCACTTCCCGCCCCAAATGCGTATCGACAGCCAAAAGCACCCGCGCCTGGCCCCCGCGTCCGAACTCCTTCCCCACGGCATAGCGTCCGGGCTGCTCAGGCGTTACCGTTTCTTTACAAGCCTCTGGTTCCACTGAATCCACGGTGTCCCCCGACCGCAGGCTGACCTGACCGTCTGAATCCATGACCATCGAGCCGGAGAAAGACTGAAGGACCACCCCATCACCGCCCAGAGCGCCAAGGGTCTTACTGACGTCGCCGCCGTGAACCCGCACCGCCTCCCGCAACATGGCCTCAAGCATGCCGACCTGTTTTTCATTCAACAGGCCTTCTGCTTGCAGGCGAGTGGGCAGGTCCCGCCCCCGGTCGGCCATCCAACCCGCCGCAGCCCCCATCACCTCATTCGGGCTGACGAAACCCAATTGCACCGCCAGTACACCAAAAAGCAGCTGTTCTTGATCTCCGACGCTCACTAAGACATCTCCCCTTGAAAATCCGTGACCGGCTTCGTCGGCTGGGGTGGATAAATCTGACCTTGTTTGGGCGGCATGGAATTGTATACCCAGTCCAGGTCCACCAGGCCCGCGCCTAACTTGAGTCCGCCGCCGTAGCCGCGAAAGGTCCCGCGGACACAGACGCTCTCCATGGCCAGGTTCACGGCGAACACGCAGAGAGGCTGACCCGGTTGCAGTTTTTTGAGCAGGCGCCGATAGACCGTGGGCGAAAACAAAAGCCTGCGGCGATCCGGCGCCGTGCAGGGCACTACCGGCACCAGCTCCGGGTATCCGTCTTCGCCCACCCAGGATAAAAATTTCAGCGTGTCGGGCCGAGAGATAAGCCTTTTGGCCCAGGGGCTCAAAATGGGATCTTTGCGCTGGGCTCGCGTCAGAGCCCGCGCCGCCGTGGACAAAAGAATCCCCGCGCCCAGGCCCGCCAGGCTCAAACCCTCGGGCTCACCCAGGCGCTCCAACTCCATGTGATGCACGGTATGGATGCCGAAATAGGCGTTGTAACGAAACATCGGCGCCTGGTTCAGGCGCTCATAGTCTTCTCCGTGTCCTGTCTTGTCGGTCCAGCGGGCCTGGCCACGCCAGATCTTTCGATCCATGGTCATCACCACGAATCCGGTCTTGGGCCTTTCTTGTACATTGCGTTTGCTCTCGCCCTCGCAAAACTGCCCAAACATGAGCTGCTTCGGCGAGCGGGCCTTCAGGGTGGTGATCAGGCTCAAATGCGGCAGGTTGTTCGGATCCAAGGTCGCCAAAATGCCAATCTTGTTGTCCGGCTCAAAGGCCCGCATCTCCGACTGGCTCAGCTGTCTTGCCTTCATTTGGCCTGCCTTCATCTGTTTGGCCTTCATCTGTTTGGCCTTCATCTGTTTGGCCTTCATCTGGCTTCCCTCCGGGCCGCGCCCGTCACTCGCACCTGCTCGGCATCCAGACCAGCCGCAATCGCCAGAGCCCGGATGGCCTCCAATCGCTCCGCCGTCTGTGGCTTGGCACCCGCGTAACGCCAGGGCAGCCCCAGACGCCGGTACTTGTCTTCGCATAAATGATTGAAGGCCAAAAGCTCCCAGCGATTAACTCGTCCCGCATAACGGGTGGCCAGATGCTTCGCGATGGCCTCGATGTTTTCGTCCGTGTCCGTGTCGCCCGGCACCAGGGGCGTACGAATCCACAACTTAAGATCTTGCTCCGCGACAAGGGCCAAGTTGTTCAAAATGCGCGCGGAGGAATGCCCCGTGAGTCGGGTGTGCAGGTCCTCGTCCAGGGCCTTGAGGTCGTACAGCACGAGCTCGGCATGCCGAAGCAACTTTCGCATGGCGCCTTCTGAGCACTGACCACAAGTGTCGACGGCCGTGTGCAGTCCTTCCTCGCGACAACGAGCCAGAAAGGCCTCCACGAAATCCGCCTGAAGGGCCGGCTCGCCCCCGGACACCGTCACGCCGCCACCGGCCCTCTCATAGTAGGCCCGGTCCTTTAATACCTCGGCCAGGAGATCCTCGACGGCCCAAGGCGCACCCAGAATTTCCATGGCCCCCGTGGGACAAACGTCCGCGCAAGCACCGCAGTACAGACAGCGCCCGTCGCGCTCTATTCCTTCCGGCCCCGCGGAAATCGCGCTTTGCTCACAGGCCTCGATACAGGCACCACAGTTGATGCATCGAAAATCGTTCCAGATCACTTGGGTCTTTGGCGAAATGGATTCCGGATTCTGACACCAGACACATTCCAAACTACAGCCCTTCAAAAACACCGTGCTGCGAATGCCCGGGCCGTCTTCGGTGGACATGCGTTGAATGTTCAACACTGTAGCGACGAGTCCCGCCATCTACATGCTCCGATGGATTTCCCTGGCGATGATCTCGTCTTGCAGCTCTCGGCCGATGCTGGCGAAGTAGGCATTGTACCCGGTGACCCGCACCAGCAGGTGTCGGTAGTCCTCGGGATGTTGCTGCGCTTCTTTCAGCATGGCCGCATCCAGGATGTTAATCTGCAAGGCCGTGCCCCCGTTTTCACAGTAGCCACGCAAGAAGGATTTGAACTTGCTTCGATGTTCAGTGTCTTTCAGCAAAGAGGGATTAAAGGTGATGGTGTGACTGGCGCCGTTGGGCAACATGTTCACGTAATCTTCCCAGTCGCCCTCTCCCGATTCGCTCCGACCACCCAGGGCACGGCCCACCGAGTTGGTGTTGGCCGTTGGGCCACGGGTGTCGGCGCCGTTGGAGGGACAGATGGCGTTGGATAAAAACTGCCCCTTGGGCCGGCCGTCGGCGCTTGCGGCC
Organism: Deltaproteobacteria bacterium; assembly: GCA_019314375.1. Lineage (GTDB taxonomy): Bacteria > Myxococcota > B64-G9 > B64-G9 > B64-G9 > JAFCZJ01. The sequence goes on along the minus strand of JAFCZJ010000027.1, from coordinate 9,617 downwards.
ATGACGTAACCATCGCCCACCCAGTAGTTCCAGCTCAGCATGCCGGGCCGAAACTGCCGGCCTGTTGCCTGGGTACGATGACGCCAGACCTCCTCGGTCCATAGGCTCATCACCTCGGCGGCCATGGCGTCGGCCTCGTCGTCGTCCCGTCCATACTTGGGGGACCGATGTCGCGCCCAGGCCTGCAGCACATCGTGGCCTTCCCAGTTATCCCGCAGGGCCTTGACCAACTCGTCCATGCTGCATTTTTGGGCGTCGTAAACCAGGTCCTTGATGGCCAGCAAACTGTCGACGGTGGTGGCGAAAGTAACCGCCTCGATGGTGACGAAATTCAGCTCGGCTCCGCCCCGGGTGATGTCCGTGGCCTTGTCGGCGCAACCGCGCACCATGCAGGACAAATAGGGCGTGGGGTTGAATCGGGCGCGAACGGCCTCGCTTTGCTCATACAGGGCCACGCTGCGCTTGACGATGTAGTTCATTTGCAGAGCAAAAGCCTTCATGAAACTTGGCCAGTCGGCGTGGGCTGAGGCCAAACCCGTGGCCGGGCCGTCCTGACGGATGGGAGCGGCCTTGTCGGTGATGGGATCCACGGCCGGAATCAAATCCTTGCCGCCGGTCAAGGCGAGTTCCACGGCCTTCAGCAGGTTCAAATTCACGTCCACCGTGCCCGAACGATCGTTGCCCACCATGGTGTTTTCCAAACAGCCCACCGGCGCGTAGTCATGCACGTTGCCGGGATGGATCAGGTGCTCGACACCAGCCCGCTTGGCCTCCCGTAGCATGCCGGCCATTGAGCGCTCATCGAAGTTGAGCAAAAAGGGTGCCCCCTGGCTCGTGCCGATCATGTCCACCAGCTTGTCCAAAAGCTCGTCCGGCGAGTTCTTGTGCAAACGCACGTTGGGCTTGGGCTCTAAGATGGGGCTCATCTCGTCGATGACTTCCAGGATGGCAAAGGTCAGGTCGTTTGACATGTCCCGGCCATCGGGCCCCAGGCCCGACAGGGTCAACAGTTGCCCAAAACCGGCGGTGATGCCCTGGTTGGCGCCCACCCGGATCATGGCGTCGTAAGCCGTGTTGCAGTGAACCCAGAAGCAACGCAGGATCTCCTTGCCGAAGTCCCTGTCCATGCCCGCGGCCATTGAGCGTTCCCAAAAAGGAAGAAGAAACTGATCGATGCGCCCAAAGCTGACCCCGGGGCCGGGGTAGTTCTCGTCGGCCATGATCAGCATGTGGTTGAGCCACATAGCCTGCACCGCCTGCCAAAAAGTCTCCGGCGGCTCCCAGCCCACCCGCTCTAAATTCTCGGCCATCTGCGAAAGCTCGGTCTTTCGCGAAGCGTCCGGCTCTTGTTTGGCCGATTCTCTGCACAAGGCCGCGTAGCGAGCCGCCAAGTCCCGGGGCATGGTTGCGGCCATGCGCATGGCGCGAAGCTGGGCCCCCTTGTCGCCCCGCCGGTCCGCCGGGCCCAAGGCCGCCTGCTTGACCTCAATCTCCGCGTGGATGCCCTTCCAGCCCAGACGGAGCAAGCGAGCATGATCCGGAATCAGGTGCCCGCTGGTGGCCCCGGCGTTGCCGTAGCCATGCTGATGAAAATCTATGACCGCCCCGCGCACGCCCTTTTTGCCCAAACCGCCATGTACGGCCTTGTCCCTGGCCTTGGCCTCGCGCCGGTCCAGGCAACGAGAGGCGCTCAAGTTAAAACGCGCCCCGGCCAGGAGATCGCCGGGCAAAAGCTCGGCGGGCAGGTGCTTGATCATGATCTCTTTGATGAACCAGGCCCGCCGTTCGGGCAGGCTCATCCGCCAGAAGTCCGCGCCCACCGGCACCGTCTGGGCGGCCTCTCGCATGGAGGAACGAAAGGGCTGAAAAAACGCGTAGGTCTCCGGCACGATATAGAAAGTCAACTCGTCGTAGACCATGTCCCAATCCGTCCCCGTGGAAAAACACGAGAACTCGTTGTTCCAGGACCGCTCAAGGCCTTGAAAGTAATAGTCTCTCAACCACTGAATCCGCGGGGACAAATCGTGGGCTTGCTTAATCATGTCTTGCTCCGCCAAATGGGCTTGGTTTCGTCACCATCGACAGTCGCCGAATTTTGAAAAGAACGCAAACACATGCCTTCCAGAAAACCTCGACAGGAGACCTTGGCCTGCCGTAGTATTTTCGATATTACTGCGCCATATAAGAAGCCCTGGAAAATGGGCCTCTAACACTGCGCCATACGGCGCAGCATAACGTGGCACTAATGAATCAAAAATCGATTCATAAATGCCACTAACAACCAGAAGACAGGTGCCTCATGCTTCGTTTTAACGCGAACCACAAGCGCATCACCGAACACCCATGGTGGATTATTTTTCTGGCCCTCATTCCCTTAGGAGTCCTGGGTACCCACGAAGCCGCCGTCATCGACCTGGCAAGCTTCGGCAACCTGGCGGTCTTCCGCCTCATCGGCATGATCGCCGCGGGCTCGCTTTTGTTCCTGGCCATCTATCGGTGGCGCAGCATCCGCTGCGAGGGCAAGCGGCTCATGCAAAGCAGTCTCTTTCGAGCCAAGGAACTTCGCACCAAGCAAGCCAAAGCCAAGGTCGAGAAACAAAAGAATGGCAAGACCTGGACGGTCTACATCGACGACGGTAAAAAGCGCATCTTTTTGGGTAAATTATGCAGCGAAGACAAGGCCAAAGCCCGAGCCGACAAAATCCGCGCCACCCTGGGTTGCAGCTGAAAATTACTTAATTCTCAGGTTTCCCAAATCGTCTCGCAACCGAACTGCACGTCGATCTGCGCACCGACTTTACCTTGCAGCCAATCGCAGGTCTGGGGACAAACGTAAATCATGGTGGGGTCGAGGAGATCATCGAAGTACCAACCATGCTCCACCCCGAGGCAAGCATCGACCGATTCAACGCGCCCGATTTGAAAACGGTCACCCGTGTCATCGGTGAACTCCAGGTTCACGAGGTCAACCTCCAAAGTCATATTGTCCGGCGGCTCGGGGATCACCCACTCGCATTTCAAACGGGCCGAATCCACCACCGCGGTGGCGAACTGATCGAAAACTGAATCGAAGTCCTGAAGGCACATGTCCCCGGTCAGACCGCCGGTCATCTCGGCCAACTCCCTGTAGATCACGCCTTCGCCATCGGGGGCCGAATAAGTACAGCAGGGATCCTCAGGCACCATCGCGCAGCCGGCATCTTTGTCCATGTAAGAGAAAATCCCATGGAACTGATAGCCCGCCAACCGCGAATCCAGAGCCAAAAAGTCCGTATTGAACTGCTCGGCGCTCCATGAGTCGTTATCGTCGGAAATCATGATCACGTGCTTGGCCGCGTCAAGCCTAAGCATGCCCTGCCATTGGTCGAAGGTGTCGATGATGCTCAACAAGCCCCAGGTGCTTTCCACCTTGGAGTTCACATGCAAGAAATTGGGCGGGTTGGAGTCATCGGTGTTGCCGGCCTCATCGCAAGCGCCCTCGGTGCCCAGGGGCGGATCGATACAGATGGTGTGCCAGTTTGTGCTATTCAGGCAATCATCCGAGAAACAACCGATGAGCACGATATGCAAGTCCAGGCCTTCGGCAACCACCATGTCCGAGAAGCGGTTCAGGTTGGCTCGAACTTCTTCGATCTCGTTATACATGGACGGCGTATTGTCCACGGCGATGATCACGTCGGCCGGGCCGCGCGTGTTGGTGGCTGTCTCAGCAACGCTCACGCACTCATTAAAATCATCCGAGAAACTGCCGCCATCGGTGCGCTGCACATCGCCGGTCTCGCCCGCATCGCCACCATCACTGACGTTGCTGCTGCCGTCGTCTCCACCACCATCCACATCGTTACCGGCGGTGTCGTCGCTGCAAGCACCAAAAGACAAAGCACAAACCAAAAACAAGCCCAAAGGCCAAATCAAAAATCGCTTCATGACATGCTCCATTTTTTTATCCCCGCAGGGGGACGTTGTTGCGTTATTCTCATTAATCTTCGATTAATGAGAATAACGCAACAACGTCCCCTCAGAGAAAACTTTATGTTGACCTACGACGAAGCCAACAACCGGGTCATCGAGCGCCCCTGGGAGCTCTTTGGCTTGGGTCTGATCTTGGCGGTCTTGCTGGCTTTGGAACTTGCCGGAATCACCAACTTGCGGCGGCATGGCGACCCGACCCTCACTCGCCTACTTTTGGGCCTGGGTGCCTTTGGCCTCTCTATCGCGGGTGTCTTTCGCTGGCGAAGCATTCAGCGCGTCGGCCAACGAGTCCACGTCACCAGTCTCTTCGGAAGCAAGCGCTTCGACGCCAAGGGTTTGACCGTGACCGTCATTGAAACACAAGGCTTTCGTGCAAGCGCACTTTCTACCAGGCAAAGGAGGGAACGTTGGGTGGTGCGCTTAGAGGACAGAAACAGCAAACTAAACATTGCAAGCTGCAATGCCTCTCACAAGGCACAAGGGGTGGCCGGCAAGGTCCGCTCTGCCCTCGGCCTATCACTCTACGAGCCCTGGAAGGGCTAGAATTCTCAGACCACAAACCTCGCACGACTGCCGCGCTCGCCTTTTTCGATCTCTAAGCGCGCGGGGATGCGTTGCTTGAGTTCTTCGACGTGGGAGATGATGCCCACAAGACGGCCGGGGATGTTTAGCTTCATCAAGCTGCTGATCGCTTGATCCAGGGCCTCGGGATCCAGGGAACCAAAGCCCTCGTCGATGAACAAGGTATCCAGGTGAATGCCGCCGGCGTAACTCTGCACGACGTCGGACAAGCCGAGGGCCAGGGCGAGAGAGGCCATGAAGCCCTCACCGCCGGAGAGCGTGCTCACCGGTCGATCTTGTCCGCTGTGGGCGTCCTCGACAATCATCTCCAGCCCGCCGTAGGTGGTGTCCTCGGTTTCGCGCCGCATGCGATAGCGCCCCTGGCTCATGACGTGCAAGCGTTTCGAGGCCCGCACCAGCACGTCGTCCAGCAAAGCGGTCAGCACCCAACGCTCAAAGGGCAGGTGCGGGTCGTTTGCCAAATCCCCGAGATCCGCCACCACCTCAAAGCGCGCATTAAGCCGCTTGCGCTCCTGGTCGCGCTCACCCAAGATCTTCAAAGCCGCGCCCATCTCTTTGATGCGCCCCTGCAGCTCGCCAATCAACTCGTGCTGCGCATTCAGTTTCGCGCGGATTTCTTCCTCGGCCTGCTTGAGGTTCTTGGTGTCCGGTCGATTTTGTCCCTCCACTTTCTTTGTCGCTCGGCTTAGGCGGTCCCTGGAAGACTTGAGCTGTTCGGCGTGGGCCTTGACCGCCTTCTCCATGCGCGCCATCTCATCGTCATCCATCTGCGCTTTTCGAAGTGCTGCTTCGTCAACAAAAGGCGTGCGCAAAAGACGATCGGCTAAGGCCTTTTGCGCCTCGGCCAAGTCGTCGGTCGCCTTGGCCGACAAGCCCTGGGCTCGCGACTGCTCGGCGGCGGTCTTTGCCAAAGCCTTCTCGCCAAACGCTTCTTTCTGCTTGGCCTCTTTGAGGGCCTTGGCCATAACGGCCATCTGCTCTTTGACCGCTTCTCGTTTTGCCTCGATGGCCCCTTCTGTTCGCAGCGCTTCCGGTAAATCATTCAGAAGCAATTCCCTGGACGCCTTTTTGCGCTCCGTGTTCTTTTCCGCCTCGCGAAGCGCCAGATCCGCGGCCTTGCGCGTCGCCTCGGCCGCCTCGACCTCATTTTCAGCAAGCCTCTGTTTTTCTCTGCCTGCGTCCAGGCCCTCTTCTGCCTTGCGGGCCCGCTCGATGTCTTGCGCCAAGGTCTTCAGGTTCAAAGTCTGCTCTTTGAGCTGCGCTTCGGTCATCCCTTCGGCTTCGGTCTGTGCATCGCCCAGGCTCGCAAGCTCAAGGTTTTTTCCCTGCAGGGTCTCCGCGGCTTGCTCAGCCAGACCAACAAGCTTGTCGTGATCTTTTCGCAGCGCCTCCAGCGCCTGCAACTCAGGCGGCGCGGCCACATCATCATTTGCGACCGCTGGCTCTGGATGCGCGGTCGATCCACAGACGGGACAGGCCTCGCCCGCTTTCAACTCTCGCGCCAGCACCAGCGCCTGGCCATGCAGCCAGGCCTGCTCTGTGCGATAGAGTTCGGCTCGCCTTTCCTCTCGGCGAAGCTTTGCTTGGTCTGCCTTCTTTTCAAGCTTGGCGAGCTCCAGCTCAAGTCGCTTCCGGTCCGAGATCGTCTTCTGGGCCTTTTGTGCCTCCGCGAGCTGCTTGGCCGCTTTCTCCTGTTCAAGCGAAAGCGCCCGCAAGCCGGCCGCCAAGGCCTCCGCCTGTCTCAGCGCCTCGCGGGCCTGCTGCTTCAGCTTCTTTTTTTTCTCGAGCCACCCTTCTTCAGACTTCAGTTCTTCAGACAAGCCCTTCTGCACGGCCTGCGCCTCGTCCTGTGCTTGTCGGGCTTTGGTCAAGGCCTGGGCCTTGTTCTTCAGGCCTTCCATCTCCTTAAGCCGAATGGCCAGATCTTCACGCTCTTGTCCCTTGCCTTCTTCGGCCTTCAGGTCTTTCTTGGCGCGGGCGCACCGTTTTTCTTGTTCGGCATGCACTTTTTCCGCAACCGCATACCCGCCCTGGAGCTCTTTATCCTCTTTCCGGCGGCGACTCAGGTGCTCAAACACATCTCTCAGGCCTTTGGCCAACACGGCTTGATCCAGGCGACTTTGATCGCGGGCCTGTTCATCGGCCTTGGCCTCAAGCAATGCAAGTGCCTCGGTCGCCAGGTCGAGTTCCGCAAAACACTCGGCTCTTTTTTCGGCGGCACGCAAAAGCGACTCTTGCTCGCTCAAGAGCTTCTGGATTTCTTTCTGCTCTTGCTTCTGCTCTTTCTGCTCGACGGAAAACGCATCTCGCGCCGCCTGAAGACCCACAAGGTCCTCCACCGCCCATTGCTTGAGAAGCCCTGCGTCCTCGTCAGCAAGCTTCTGGTTTCGCGCTTCGAGCTGCTTCTTCTCTTCTTTCAGGATTTCCGCAAATCGTTTATAGCGGTCGGTGTCGAAGAGCTTGGCCAAGAGCTTCTGCTTGTCAGTAGATCTAGAGGACAGAAACTCACGGAAGCGGCCCTGGGGTAACATGACCACCTGGCGAAACTGAGCCACATCAAAGCCCAGAAGCTTCTCGACTCGGTCCGTCACCCCCGTCGGCTGCGACTCCATCACCTCCCAGCGCTCATCCTCTGCGCGCCGGTACAGGCTGGCCTCGTGCGACTGCTGGGTCGTGCCCTTACCTCGTTTTTTGGCCCGCTCATGCCCAGGGATGCGCTCGAGCTTGTAGCTCTCTTGGCCAAGCTCAAACTCAAAAACCACCTCGGTGATTTCCGTGGGCTTGGCGTACTGGCTGCGCAGGTCTTTTGCCTCCCGCTCTCCGCCCGAGCTGTCGCCGTAAAGCGCAAAACACATGGCGTCCAGAATGGTGGACTTGCCCGAGCCGGTCGGGCCGTGGATCAAAAAGAAATCCGCGTCGCCAAGCTCGTCAAAGTTAAAAACCTGCTCGTCGGCGTAGGGCCCAAAAGCGCGGAGGGTAAGTTGGGTCGGGCGCATGTTTTCAGCCCTCCCGCTCACGGCGACGCATGTCTTCCAAAACCTCGGCGACCAGGTCGCTTCGGGCCTCGTCCATCTCGTGCCCACGGCGTTGCTTGTAAAACTGCCCAAAAAGATCGTCGAGACCCACCTTGCGATGATCGCCCGCGGCCCGCGCCGCCCCAGCCCCTCGGGGCTCGAGGCCGGGGCGCTCGATGTGCAGGGTGTTGGGATAAACCGAGCGCAAGCGTCCCATGGCATCCAAGACCGGATGCGGATCCATCAAACGAACCTCGAAATAATCATCAGGCGCCGGATCGTCCTCTGCCCCCGCCAACAGCTCATCCATGCAGCCTTCGATTCGCCGAAGGTCACGCAGAGGCGAGAGATTCACGCGCTCGACTTCCACCTTCCCCGACTTGCCCATGTCCACGATGCTCACGCTCTTTTCCTGAGCCGCTTCCGCAAAGCTGTACTTCAACAAAGAGCCAGCGTACCGCACCCGATCCTCGCCAACCCGCTGCGCCCGATGCAAATGCCCCAAGGCCACGTAATCAAAACCGGCAAAGCGAGCTTCAGCCACGGCACCCGTGCCACCCACCCACAAGGGCCGCTCGGATTCGCTGGCTTCACCGCCCTGCACAAAGGCGTGCGCCACAAGCACGGAGCGCTCGTTTTTCGGCAAGGCGGCCCGCAATCGCTCGATGGACGCGCCCATGGCCTGATCATGGTTCTTGATCTCCGAATCCTCAAAGACCCCCCGGGCCACCGCCGGCTCGACAAAAGGCAGCATACAAAAATGCACCGGCCCGGCTTCGTCCTTGAGGGTTTCGATCCTTGCCTCGACCCCCACCTGCCCATGTACATGCAAACCCTGTCCCGCAAGAATCCCCGAACAATAAGCCAAGCGATCGGGGCTGTCGTGGTTGCCCGCCACCATGATCACCGGCACCTGAAACTCACAAATCAAACGCTCGAGCACCTGATCCAAAAGCCGCACCGCATCCACCGGCGGCTGGGCCCGATCATAAACATCACCCGCGATCACCACCGCATCGACATCCGCATCCTGGGTCAAAGTCACCAGCTGCTCAAGCAGATGAGCCTGGTCTTCCAGCAACGATGTGCCGTGCAGCAAGCGACCCAAATGCCAATCCGCTGTATGCAATATGCGCATCTTCCACCTTCCCCGCGCCAAAGGCCGGGTCAAGAATGAGAGAACGAAAAGACCATATCATAGACCTCTGACAAAACCGGGGGTCAGGCGTGCTCATATTTCACCAAAAAGTGATATATGAGCACGCCTGACCCCCTGAGGCGGGGAACACAAAGGAGCATGATGAAAAACTCGCTTATCATTCCGCTGCTGGTGTCTTTGTTCGTCATACATTGTGAAAGCGATAATGCCGAAGACACTTGTACGCCGGCCTGCGAGATTTGGCAGACCTGCGTCGACAATTTCTGTGTACTCGCCGAGGGTTACTGCGACGAGGATACGGACTGCAACATGGAAGTGGGCGAAGTCTGCGACCCGCAATCGCACATTTGTGCGGATACGAGCTCACGCTCCTTTTATCTTGGCTTCACGACCTGGCCCTTTGACCCGAATCCCGATTCGGTCTCCGAACTCATCGAACGGGTCACCGATCCCGCCTACGGTGACATCCTGGCCTTGCACTACATGGATGGAATTCCGTGGGACTATGGTCATGACGCGGTCTACGAGCCCGACGTCCTCGGGCCCTTCTACCCGGAATCCATCCAGCGCTTCATCACCGATCGAATCGCCGTCACGGCCCCCCTTTCGGTTATCTACCTGGCGGTGGATCCACTAAACGACATACGAAACGGCATCGCCAACAAGATGGTCGATCTGGGCGGTTCCCTGGGCAACGAGCCCTTTGCCGACTACTCCTTCGGTGACGCAAGGGCCCAAAACGCATACACCAATTTCGTTCTTTTCACGTTCTACAGCATCTACGAGCACTACACGACCATGGGCTATCCCTTGCCGAAGATCTATTTCAACTTCGGGTCGGAGGCGAGCGAGCTCATACCCGCCGGGATCGACGAAGGCGATGGAGGCTT
>JAFCZJ010000230.1 GCA_019314375.1 Deltaproteobacteria bacterium | reverse complement strand
CGCGCCGCCTTCTTGTTCCCAGTCGCCCAGGGTACAGCCGGTGGACCAACTGTGAAATTCTGTTGCGGAGAGGATGCTGGGCAGAAGCTCCACTTCGCAATGCAGGCAGTCTTCCAGACCCTCGCCGTTGTTGAGCGACACGCTGCAGATGGCCTCTTCAATGTTCGCGGCCCGCTCGGGGCAGGTCATGGCGATGTAGTTGGGCCGGTCCACGCAGCCGATGTTGTCCGAAGCGCAGCCGGGCAAGCATTCTTGATCCGCGCCGCAGAAGTCTTCGATGGGCTGGCCGATGCAGTTGCCTTGCCCGTCGCAGGCTTCGGCTTCGCTGCAGGCGAAGCCGTCGTCGCAGGGCGTGGTGTCGACATCGTAGATGCAGGACTGGCTGTCTTCCTCGCAGCCGCCCACGCAGGTCTCGGCGCAGGGAAGCTCCGTGTGCTGGCAAAGGCCGGCGTCGTCGCAGGTGTCGGTGCCTGTGCACCACAGGCCGTCCTCACAAGAGCTGCCGGCGGGCAGGACCTGCCACTGGTCGGTGGCGAGCTGGGTGTCGCAACTCAGGCAGTCGTTGCCCTCTTGGGTTTCTCCGTCCGTCAGGCAGACGTTCTCGATAAGACAGTAGCCCGTTTGCAGGGTGTTGGCGCAGTCGCCCGTGGCGGCTTCACATGTGTCGGTGGTGCAGTTTAGGCTGTCGTCGCAGTCTTTGGCCGCGCCCAGACAGACGCCGCTTTGGCAGGTTTCGTTTTCGGTGCAGTTGTCGCTGTCGTCGCATGCCGTGCCGTCCTCAAACTGGGCCACCTGGCAGCTGCCGTTGGTGCAGGTGCCGCCCATGCAGTCGGTGGGCGCGTTGCAGTCGGCGTCATTGACGCATTCGATGCAGCCCGGGCCGTCGACGGCGCCGTCGCAGTCGTTGTCGAGGCCGTCGCACCACTCTTCGCCTTCACGGGTGGGGCGGCATTCGCAGCCCGTATCCATGTTGCTGTCCGCGTCGATCCAGCCCGTTTCGCAGTCGTAGACGCAATTGGCCTGGAGGCATTGGACGGCGGTGGCGTGATCTCGTGCGGGACAGAGATCGACCACGTCGCCTTCGTCCACCGCATCGTCGCAGTCGTTGTCGATGCCGTCGCAGATTTCCACGCCGCCGTTCGTGGGCTCGCAACTCAGCCAGCCCAATTCGATGATGACTTGATCCGGTCCGTCGGTCCCGGCTTCGATAGAGGTGCAGCCGTTCAAGATGATTTTGCCGGAGGCGTCTTCCGCCTCGCCATAGAACAAGCGCGTGCCGATGCCCACCTCGTTCAGCGGATCCAGGCCGCCCTCCAAAGGATAGTCAAAGACCAGTTGATCTTCGACTGTGTATGCCGAATCACCCGGGCGCGCCTCGAGATCCAGCAGGCCCTGGCAGGTCGCGCCGGTGCCGGGTTCGATGACCGAAACGCGGATGAGCACGGCGGCATCCCGCGCTTCCTGGTCAGGCAAGGTGATGCGCAAAGAGTAAGGGTCCTGGCCGCAAGCGACCACCGACAGACCGAAAATCAAGAGGGCTAAAACGATAGGTGTCTTTTTCATAACCTTACTCCACACTTACTTGATAATCCATGGTCCCGTCAGAAGAAGATCCGGAGAGGCCCACGCCCAGACCCACGGCCGTGCCAGCCACCACCACGCCGACGGCGGTCCAGAACCACCATTGCTCATACCAGATGCCGGCCTGTTTCTTTTCGGATGTTTCTCCGGCCCAGGTGTCGCCTTTGCCAACGGGGGGGAGGACGGCCACGGGTGTGCCGATTTTCCCAAAGGGTTTGTCCCGACTGCCGGCTCGACTCAAGACGCCGCCCTTGTCGGTCAAGGCCTCGAAATAGTAAGTCACGGGCGCATCGCCGGCCGCCGGTGCAAGCTGAAACTTGAACTGGCCCGGTTCGGTGACCTGGGTGGTCTCACCGCATCGCCAGTCCGCTTTGTCGACGTGCTGGCAGAGGTGGATGCCCTTGACCAGGCGCATGGGGTCGGCCTCTAGTTTGACCTCCACTTGCCGATCTCCCCCGGAAGCCCTGGGGCCGGGATCGCCGTGATGCAGCCGAATGGGCTTGATCTCCCGCGCGATGGCCTTGGCTTGATAGAATGGTGCCGAGAGCTTGGGCGAAGTGTCCGTGGACAGGTTCAGCTCGGGGTTGATGGACAGGGCGCGCCGGAAGGCGTCCCTGGCCTCTTCGCCCTTGCCGGCGGCAGACAGGCAAAGCCCCTGTATGCGGTAAGCGTCCACCAGATCCGAAGGCTGTACGCCTGGGGCAACCAGGACCTGTGAGGCCTGTTGCAGAGCCCCGTCAAAGTCCATGGCGTCCAATTTGTTCTGGGCGTCGGCCAAGGGGCCCGCCAAGGCAAGGCTGGGCACCAACATTAACAATAAAGTCCATCGTTTCACTGTTTGCTACCTCCTCAAATTGTCGCGGCCCATTTTGCCCCTAAGTCAGGGAAAAAACAACTTGTTTGTGGGCATCCGTGGTTGTAGCATGCCTGCCCATGGGAGAGCTTGAGCAAGTTGGCAGATATCAGTTATTGGCCCGTTTGGCCACCGGCGGCATGGCTGAGATCCACTTGGCCCGACAGACCGGCATCGGCGGTTTTGAAAAAATCGTGGTAGTCAAGCGGATCTTGCCCCATTTGGCCGGGGAAAAAGACTTTGTCGAGATGTTTTTGGACGAGGCGATCATCGCGGCTCGCTTAAACCACCCCAACGTAGTGCAGATCTACGATCTGGGCGAATCGGATGGCTCGTATTATATCGCCATGGAGTACCTGGAGGGGGAAAGCCTCGGTCATCTGGTCAGCGAGGGATACGCGCAAAATAAGCCCATGTCTCCGCTACTGACCGCCGGCGTCACCGCTCAGATTTGTGATGGCCTGGGTTACGCCCATTTATTGGAAGACGATGAAGGGAAACCCATGGGCATCGTCCATCGGGACATCAGCCCGCATAATGTCATCGTCTTATTCTCCGGGGTGGCCAAGCTTGTGGATTTCGGTATCGCCAAGGCCGCCACCAAGATGCACCAGACCCAGGTGGGCACCCTGAAGGGCAAGTTGGCCTACATGTCGCCTGAGCAGTGCATGGGCAAAAACGTGGATAGCCGCTCGGATATTTTTTCGATGGGCGTGCTTCTTTGGGAGCTTTTAACCCGCCAACGGCTGTTCAAGCGTGATGCGGAACCAGCCATGATTCGCGCCATCGTCGACGAACCCATCCCGACGGTGCGGGAAATTCGCGACGATGTGCCCCAGGCCTTGGCGGCCGTGGCCGACAAGGCTTTGCAGAAAGATCCCGCCGCTCGTTTTCAAACGGCCGCGGACATGGCCACGGCGCTCAGGGATTTTTTGCGTGAGGCTGGTGCCGACGCCAGCCAACAAGCGGTCAAGGCCTACGCCCTGTCCGTCCTGGGGGAGCAAGCCCGAACCAAGAAAAAATTGCTGGAGCAGATCAAAAAGGGCGGCGCGTCGGCGGTGTCGGTGCGCAAGCTCAAGCCCAAGAGCGGCTCCATTCCGTCCAAGGGTCGCTCCGGCCCGGCGGCTATGGTGGACGCCATGGCCGAAGCGGCCACCCGCATTCGTCAAGGGGAGGACTTAGACGAGCTGGACGACCTGGACAAGCCTGTCTCCGCTGGTGGTCGAAATTGGTTGGTCTTGGCTTTGATTTTGCTGTTGGTGGGGGCTGCCGCGGGATTTGGGATCTGGTGGTATCTGAACCAGGCGCAGGACAAGGGCGAGCAAGGCAAGGCGGTTCCCCTGGTCGCGGACCCCAAGCCGCAGCCAAAACCAGAGCCCAAGTCCACGACCGCCATGCTGTCCGTGCGCTCTACGCCTGAAGGCTGTGAGATTCTGTTGGACGGTAAGGCCCTGTCGGGCAGGACCCCTGTGATGGACTTGGACGTCAGTCCGAGCTCGACCCACAAGGTGGCCGTGCGATGCGAAGGGCATGAGGAGTCGGTGCAGGACTTTTTGGCTCGGCCCGGCGAACGGGTGGCCCTGGCCTTCGTGCCGGCACCCGTCAAAGCTGTAACGCCGCCGCCGATTGACAAACCCAAGCCCAAGCCCGTGATTGGGACCAGGCCGAAGCCGAAACCCAAGCCCAGGCCGAAACCCAAGCCTGAGCCGGTGACGGCCACGGTGACCAAGGGCAAGCTCAATCTGAACACCAAGCCCTGGAGTGAGGTTTCCCTCGGTTCGCGTAAATTGGGCATCACGCCCCTCCTGGGCTTGGAGTTGCCCGTCGGCAAACACAAGCTGACCTGTGTAAATCCCGGCCGCGGCATCAAAAAGACCGTCGAAGTTCAGATCAAGGAAGGAAAGACCACCAGCCTGAGCCTCAAGCTTCCATAGTCTGGAAAGCCAATACCCAAACAGACGGAGGTTTTCATGTCTCGTATACCTGTCGTTCTTGTTTTGACCGTGGGCCTGTTATTCTCTTCGGAGGTCTTGGCGGGTAAAATTCAGACTTTCAACTACCGATCAGACAAGGGCTTGACTCGCGTCTGCAAAGGCGACACCGCCACCGGGGAGGCCATTTGCGTGGATGGTGCTGCCGTGACCGCAAAGACAGTGGGCACAAACAAGCCGAAATGGGTCGTGGCCGACAATGCAAAAATTTTCTACCTGAAGTACAGCATGGGCCAGAAAAAGAGCAGCAAGGGTCGATACGCCTTTTTCGTGTACTACACGGACCGGGGAGCGGTCCGAATTTGTGCCGGCGACACGGCCACCGGCGTGGCCAATTGCGCGGACGGCACGGCAGAATCTGCTCATGCCAGGGGGACAGCCAAGCCCACCTTCGAGGTCAGCGATAAGGCCAAGATTTTCCTTCTCAAGTATTTCAATAAAGAAAAGGGACAAACCGGTCGTTTTGGTTTTATGTCCTATCGCAACAACAGAGGACTGGCCCGAATCTGTCGCTCGGATACCAACAACGGTTCGACCCTATGCGTGGACGGAACGGCGGTCAGCGCCAAGGTGCTAGGGAAAGCCAAGCCCAAATGGGAGACCAGCGAAAAGGTTAAACTCACCTATTTCAAATACTGATAGATCAGTGCCTGTTTATGGGTCCACGGTGGGATAGCCCAACTCGATCCAGCGCTCGATGCCTGCTTCCATGATCCAAAGGTGTTCATAGCCTGCGTTTTCCAGGGTGGTGTAGGCGGATTCCGAGCGGACCCCCCTGCGGCAATAGATGAGCACATGTTTTTCCGCGTTCACTTCTGCTAAGCGACCGGAAAGCAGATCCCAGGGAATGATGAGCGAGCCTGCGATGTGGCCTAAGTTGTAGAACTCTTCGTCCACCACGTTCAAAAGCAGCATGCGGGGATCGGCCGCAAGTTGGTAAGTTCGTACTTGCTCGCAGCTTAAGTACTGGTCTTCGGGCCAGTCGCTCAGGTCTTGTTCGCCGACGGTCCCGGCGTCTTCGAGGCCCGCATCCGATCCGCCGTCATTTGGGCCGCCCTCATCCGCGCCGCCACAAGCAACAAAAAAAAGCGCCATGAAGAAAATTGTGAGCCAGGGGATTTGTCGGTTTCGGGGATGCATTTTTTTTCTCCTCCGCGGATGAATCGAGTATCTCCAAATTTAGGATTTCCTTCAACTCCCTGCGCCATATCGCTTCGCGACACGGCACAAGACGTTCTACCTTTTGGGCGTGTTCTTTCGTTTTTGACTCAAGTGGCAAGATTACGCCTCATCAAGAACGTCTAGGTGGACTGCGGCCTGGAGTCCGTCTATCTTGACGGCATGACAAACACGATTCGTATCTCCGTTCTCCGTCTTACTGTTTTGACCTTTGTGGCTTCGTTCCTGGTGGTGTCGGCGGCATGGGCCGACAGCCTGCGCCTGGATGTGGCTTTTGAAGAGCCTTTGCATGTGCCCACCCTGGCCGGCGATTTGCTCAGAGTCCCCGGCGCGGATCTGTATGGACTGCCCGGCGAACCGATTTTGCCCCGGCGAAGCTTTAGCTTCGTGCTCCCCCTCGGGCATCAGGTCAAGGAGCTGCGCATCACGGATGTTGAGACGGAAGTCATGTCCGGCAGCTTCGCCATTCCGCCTGCACAGCGTCCCGTGCCTTTGTCTTTGCCGCTTTCGCTTGGGGCCACGCCGCCCAAGCCCATGGTCTATGGAGTGGATCGGGCTCACCCGGGAAGCTGGGCCGAGTTGGGCCCGCTACAGTACAAGCGCGGTTACGCCGTGCTCACGGTGACCGTGCATCCTTTGTCCTATTCGCCGCGCTCGGGGCGGGTGGAGCGCTTGGTTTCGGCTACGCTGCTTGTTGAAACGAAGTCGGGGGCTTTGCAATCGCTGCAATATCGAGCATCGGACCTTGACCGGGACCTGGTCGCTAAGGGCTGTGATGTGACTTCCGCGATGGTCAGTTACCCGAAGCAAGTGATGCTACGTGGGCCGCAGCGCTTGGATCCGGGAAGCTTTCCTTACTTGATCGTTGCGCCCGCGGCTTATGAGAACCTGGGTGGTGAATACAGCCTGGAGGTCTTGAGGGATCAGCGTACGA
>JAFCZJ010000229.1 GCA_019314375.1 Deltaproteobacteria bacterium | reverse complement strand
TAAAGCCCGAAGAGAAGAAGCCTGAAGAGAAGAAGCCTGAAGAGAAGAAGCCTGAAGAGAAGAAGCCTGAAGAAGTAAAGCCCGAAGAGAAGAAGCCTGAAGAGAAGAAGCCTGAAGAGAAGAAGCCTGAAGAGAAGAGCCTGGAAGACGCATTCAAAAGCTGATTTTCTTTCTTCTTGTAGCCCATCCAATCAGCAATCCCAGTAGACCAATCTGTGCCGTGCCCGTGGGCATTGAGCTGCCGCAACCGCAGCCTGAGTCCGCCTGGCAGTCGCTGTCTTGTTCGTCGATGTAGCCGTCACAGTCGTTGTCCAGGCCGTCTTCGCAGCTGTTTTCTTTGTCTTCCGGCCTGGGCAGGGCTTGGCAGGTGACGCTTTGGCCACCCGCGCAAACCGGTACGTGCTGGGCGCAAAGGCCCGTGCCGCAGCTTTGCTCCCCCAGATCTTCGTCGATGGCCAGATCGCAGTCATCGTCGTGTCCATTGCAAAGTTCCTCGGCACCAGGATGGACCGCCGCATCATTGTCATCGCAGTCATCGGCCCCGGGGCAGGAGGTGTTGGCCGCCTGATGGCCATCTCCGTCGGCATCGACACAGTTTTCGCATTCCGTGATTTCGTCGGTCTCGCCGTCGCAGTTGTCGTCGATGCCGTTGCAGGACTCTTCGGCCCCCGGGTAAATGCCGGCGTTGTTGTCGTCGCAGTCGTTGCCCGAGGGGCAGCCCGCCTCTTCGGCCATCGCACCGTCCCCATCCTGGTCGCGGCATTGCTCGCAATCGGCCTCGTCGGTTTCTCCATCGCAGTCGTTGTCCCGACTGTCTCCACATAGCTCCATCGCACCCGGGTAGCTCGTGGCGTCCGCGTCGTCACAGTCTTCCCCACCGCAGGCGAGATCTCCGTAGCCGTCGTGATCGCCGTCCACGCAAGGGCAGTCTTGATCCTGTCCGTCGCAATCCTGGTCGATGCCGTCGCCGCAGATTTCAGGCGCGCCGGGATGAATCGCGGCGTTACCGTCATCGCAGTCGGTGGGGGGTGAATAACCGTCGTCATCCGCATCCGTGGGCCCGGCGCAGGGATCCTCGGCCAGGGTTTTGATGATGCTGAACTCGTCGATGATGCCTTCGCCGCCCTGGTAGCAGCCGAGGCCCGAGACCCGCACCGCGCGGATCTGCATGACGTTGTTGGTGACGCTGAGGCGCACGAAGTGATGCCTGGCGTCGCCCACTTCCTGGCCGGGCTCTTTGATGCGGATGCCGTAGAGGGGATCGACGGCGGCACCGCCGCCGCCTGATACGATGTAGCAAGTGCCCTGATCGTAGCTGGATACTTCGGCACCGGCTCGCATGGGCCGATAGCGTTCGTAGATGTGATCGTGACCGGTGATGACCAGGTCCACATGGTGGTTGTCGAATAGGGGGATGATGGCGGCGTTTTTGCCGTCCTCGTCCGTGCCGTGATCGCCTGAAGAATAAATGGGTGAGTGAAAGAAAACCACCTTCCACATTTTGTCGCTGGCGGCCAGGTCTGCGTCAAGCCAGGCAAGCTGCATCTGGTAGGCATCGTGGTTGAAGGAGGAGGTGGACAGATTGACGAAGTGCACGTTGCCGTAGTCAAAAGAGAAAAAATCCTCAGTTTGGTTTGTCGAGTTGCGTGGCAGGGAGAAAATCTTATTGTAAATTGCCCCGTCTCCATCAACCTCATCGTCGTCGTGATTGCCGATGGAGGGAATGATCGGTATTTCCGCCATCCAGGGGGCCGAGGTTTCCAAAAAGTCGGCCCATTCGTCGGCGTTTTCACCCTCTTTCACGAGGTCGCCCGTGTTGATAACGAACTCAACACCTTCATTCACAATGGCCTGATAGACCGTTGCCCAGCAAAGGGAAGTGCCGGTGAAGTTGCCACGATTGTCCGCGGCGATGCCGAAAGTGAAGGGCGCGCAGACGTCGCCGGGGGCGGTGGAGAAAGTATGGTCTTCGCTCCAACCACCGGCGCTTGATCCCACGCGATAGTGATAGCCTGTGTCGGGCAAGAGCCCGTCAATTCGGACGCTGTGCACCACATCCAAATCGCCGCCGGCCATCTCTGAACTTCCGGAAGCGGTCGCACCGTAATTCGTATCGGTGCCGTATTCGACCGAACTCTCGCCGGCTGTTCCATCGTTCCAGGTGATGAAGACGCTCTGGGCGGGATTCTCGGTCCAACTCACGCGAGGCCAGCGGGGTTCGGCCTGGCCGGGGATGCTCCAAAGAAGGGCCATCAAGAGGGTAAGCAGGGGCGTAATATTTCGAAGTGACTGGTGAAGTGACATGTTATTCCTCCAGGAAAGAAAATAGCATGCGGAAAGAATTCTGCAAATAGGATTGGGTTTGTCCGATTTGTTCCTTGACGAAAGGGTTTTGGCCTGGTGAGATCAAAGACATGCGTTTTCTCCGTTTCCTCGTCGCCCTTTTGTGCTGTGGATTGATCTCCGGTTGCGCGAGTGAGTCCTGTCCGCAGGCACCGGTAGCCAAGGTTCATGGGCTTTTTGACCTGGCACCGGGGGGCGTGTTTCCCTTTCCCTCGAATCGTTTCACCAGGGCAGATGCTGAATCCCCAAGCGGGATCCGGATTCATTTGGAATCTGAGCTGACGCCGGTTTTGGATGGAGCCTTGGGGCTGCTTGGCGGCGATCCCGAGGCCCAGCTTGCCCAGCTCAACCTGCTGGATGGTTTTGCCCTGCGTGGTCCCATGCTTTTGCCTTTCGATGGCCTTTTGGACCCGTCCAGCTTGCCCTCTGACTCGGCGGCCTCCGTCGAGATGGCCTCGAGTGTATTTCTTGTTGGCCTTTCCGGATCTGGGCCTGATGAAGGCAGGCGGGTGCCCATCGATCTGCGCTTGCTTGATTGGGCCAAGGGTCAAATCATTGAGGTCACACCCTTGCGGGGCTTACATCCCCAGGCGCGTTATGCCCTGGTGGCCACCCGCGGCTTGCTGGATGCAGCAGGTGATCCCGTGGGGCCTTCGTTGGATTTTTGGATTGCCTGCGCTGATTGCCCACCTTCTGCTGCTTGGTCGACAGACGATCAGCGTCTTGCCCGAAGGCTGGAAATACAAGACCTGTTGGCTCAGGAAACAGGGCTAGAATCCGCTGACTTGGCTTTGGTCAGCGTGTTTACCACTCAGGAAATCGAATCCAGGCTGGCGGGTCTTTGGGAGGCCTTGGATAGCAGAAGCGATTTTTCGGTGAATTTGGATTGGAATGGAGACGGTCAGACGGATCTACTCTTGCCCGCCGACTTGCCCGACATCCCGCCAAACGCGCTGGGCCTGGAACATGTGTATCGAGTGCTTAAGGGCTCTTTTTTGATGCCGGAATTCCGTGACGAGGCGGGGCACATGCACTTCGGCCTGGACGGCCTGCCCCTTGTGGTCGATGAAGTGCGAGTGCCTTTTGTTCTGGCATTGCCCCCGCCTGCCATGCAACCCGCTCCTGTCGTTATTTTGCAGCCGGGCTTAAGCGCATTTAAGGAATACGCCATGTTTATGGCCGGTATGCTGGCCGAGCGGGGTCTGGCGACCTTGGCCATCGATTTGGCGGAGCATGGAGAGGGACCCAGCAGGGACACGGCTTTCGTCGACCTGGTGGACTCAGAGGTGACCTCCGCTAACTTTTATCAGAGCGCGGCCGATCTGGGGGGCCTCTTGCGTGCACTGCGCGGTGAACTGGCCGGGCTGGATGTCCTGCCAGATGGAGGCGATGGACAGGTCGATCTGGACGTGACCCGGGTGGCTTTCGTCGGCTCTTCCGCCGGTGCCATGGTGGGCAGCTTGCTGCTGTCTAAGAGACCGGATATAGACGCCGCGGCTTTCTGCGTTGGGGGAGGGGGGTTCCATAATTTTCTGAGTTTCTATTTCGATGGGGTGTTGAACGCGGTGAAGCTGGCCGGCCTCCGCGCATTGGCCCAGGCTTTGACCGACAAGGCGGACCCGGCCAACCACGCAAGGGCATTTAGTGAGACGGCTTGGCCCGAGTTGCCGTTTTTGGCACAGCAGGTCATCGGTGACTCGATCATGCCGGCCAAAGCCACCGAGGTTTTGGCGCGTGAGCTGGGTTTACCGTTGTTGGAGCCGGTGCTAAGTCCTGTCATGGG
The DNA here is from genome assembly GCA_019314375.1 of Deltaproteobacteria bacterium. Lineage (GTDB taxonomy): Bacteria > Myxococcota > B64-G9 > B64-G9 > B64-G9 > JAFCZJ01. Next base: position 7,868 of record JAFCZJ010000229.1, on the reverse strand, counting down.
TCTCGAATTGGCCGAGACCCCTGCAAGGGGTCGAGGCTTGTTTCAGTTTGCGGAAGCAAAGCATGGTTTCTTGTTGGCCCAAGACAGCTATCCCGAGAGCAGCGAACGGGCGCGTCGTCAGATTGTTGAATTTCTGTGTTCTTGTTGGGCCGCGCCCGACGGCATCGGTCAGATCATCGAGCCCTGACCCTGAGGCTATTCGTAGCGCAGGGATGCGATGGGGTCCAAGTTGGCGGCCTTCTGGGCCGGGGCCACGCCGAAAAATACGCCCACGCAGAAAGAAAACCCGAAGGCCAAACCGACCGACCAGAGGGTCAGCTTGGTGGGGATGTCCGGCACCAGGATGGTGATGAGTGTGGCGGTTGCCGCACCCAGCGCAAGTCCAATGAGCCCTCCCAGCATGCTGATGGTCACGGCCTCGATCAGGAATTGGGCGAGGATGTCCCGTCTTTTGGCCCCCACGGCCTTGCGCACCCCGATCTCGCGGGTTCGCTCCCTGACCGAGACCAACATGATGTTCATGATGCCGATGCCACCCACCAGCAAAGAGATGCTCGCGATGCCGAGGAGCACCATGGTCATGGTCCGGGTCAGTTTGTTCACCGTGTCCAAGAGGTCGGCTTGGCTGATGACCGTGAAGTCTTCCTTGTTGTTGTGCCGGCGTTTCAGGATGCGCTTGATGTCCAAGATGGCCGGTTGCAAGTTGGTGGGGTTGGAGGCTTTCACTGAAATGGCGCTCAATCCCTCCTGGCCGAACAGATCGAGCGCGGAGGTCACGGGGATGATGACCATGTCGTCGAAGTCAAACCCCAGGGATTGACCCTTGCGAGCCATAACGCCCACCACCCTGAATCGTGCATCCAGGATTTTGACCGGCTGCCCCAAGGGTGAGCGATTGCCGAAGAGCTCCTGGGCGATGGTTTGGCCGATGATGGTCATGCGGTGCTTACCGTCCACGTCTTCGGGCGAGTAAAAGCGGCCGCTGGCTAGTTTTAGATTGTGGACTCTGAGGAAGTCCTGGTCGGTGCCCATGATCAGCGTGTCCCGGGACAAAGATCCGTTTTGGATGCGCCCACCACCCACCACCCGGGAGGCCAGGCCCACGATGTTGTAGCTGCGCTTGCGCAAGGCCCTGGCGTCGTCCAGGGTCAATTTTCGCATGGTGTTGTACCCGCCTCGGCCACCGCCTTTGGTGTCTCTTTTGCCGGGGACCACGAACAAGAGATTGGAGCCCATGCCGGCGAAGATATCGGTCAAATAGGTGCGCATGCCTTCGCCGATGGAGACCAAGATGATCACCGATTGGCTCGGATGGAGTCGACAGCGGCTAGGGATTGTTCGACGAGGTCCATGGGTCGGCCGTGACCTTTCAGTCGCTCTTGTCTGAAACGATAAGGCCGTCGATGATTTCGACCTGACGGTTTGCAAGTTTTGCCAATTCACGGTCGTGCGTGACCATGATCAAGCTGACGCCTTCCGTCTGGTTGAGTTTTTCAAACAGGGTGATGATTTCCCGACCCACTTTTTGGTCCAGGTTGCCCGTGGGCTCATCTGCCAGGATGATGCTGGGTTTGTTGACCAAGGCCCGGGCAATGGCTACTCGTTGTCTTTGGCCGCCGGAAAGCTCTGTGGGCCTGTGGTCGGCACGATCCGCTAAGTCCACGCGAGCCAGAGCATCTGCTGCTTGGATCCGACGCTCTTTGCGGGGCACGCCGGCATAGAGGAGGGGCAGGGCCACGTTGTCCAAAGCCGACTGCCGCGGCAAGAGATTGAAGGTTTGGAAGACAAAGCCGATTTTGCGGTTGCGAACGGCGGCTAAAGCGTCGTCGTTCATGCTCGAGACCAGTTGATCGTCTAAACTGTAAGTGCCCGCGCTTGGCGTGTCCAGGCATCCGATGATGTTCATCAGGGTGGACTTGCCCGAACCGGATGGACCCACGATGGCCAGGTAAGCGCCTGACTCCACGCTCATGCTCACGCCTCGAAGCGCATGCACTTCGTTGTTGCCCATACGATATACTTTGGTCACATCGTGGATTTCGATCATGTTCAGTAGGCCACTCGGCTCGCTCCGCCTGATCCGGTCCGGACGGGCACCCCATGGGCCAGGCTTTCGGCATCCAGGTTGATGATGATGGTCTCACCCTTGCGCAGGCCTTCGACCACCTCGGTGCGTTCCCAATTGGTCAAACCGATGCGGATGTCGCGCATCTCGGCCTTTCCGCCCAGCACCACATAGACCTGGCGCTGGTCTCCCGCGCGCATGACGGCGGCGGTGGGCACAAAGAGGACATCGGGTTTTCGATCGACCACGATTTCGATATCAGCCGACATGCCCACCTTGAGCATGGGGGCCAAGGCTACGTCCAAGGCCACCTCGACGTTGAGCTGTCGGTTTTGCCGCAGGTCCTTTATGACCACCGGGGAGATGTAACTCAAGGTGCCGGTCAAGGGCTTGTTCGCATGCACGTCGGTTTGCACGCGGACCGGCATGCCCAGTTTCAGGCGGCCCACGTCGGCTTCGTCCACCGGTGCCTCGACACGTATACTTGAGTCGTCCACCAGATCAATCAAGGGCGTGGCCGGATTGACCGCCTCACCCAGTTCTACATGCACCTGACTTACCAGGGCGTCAAAGGGAGCCTTGATGCGGGTTTCGGCCAGGGCCGCCCGCGTCACGTCCAGGGCTGCTTTGAGTTGTTCCATGTTGGCCAGGGAGGCCTGTACCGCTTCGCTTGCGAAATCAAATTCGGCCTGGAATCGCTCCAGGGTGCCGGTGGCCATCGCGCCCTTGGCCGCAAGCTTTTTGTTGCGAGCCAAGGACCGCGCTGCCGCCGCTTTGCGTACTTGGGTTGTGCGTTGGGCGCTCTCGCCGACCTTGAGGTTGGCCTTTGACAGGCGCATCCGAGCACGCAAGGTGCCCGCATCCAGTTCGAGAAGCGCTTGACCCGCTTTGACCCGATCACCGCGTTTGATGTGGAGGACGGCGACTCTTCCCGCGGCCATGGCCCGCAGACTGGCCTGGCGCTGAGCCTTGACGGCCCCGGCCTGCACGGAGGCCACCCATTGCTCGACTTTTCCCTGCTCGACCAGGCTGGTTCGAACCTCCAACACGGTTTCGGGCCAGAAGGCCACGGTAGCCGCGGCGACGATGGCAAGCAAAGCAAGCTTGACCAATCGTCTAAACCAGCGGGTGGAGGGCTTTTCGCTTTCGGTCATGATTTCCTCAAGTGAATGAAATCGGTGAATCGTATCACAGGGAGGGGAGGGGCGCTATTTTCGAAAGCGACAAGGGCCTTGGGGTCTCAGGCGCTGAGTTGGAAGGGGTTTTCTTGGTGGTTGAGTTTTTTGATGCGGTTGTGTTCGTCAACCAGTACGACTTTGGGCGAAAAGCACCTTGCTTCTTCGTCTTCCATTTCGGCGAAGGTGGCCAGGATGACCTGGTCTCCCGGGTTGGACAGGTGGGCGGCGGCGCCGTTGATGCATATGGTGCCGCTGCCGCGCGGGCCTGGCAGGATATAGGTCACCAGTCGGCTGCCCGTGGTGATGTTCCAGACGTGGATTTCTTCGTGGGGCAACATGTCGGCTGCGTCCAATAGATCGGAATCGATGGTGACGCTGCCTTCGTAATCCAGATTGGCTTCGGTTACCACGGCCCGGTGAATTTTGGATTTGAACATTCTGCGTCGCATGACCATGCCTCCTTGGCCTGCTTAAATCCGAAATGAAAGGGGGAGCCGAATGAAGAGCGTCTTCGCTTTCCACCGGTCCCGGTCCTTCGGATCCAGGCGCGGCCTTATCAAGCCAACTGCAGTTACGGACCTTCGATCGTGGCCCCCTGAATTGCTTGGGTGGACCCGACCTCCGTATTTTCAATATATACGTAAGATACTGGAATGTCAAGGTGTATTATGTGTTATCCTGCTTTTATGAAGACTTTGGCCGCCTTTTTTGTGATTGTTTTTCTTGTCTCTTCCTTGGCCCAGGCTGGCCCCTTGCAAGACCGCATCATCGCGGAAGCAGAGCGCCACTTGGGCAAGGAATATGTTTTTGGGGGACGGGACGGTCGACCTGGTTGCCTGAAACAGGGCCGTCGTGTCACTTGTGCGCAGGGCATCGATTGCCAGTCGCTGATTTTTTTCGCCCTGGAGAAGGTCTTGGATAAGCCATGGCGAAGTTTTTCTGTCATGCCCTCCAAGACGGTGAAGCGCTGTGAATGGGGTAAGCCTGTTTCTGGATTGATGGGCGTGTTGCGGGCGGAACTCAAAGAGAACAAGCTCCACAAGGCGGATGCCCTGTTTTTTCTGCTGGAAGATTACAACTTGGAGGCAGACAAAGCCCTCTGGAAAAAAAAGGGTAAGCGCTACGGTGTTTGGCATACGGGTTTGGTGCATCGGGTGAAAGGCGACAAAGCCTATGTCATCCACGCCAAACCCGGGCACAAGGTTGTCATCGAGCCCTTACAAGAGATCGAGTTCGAAGCTCTATACGTAGTGCGCATCCCGCCCAAGGAAAAATAAGATCCGACAATTGGGGTCAATCGGCTTGACGATCGGGCCTGACCAGCATAGGAACGTGGGATGGCCGAACCGCAAGCTTGCGCCACAAGAGAAAGACGCAGAAGGCGCCGCCGAGCTGGCGGTCGCAACAGGCGTCGTCAAGATCGCTTGAGCCGGAGGTTGGGGCAGGGTTCGGTGCTCATGGTGGGCAACTTGAAGGTGGGCAAGTCCACCATGTTCGGCCTTTTGGCCGGGCGCAAGCAGTACAGCGTGGTGCATCCGGACACCGAGACCGAGTTGGCATGCGCCTCGGTGGACGCGGGGGAGTATTCGCGACTGATCGACGCCCCCGGCGTCAATTCTCTTTTTGATCGTTCTGAAGATGCCTATCTGCTGCGGGACCTGTTGGCCAGGCGATATGCCCGGGCCATTTTGATGGTCCTGGACGCAAAGAACCTGCGCCGGGGCTTGAGCCTTCTTCTGCAAGTGGCGACCTATGGGGTCCCCATGGTGGTGGCCCTCAACATGGTTGACGAGGCCTCCCAGCGCGGCCTGCGCATCGATGTGGATGCCTTGTCCAAGTTGCTGGGCGTGCCGGTGGTGGCCACGGTGGCCCCGGAGGGCCGGGGTCTGGGTCAGTTGCGCCGGGCGCTGGCGTTGGCTCGACCCTTGACCCTGAAGCCAATCTTGCCGGAGGCCATCGAGACCGGCCTGGTGGACATGGAGAGGATTTTGGAAGGGCAGCCGTTGGCGGCAAGGGGTCTGTCCCTTTCCCTGCTGGCCGATTTGCCCTGTGCCGTGTCGGAGGTTGACCAGCACCTGAATGGGCGCGACCTGGGATTGCTGCGTGAGCGGACCCAAGCTGTGCGCGAAAGTTTGCCCTCTGCCGCGGACCTCTTGTTGACCGAGGCTGCGTTGACCCAGGCCGAGGGATTGGCCGAGGGACTTGTTAAGCGACAGCCTCCTTCTCAAAGCGGCCTGGTTGATAAGTTGACGGTTTGGACACGCAGGCCTTTGACCGGTTTGCCCATCGCCGTCCTGGTCTTGAGTCTGGTCTATCTGTTTGTCGGTACACTGGGTGCCGGGTATCTGGTGGACCTACTGGAGGGGAGGGTATTCGGCGACTGGCTGCTCCCTTGGGTTGAGCAACTGGTGGCTCATATCCCATGGGCTTGGCTGCGTGAGTTGTTGACGGGACAATTTGGTTTGATTTCGGTGGGCGTGGTTTTGTCCGTGGGCATTGTGGCCCCGGTGCTGGCCACCTTCTTTTTTGCTTTTGCTCTCTTGGAAGAATCCGGTTATTTGCCGCGCTTGTCCGTCTTGTTCGATCGGGCCATGCGGCGCATCGGCCTGAACGGCAAGGGCGTGCTGCCCATGATCATGGGCTTGTCTTGTGTGACCATGGCGGTCTTGACCACTCGGGTCTTAGAAACACGCAAGCAGCGCTTCATCGCCACGCTTTTGTTGATGCTGGCGATGCCCTGTGCCCCTTTGCTCGGGGTGATCATGGTCGTCTTGGCTCGCTTGGAGCCGGTGGCCACGCCCATCCTTTGGCTGGCCATTCTCTTGCAGTTTCTGGTGGTGGGCGTGCTGGCCAATCGCATTCTGCCGGGCAGGCGGCCCGACTTCATCATGGAGTTGCCGCCGATTCGCATCCCCGGCTTGCGGAGCATTTTCAGCAAGACGGGCCACCGGCTCTGGTGGTTTTTGCGTGAGGCCATTCCCTATTTCATCATCGGCACCTTTGTTCTGTACCTCTTCGATCAGTTCGGCTGGCTGGACGGCTTTCGGGATGCCATGCGTCCCGTGTTGGAGCGTTGGCTTGATCTGCCGACCGAGAGCTCCGATGTTTTCTTGATGACCATGATTCGTCGTGAGGCGGGGGCGGCCTTGCTGGCTCAACAGGCGGCTTCGGGTCTTTATGACGGGGTGCAGATATTGGTGACCCTGCTTGTGATGACCTTGATGGTACCGTGCATCAACTCGGTGCTGGTGACCTACAAAGAGCGGGGCGTAGGGCCGGCCACGGGCATCATGATCTTCGTGGTCGTGTATTCCTTGGGCGTGGGTACCTTGTTCAACTGGCTCCTCAGAGCCTCTGGGGTGGCGATATGAGCAACAGGAAAGACAGCGATCGGGAACAAGACGAACTCTTGGAGGCCGTCTGGACTTGCGAGGAGACCGGTCGGCATGCTGTGGACGAGGTCATAAAATGTGCTCACGGTGAGCCGGATTCCGCGGTCTTGGATAGGCTGGTTCAAGCGGAGCAGGTGGAGGTCTCGGACGGCCAGGTACGCTTTACGGAGGCCGGCCGTTTGGCGGCTTCCTTCATCATTCGGCGGCATCGTTTGGCCGAGCGATTGGTGGTCGATCTCTTGGGTCTTTCCGTGGATGACGCCGAGCGATTCGCCTGCGAGTTCGAACACGGCGTCTTGCCCGAGGTGACCGATTCCATCTGTACCTTGCTGGGCCACCCTCAGGAATGCCCCCATGGCAAGCCCATCCCTTCCGGGGATGACTGCCGGGAAAAGCTCACCGAGGTCAGACAAGTTCTTTACGCCTTGTCGGATGTGCCCTGCGGGGGAGGCTACCGGGTGGCTTACGTCCGAAGCCACGACCACGATCGACTTCATCACCTCTTGTCCATCGGCGTGACCCCCGGCGTAGAGATTCGGGTTCACCAACTGACCCCGGTCTTGGTCGTGCAAGTGGATCAAAGCGAGTTCGCCCTTGACAAGGGCGTGGCCGCCGACATCCATGTTTGGTCCGGGGGCAAGTGAGATGCGGCGTTTCGGCATGCTCTTGCTGGCCCTCGGGGCTTGGTTCTTGATTGGGTCCTGCGTCACGAGCCCGGGTGCAAAACCCGACGATGCGGGCTCGATATACGATCTGGAACTACCCAAAGCCGGCGGCGGTTCCTTGCACCTGGAAAAATGCCGAAACAAAGTGATGATGCTGGATTTTTTCACGACATGGTCCCAGGCTTCCATGGTGGCCATCACCAGCTATTCGGTCTTGCACAAAAAGTACGCCGATCAGGGTTTGTGTCTGGTGGGCATCGGCATGGACGACATCGGAGAGCAGGTCCTCACTCCTTACGTGCGAGGACTCGATGTGCCCTATCCCGTACTGATCGCCAATGCGCAATTAAAAGAAGGCAAGTCAGTCTTCGGCGATCTTTCAGCCATCCCCATCCTCATGATTTTCGACACCCAGGGCCGCCTGGCCCAGGTCTTCATAGGCCTCGTCCCAACCGAAAAAATCGACACCGTTTTGCGCCGACTTTTACCTTGATTTGGAGCCTTAGAACGGGGTGCCAGGCGAATAGTTTGGGAGCCCTTAGAACGGGGTGCCAGGCGAATAGTTTGG
>JAFCZJ010000026.1 GCA_019314375.1 Deltaproteobacteria bacterium | reverse complement strand
GGCAATGCTTGCACCGTAGACCAATGTGATGCCGCGGGTTGCAGCAACCTGCCTGTGCCCGACGGCGACGAATGCGGAGCCCGTTTTTGCAATGGGCTGGATTGGATGCGCGGGGCCTGTCTGGCCGGGGAATGCAACGGCACGGAACTCGTCGCCGGCTGCGCGGACGGCAATGTATGCACTCTGGACCAGTGCGACGTCGCGGGCTGCAGCAACACGCCGGTGATGGACGGCACCGAGTGTGGCCTGCGATACTGTGACGCGCTCGCCTGGATGTCTCCGACCTGCCTGGCGGGGAATTGCTCGGATATCGGTTTGGTCCAATCCTGCGATGACGGCAATATTTGCACGATTGACGACTGTGATGCGGCTATGGGGTGCTCGTATGTTGACAACAACGTCTCGTGCGACGATCTGGACGCATGCACAATGGATGACACATGCAGCGGTGGGTCTTGCACCGGCGCGCCCCTGGATGCAGATGGCGACACCTACGTATCGGATGCCTGCGGAGGAAGTGACTGCAACGATCTGGACCCTCTTATTCACCCGGGGGTCTTCGAGGGTCCTCTGGGAGCGCTTATCTGCTCAGACGGTATCGACAATGATTGTGACGAGTTGATCGACGACGACGACGGCACCTGCTTACAGTGCCTGTCCGATCCGGACTGCGACGACGGGGATGTTTGCAATGGGGCGGAGACTTGCGTGGGCGTCGATTGCGTGGCGGGGACGCCCCTGGCTTGCGACGACGAGCTGTTTTGCAATGGAATCGAGACATGTGATCCAGTCCTGGGCTGTCTGCCGGGGGTCAATCCCTGCCCTCAGACCCAATGCAAGACCTGCCAGGAAGCCGAAGACACTTGCTTCGATTCCGCGGGCACCTCTTGCGAAGACGACCTCTATTGCACCTTGACCGATACCTGCGATGGATCAGGAAATTGCCTGGGCGCAGACAGCCCCTGCCAGGTCGATCAGGTTTGTCATGAATCCACCGACACCTGCGAGGCCGGGGGTTGTGGCGGGCAGATGGATTGTACACCTTGCAACGACGGGCTGTTCTGCACTGCCGACGACTTTTGCATCGAAGGAGAGTGCCTGGGTTTCGGCGACCCCTGCGGCGAGGGCGAGGTGTGTAACTGGATCACCGCTACTTGCGAGCCGGTCTGTGGCACGGACTGCTCGGGCATGGACGATGCCTGCAACACCGGGATCTGCAATCCAACGAGCGGTTCGTGCGAGTTGCTGCCCAAGCCGGTGGGCACGCCATGCTCCCCAGAGGGAGGACAGAACTACATGTTCTGCACGGACGCAGTGTGTACACATTGGTGTAATCACTCTTATCAGATTCCCGGCGACTCGGATCACGAATGTCCGATTGGCTATACATGCAAGTTCTACCGGGACGCCGACTCGGCAGGTTACTGCCTGCGACACCCCCTGGGCGGCACCAAGGCCATCGGAGAAGACTGCACGTCCAGTGACGAATGCCGGGCCTATTTCGACGGCATTTGGTCCACATGCGATAATGGTCGCTGCACGGACACCTGTTCGAGTTCCCTCGATTGCAGGGACCAGGGTCCAGACACTTCCGACTGGATTTGTCAGTCGATGACATTCCAGAGCGCAAAGTTCGATCACGGCACATGCGGCCCGCCGCCTGGTACCGGACAGACCGGTGATGTTTGCAGCAGCTATACAGACTGCATTGACGGCCGCTGCTACCTCAATGGGGACGGAACCAGGGAATGCCGGAACATGTGTTGCACTGAAGCAGAGTGCATTGAAGGGCGCGTTTGTTGGTTCTGGGTCGACGGGGAGGCACCTTCCACGATCAGGCTCTGCACGGACATGGGCCCGACGGGAACGGCTGAATTCGGCACTCCCTGCACGGGAACCGATTTTTTCGATTCCAGTTGCGCCACGGGCTTATGCCTGGACCTGGGGGATGGAGAGCGTTGCAACCGCTTTTGCTGCCGTGACACAGACTGTCCGACCGGCAGCATGTGCGAATTCGCATTCATCTTGCCGAGGGCGGCGAACAAAGACAGCCGCGTACGCGTCTGCGTACCGGCCGTGCCCCGGATACCAACAGCCAATGATGAAAGTGGCTGCATACCCGGGGACAAATGCGGCATGCCCATCACGCTGGATATTTTTCCGGCCAGCGTCAACGATGACAATACTGACTACTCCAACTACCTCAGTCCACACGGCACGCCCATGGTCACTTGCGTGCCGCCGTACAATTACTACGGCCGCGACGTGATCTACGAGATCTCGGTCGCTTCAGGCCGCACTCTGACCGCCATCTTGCACCCGCCGGCCGGCGAGGACTTGGGTGTTTACCTGATGGACATATGCGATCCGGATTTTGTAGAGTCCAACTGCCTGGCCGGATCAGACGACGGGCTGGAAGGCGACGCCGAGTTGATCGAATGGATCAATACCGGCGCGGATGCAATCGTGTACCTTGTCGTGGACGCCTGGAGTGATGCCCACGCCGGTCCCTACGTCCTGAACATCGACCTGACGCCGTAAAAGGATCACAACTGGGACTTGCCCGCGCGGGCACGGAGGTGCAGGTAGAGCATGATGCCGGTGCCAGCGGCGGCAACGAAGACGAATAGGGTGAGTATCGGTTGGATGTCGCCGCCGGAGGCTTCGTACATCCAGCCCACCAGTTGTTCTTGGAAGATGGGGCCTATCGAGCCCATGCCGTTGATGAGGCCGGCGGCCACTAAGGCCCCGCGTACCGAGCCCACGTCGATGGCGCCCACGCCGCTCAACAGCGAATCGGGTCCGTAGAGCATGAAGCCGCAGAGCCCCATGGTCACGGCGAAGATGGGGATGCTCTGGGCGCCGAAGAGGTACATCAGGACAAAGGAGCCGGTCATGCCGATGAGCATCATCAGCGACAAGAGCGAGCGGCGTCCTTTTAGCCATTTGTCGCTTAACCAGCCGGCCATTAGCACGCCGGCGAAACCCGCCATGTCGAAGACCGTGGACAAATAGCCCGCTTGATCTTCTTCCATGCCGTAAGAGTTGGACAGAAAGTAGGGCGTCCAGGACCACAGGGCGTAGCGCAAAAACTTGATGCAGAAGTAGATGGCACCCATGGTCAAGACGGTGATGACCACATCCCGGCTCCAGCCCAAGGGCTCGCGCTTGCCGGGGCTCGCCTGTGCTGCGGGTTCGGATTCATCTTCGTCGTCTTCCCGCACCGAGCGGTGGCCTACGTGTTCCGGGGTGTTGGGGTGCATGAACAAGACGAGGGCCCAGACCATGAGCAACAGGGTTGAGGCGCCCATGAAGGACCAGCGCCATCCCCAGGTGCCCAGCATGAAGGCGGCGAATGCGGTGGCCACCACCGAGCCCACCTGGTAGCAAGTGGACCAGACGCCCAGGATGCTGCCCCGTTGCTCGCGCTTGAACCAGTAGCCCAAACTGCCGATGCAGCCGGGCCAGCCTGTTCCCTGGGCCATGCCGTTCAGAGCCATGAAAACCAGCATGGTCCAAAATCCGTTCTGGATGCCGAAAGCCAAATTGCAGCCGATGCTGACGCCCATGCCCACAAGCAGAAGAACCTTGGGCCCCAGCTTGCGGCCGAAAAAGGCCGAGGAAAATTGCCCGATGGCGTAGCCCACCAGATAGGCCGTGCCCAAATGGGCCAGGTCCATGGCAGACAGGCCCAGTTCATCGCCCATGGCACCTTTGACGGTGTAAAAAGCTTTGCGACAAAAGTAGTAGCCGGCGTAGGCCAGCCAAGTGGAAACCAGGATACGGATCTGCCAGCGGCGGAAGTCCTTGGCGAGCGCTGTTGTGCTTTGTTCCACTGCCTCAGCCGCTCTTGTCGATACTGGGTTTGAGGCCATGCTCGAGCCAATTTATGAACTCGCATTGACGAATCGGGTCGCTCAGCACATCGTCGTCGATGTCCAGCTGCCAGCGCAGATCCTTGCGTTCCGGCTCGGCAGCCAGCGCTTCGAATTTGATTACGTATTCTTCAAAATCCGACTCTTTGCCGAAGAAGCCTTCGCGTAGCAATTTGGATTTGCGGGCAACCAAGAGGCGTGCGACTTCCGCCAGGTCATATTCGCAGTGATACTGGGTGGACCAGAAGGTGCCTTTGCCATGGGTGACCGCCAGGGCTTGGACCTCGGTGAAATCGTTGCCGGCCAACACGGTGGCCCCGGGCGGTAGCTTGGTGACCTGATCCACATGGGAGATGAAGGCGCTATAAACGGGTGGCTTGCTTCGCATCAGCGGGTGGTTTCGACCTGCTTCGGTCAGATGGATTTTGCGCGCCAGGCCCATCTCTCGGCCTTTTGGATTTGCTTCCACCAGGCCCCCCGCGGCCACGGCGGCCATTTGCATGCCCCAGCAGGAGCCGAAAGACGGTGTGCCCACTTCGAAGGCCTTTTTGGCGTATTCGATTTGACGGAGGACCCGAGCTTCGTCCGCATAGATTGTCAGGTTGCAACCGGTCCAGAGCACGGCGTGGAAATCCGTCGGGCCGGCTGGGGGTTCCGCATTGTCCGAGGGGAACCAGGTTTTGCATTCGGCATTCGGCAGGTGCTGCTTCAGTAGGTCTTCGTAGAGTTTCCAGGCATGGCGCATGCCGGCGACGTCAAAGTCGTCTCGGCTGGCCTTGGCGTAGCCATCGATGATCAAAAATTGCAGAGCTTGAGCCATGATGATCTCCCTTTGCGGTGAGGATGCTTGTTCAAAGCTCCATGCTGTGCAGGATGTCCGGCAGTTGGTCGTAATTCTTGCAGATCGCGTCTGCTTGGCTGGCCTGACTGCCCCGGTCCACGGCTGCGGTCAGCAGCACGGCCCGGGCTCCAACCGCCTTGGGTCCGGCGATGTCGTTGTGTTCCCGGTCGCCGATGTGGACCAGCTCTTCGACCTCGCAATTTGCCAGATCGGCGGCGCGGTGGAAGAGCTCCGGAGCCGGTTTGCTGGCACCGGCTTCGTCGGAGAAAACGAACCCTGAAAAATGCTGCAACAAATGGTAGTGGATCAGCAGTTCCCTGAGTGCCCAGCCCGGGGAGAAGATGGCGTCGGAGATGACCACCAGGCGGTAGCGCGCGCGCAAGGCCAAAAGGGCTTTCTCGACGCCGGGCACCAGATCCGGTTTGTGTTCCAGTTCCATGCGCTCGTGTTTTTTGACCAGCTTGTCAAAAGTTTCATCGGGGAGCTTTTGACCCAGGCCGTTCAAGGTCACGCCCAGGCGTTCGGCCACCGACCAGGTGACGTGCTGCTCGTGCCAGACCTGGCGAAAGGCGGCGTCCGATGTGTCGTAGGCGCAGTTCACCAAGTCGCGATCCATCGGAGCGATGGACTCAAGGGCTTGATGCATCAAATCACGACGCGCTTGGGGCTTGGGTGGCTGACCTGCGGCGGCTCGCTTGGGCTCGTCCGAATCGTCGATAAAAACCGTGTCCCAGAGATCAAATGAGATGGCTTGAATTGGGGGCACGAACTTTCCTTTCCTGGACTACATGGCGGCCAAAAAGAGGGCCTTCATGTCCGTGTCGGTGCATTCTCGCGGATTGCTGCCATGGCAGCCGTCCTGCATGGCTTTTTCCACCAGGCTGTCCATCTGCTCCAGGGTGACGCCGGCCTCGCTTAGTTTTTTGGGCAGGCCGATGCGATCCATCATGGACTCCACGGCAGAGGCCGCGCCTTCGGATGTGGCCTCGTCGGCACCCAAGGCTCGGGCCACACGGATCACGCGATCGGGTACGGCCTCTGCGTTGAATCGCAGGGCCGCGGGCATCATGATGGCGTTGGCCAGGCCGTGGGATACACCGCTGACCGAGGACAGGGGATGGGCCAGGGAGTGGATGACCCCCAGGCCTTTTTGGAAGGCCACGGAACCCATGGTGGACGCCATGAGCATCTCGGTGCGGGCTTGCATGTCGCTTCCCTTGGCCACGGCCATGGGTAAATGTCTGGAGACCATGGCGATGGCTTCTAATGCAATCGCGTCGGCCATGGGGTGGTAGCCCTTGGATAGATAAGCCTCCAAGGAGTGGCTTAATGCGTCCATGCCGGTTTCGGCCGTGATGCGTGGCGGCAGGCCCAGGGTCAGGGCGGGATCGCAGATGGCCACATTCGGCATGAGCCGCGGGCTGAAGAGGACCACCTTGCGGCCGGCGGCCGCCACTGTGATGACGGCGGAGCGGGAGACCTCGGAACCGGTGCCCGCCGTGGTGGGCATGGCCAGCAGGGGCGGGAGCGCGCCTGTAATTTTGGCGTCCCCGCCGATGAGGTCGTCGTAGGATTCCAGGGGGTCGTGATGGTTGATGCGGATCTGGATGGCCTTGCCCGCATCCATGGGGCTGCCGCCGCCGAGGGCCACGATGCCGTCGGCGTTGTGCGCTTGATAGGCCTTTGCCCCGGCGTCTACTTGATCGGCGTCGGGGTTGGGTGAGACGGCCGAGAAGATTTGGGCTTTGAGTCCTGCTTGCTTGAGAACATCTAAGACTTGTTCGGGAATGCTGGTGGTCATCAGGCCGGCGTCGGTGACCAGCAGGGGGCGTTTGCAGCCAAGCGCCTGACACTCGGTCGCCAAATCGGACAAGACGCCTTCACCAAAGAGAATGCGGGTTGGGAAATTGAAGCGGGTTTTCACGTCGGCTCTCCTTGCGTATTTGTGTTGCGGGCTAGAGCTTGATGGATCTTGGTCAGCAAATCGCTTACCCGAAAGGGCTTTTGCAGCAGGATGATGTCTTCCTCTGAGAGACCTTGTTTGGCGATGGCGTCTCCGGTGTAGCCTGAGATATAGAGCACCGCCAGATCCGGTGAGCGTGCTTGCAATTTTTGGGCGAGGGCACCGCCGCTGATCCCGGGCAGAATGACGTCGGTGATCAGCAGATCGAATTGATCTCTGAGGACTCGGTCGTCGGCCAGAGTTGCCTCGGCTGAGTCGAAGCTCAAGACCCGGGTGCCGAAGTCAAGCAGCATTTCTTTTACCAGATCTCGGACGATGGGTTCGTCCTCGACCAGCAAGATGGATTTGCCTTCCACCCGAGGCGTGACTTGCACTCTTTGCTCCGGGATGGCGTCGGCCTGCTCATGGGTCACCGGCAAGAGGATGCGTACGGTGGTGCCATGGCCTGTTTTGGATTCGAGCTGGATGTCTCCGTGGAATTGTCTGATCACCGAGTAGGCCGTGCTCAAGCCCAGACCCGTGCCCTGGGCACCGGGTTTGGTGGTAAAAAAAGGCTCGAAAGCGTGTTCACGCACAGCCTCGTACATGCCCGAGCCGCTGTCTGTAACCGACAGCATGACGTGGGGACCCGGTTTCAAAGCGGGAAAGTTTGCACTTGGGTCCAGGTCCAGGCTGTGGGTCTCAATGCGGAGCGATCCGCCTTGCGGCATGGCGTCGCGGGCGTTGACCACCAGGTTCATGAGGACCTGGCCAAGGCGGCCCGAATCCGCCTTGATGGGGCCGATGTCCTCGTCTTTCACGAACTCCAGATTGACGTCCTCGCCCACGATGCGTCGCAGCATGTCAGCCAACTCGTCGAGCACCTGGTGCAGGTCCAGCACCCTGGGCTTGATGGTTTGACGTCGGGAGAAGTCCAGCAGCTGGCGGGTCAGGTTGCTGGCTGCTTCAACCGCTTTTTCGATCTGTTGGGTGCTCTTGTGTTTTGGGTCTTCAGCGTCCAGATCTTCGCCTAACATGGCGGTGTGATTGAGGATGACAAAGAGCAGGTTGTTGAAATCGTGGGCCACGCCGCCCGCGAGGCGACCCAGGGCCTCCATTTTCTGCGAGTGGTGCAGTTGTTCTTCCAATAGGCGTTTGGCCTCTTCGTTTTTTTTTCGCTCGGTGAGATCAGTCATCACGCCCAGCACTTGCTCGCAGCTGCCGTCCTTGCGCAGAATGGGTCTGGACGAAGTGTGCACATGGTGGATGGAACCGTCCTTGACTCGAACGCGGAACTCGGCCACCACGTGTTCGCCTGAGAGGCAGCGCAAAAACTCGGAGGCCAGCATCGGCAGATCCTCGGGCAAGGCGAAATCGGCGAAGCTGTGGTCGACCACCTCTTTTTGCTCAAAGTCCGAGAACTCTTTCAGGGCCTGGCTGACGAATGTGAAGTTACCGATGGGATCAAGCATGAAGACCATGTCATCGAGATTCTCGACCAGCAGGCGATAGCGCTCTTCGCTTTCGGCCAGACGCAGCTCGGAGGCCTTGCGATGGGTGATGTCCCGCACAATGGCCAGGACCCGGCGGACGCCACCCAGATCCAGACCCTGCAGGTGGACCTCCATCCAGAGGTCTTCACCGGCGGCTTTGAAATTTTTCCACTCAAATGTTTGGGGTTTGCCCAAAGCGGCGAGGTGAACTTTGCCTAATGCTGTTTCGTTGTCAAAAGGGGGAGAAATCCCCAGATTATTGAAGTTTTGTTCCGTGAGATCGGCCATGCCGGACATTTGGATGATGCAGCGATTGACATCCAAAAACTGACCCGTGTCCGCATCGTGGATGGCGATGCCGGCGGGTGCGGCATCGAAAATGGCTCGATACTTGGCCTCGGAAAGCTTGGCGCGTTCAAGCTCGGCCTTCAGCTCGGCCAGTTCCTGGTCTCGCGGATCCATGGGTTCAATCCTTGCTCGGTTAGCTAAATTGTCCAGTCCAGGCCCAGCTCCACCAACTTGCCCATCGTGGGACGGCCTGTTTCCGGATCCCAGCCCATCATGCCGTAGAATTGCTTCAACATGGTGGGGAATTTGTCGGCATTTACGTGTTGACCGGCTTTGGGTCCGTCGGGCAGCGGTTCATAGAGGCGCTTGGGCAGCACATCGTGTTCGCGGCCGTAGCCTCGCCGGGCGTTCAATTGTCGTTGCATGGTGACCCGGCGTTCGCCGGCCTTCATCAATTCCCAGAGGGTGACCTGCCAGCCCGTGGTGGCGCGGACCAGATCTTCCAGTTCCCGCAGCGTGAAGAGGTTGCCCGGTCCCCAGCAGAATTGGCAGAGGCTCAGGTTGTCCAGCAAGCTGTAGTAAAATTGTCCGTAGACCGTCATGCGCACCTTGGGCAGGCCGGTGGAGGCGAAGTCGCCGCGACCGATGATGCCCAAGGATCGCGCGTCTTCCGCGTTCGAGGCCAGAAGCCAGTCGTGTTCGCAACTTTGGTGGTCGGGTCCGATGGGGCAGGCTGCGTACATCAGGGCCTGGCTGGGTTTGACCTGGGGCATGTGGACGGCCAGGCCCTGATTTTTGACCTGGATGGCGTAGGGCTCGGTTTCGGGTCCAAAATGGGCGGCGGCTTTTTGCGGTCCTTCGGCCAGCACGTCTCCAATTCCTTGACGCGTGCCCACCTGCTCGATGAGCCAGAAGAGGCTCTCCGCATCGCCGAATTTTAGTGATTTTCCATTCACCGCATCTTTCGGGATGAGGTTTTTTTCCAGGCATTCGAAGACGTAGCCGGCGATGCCGCCCATGGTGATCGTGTCGAAGCCATATTCGCCGCACATCTGACTGGCGCGGGCGACGGCCGCGGGATCGGTGATGTCCAAATTGGAGCCCAAGAGGCCCAGGGTCTCGAACTCGGGCCCACCCAGGTCGTCGGTCAAGGGATAGGGTTTTTCGGCGCGGACTTTTTTGCGGCAGCGCACCACGCAACCGAAGCAAGTGGTTTCCCCCGCCCCCAGAACCTCGTCGTAGGTCGCGCCGTCCAACTTGGCGTGCTCCGGGTGGAAGGACTTGGAGTAATTGTGGGTGGCCAGGTTGCCGCCCGAGGCCTGGGCGCTGACAACGCCCGGTGTACCGTGAGCCCGCAGGGTGGTGGGAAAGCCGGCATCGGGCAGTCGCTTGCTGGCCAGCCTGGCCAATTCCTTCAGTCGATCGGAATCCGCAAAGGGGACCTGACCCGTGCCGCGCACCACGATGGCCCGCAGGTTTTTGGAGCCGAAGACGGCACCCAAGCCCGTGCGGCCGAAAACGTCGTTGGCGTCGACCATGACGCAGGCGAAGCGCACCAGCTTTTCGCCTGCCGGACCGCATTGAGCGATGCTGAGTCGGGCCTTGCCGTGGATGTCCGTGAGCGCCTTGTGTACTTCGGTCACCGGCTTGCCGGTGAAAGCACTCGCGTCCTTGAGTTCCCACTGTCCGTCTTCGATGTAGAGGTAAGAAGGCTTGTTCGCCCGGCCTTTGATGACGATGGCGTCCAAGCCCGCTTTTTTAATGTTGGGTCCGATGGAGCCGCCCGACTGACTGTCCGCCACCATATCGGTCAAAGGACTCAAGGCCGAAAGACAACAGCGACTCACGCCGGAAACGGCGGCCCCAGTGGTCACGGAAGGGGCAAGGGTCAGGATGTTGTCCGGGCTCAAGGGGTCCGTATCCTTCGGCGCGTCCCTGAGCAGGAAATAGGCACCGAAAGACCCACCGCCTAAGTACTTGCGATAGAAATCCTCGTGGAAGGTCTTGATTTCACCTGAGCCCCGGCTCAGATCGACAAACAGAATCTTGCCATGAAAACCCGTGGACATGACCACCTCCATGGGCCGTTAAATATCACAATTTGGAATCTACGTCCTTAGGTTTCCTTGGGGGCCCGAAGCTTGGGATTTTCCCGTACGGGAAAAAGTTTGACAGATCTTGGGAAATCCTCTTAAATATTCCCGAACGGGAAAATTTGAGGATTGGAGCCCCGAGATGAGCGAAATAATCCCGTACGGGAAAATCAGTACGCCGGCCGAGTTGGGCCGGTTGCTGCGGCGGAAGCGCAAGGCCCTGGGTATGAATCAGGCCCGGGCAGCGGGCCTGGCGGGCGTGGGCGTTCGTTTTCTCTCCGAGCTGGAGCGGGGCAAGGCCGGCCTGGAGTTGGGCAAGGTCATGCTTGTCATCCATCGCCTGGGCTTGGAATTGCGGCTGGCCGATCCCCGCGACAGGGATGGGGCCCCATGAGCGAGTCCCTGCATCTCTGGTACGAAGACGAGCCCGTCGGAAGCCTGTGGCGGGAAGGGGAGGCGCTACGTTTCGTCTATGCCGCCGACTGGCTCGCACGGGAGGGGGCCTTCGCCTTGTCGCTTTCCATCCCCCTGGCCGAAGGCGAGCAGGGCGGCCCGGCCGTCGCCCATTTTTTCGCCAACCTTCTGCCGGAAGGCTTCATTCGCCAGTCCTTGGCGGAGCGCATGGGCCTGTCCGTCGACAACGACTTTGCCTTGCTTTCGGCCTTGGGTGCCGACTGCGCCGGTGCCTTGCAGATCCTTCCCCCGGGCGAGCAACCCGGGGCGAAGGGCGGCCCGCCGCGCAAGCTGAGTCCGGCCCGCTGGAAACGACTGCTGGCCTCCCCGCCGGTCTTCGCCGCCCTGGTCGAAGACGGCCGCCTGCGTCTGAGCCTGGCGGGTGCCCAGGACAAGCTGCCGGTGTTGCTCCCGGGCGGCAAGCCCGCCTTGCCCGCGTCGGGTGCCGCCAGCAGCCACTTGCTCAAGTTCGGCGGCCAGGACTTCGTTCACCTGCCCGCCAACGAGGTCTATTGCAACATGCTGGCGGCGGCCGCCGGTTTGCGAGTGGCCGAGACGCGGCTCATCCGCCTGGGTGGGCAGGAGGTGGCGCTGATCCGTCGCTACGATCGGCGTGCGGACGAGGGCCGCCTGCGACGTCTCCATCAGGAGGACTTCTGCCAGGCCTTGGGGTTCTCCCATCATCGTAAGTACGAACAGGAGGGCGGGCCCGGTTTCGAAGACTGCTTTGCCCTGCTCGAAAGGGTGAGCGCCGAGCCCCTGCCCGACATCGAGCAGCTTCTCGGGTGGCTGATTTTTAACCTGCTCGTCGGCAACGCCGACGGCCACGCCAAGAACATCTCCTTGATTTACGAAGGCCCAGGCCGCCCGCGCCTGGCGCCCTTTTACGATCTGGTTTGCACCGCCGCCTATCGTCGTTTGGACCGGCGCGCGGCCATGGCCGTGGGCGGGCAGGCGGATCCGGGGCAGGTGGCGCGGGCCCACTGGGAACGCCTGGCCGAGCGCGTGGGCCTGGGTCGCGCATTCCTCCTGGGCGAGGTGCGGCACCTGGCCGAGGATTTGCCCCGCCTGGCCAGGGAACAGGCCGCGGCATTCCAGGTCGCCTACGGCGAACATCCGATTTTGCAGATGGTGCAGCGCCCGCTGCGCCGCCGAGCTCGGCGTTGTCTGGACTTGCTGGAGGATTGAATGGCAAACATGAATGGAAAAAAGGACTGGAGGCATGCTTATCGCTCCCCGCCGGCCGATCAGGCCCGGGTGATCCGATTGGATTTCATGGCCCGGCTGTGGGAAGTGCTTGAGCCGCTGGAGCTCACCGAGCGGGCCTTGACCTGGCTGGCCGAGCGTGGGCTCAATCCGGATCTCGCCCATGCCTTGGGCTTTCGCGACTGGCGACCGGCGATGACCCGGTTCAAGCAAATGATAGAAGCCCTCCCGCCACCGGAGCGCGTCGCGACTGGTTTCTTTACCAGGGATGCACACATGTGGTGGCCGATTTGCGATGAGCACCAGGCCATCCAATTCCTCAAGCGGGAGGTGTCGAGTAGCGAGACCATGCCGATCCACGCCGAGGGCCTGGTGGCACCGGCCTGGGAGGCGGACGCAGCCCATCCCTTGGGTTGGCTCTGGCAACTATACAAGCCCATCTCGAAGTCTCCCGCCGACAACTGCATGCGGCAGCTTTCAGCCGAGCAGCCGACCTTGCTGGGGCTCAACAGCGGCCGAAGCGATCTTCCGCTTCCGGGCAGGCATGAAAATCTGCTCATCGGGGAGGGGCCGATCGATTGGTTGTGTTTGGCGCAGGCCGCGGCCGGAAAAGCCGCGGTGCTGGGCATGCTGCGCACCATCGATCACTGGCACGAGGATTGGACGCCTTTGCTGGCGGGTGCCAGGCGGATAGCGCTCGTTTTGCCCGAGCGCAAAGGATACGCCGAGAAGGTCTTCGAGGCCATGAAGGCAAGCGCCACTCAGCGTTTCGGAGCCGACTGGGCCGCGGACCGTTTGTCGCTGACGGCGCTGGCGGGCGAGGACGAATGCCAGGCGCTGCTGAAGCGCGGGGAACTGCCCGGGATGGTCGATGGCTTATTCGAGGGAACTGCAACTTTTTGACGACTCATGTTCTATCCTTTTCGAGAGAGGATGGACGCAGTGTTCCGTGATGCCGAATGAGAACTGAAGTGGGCTGCCTTGTGCGCCGGCCGAGAAGGAGGATGTTGATATGCAGAGGCTTTCTGTCATCGTGTTGGCTCTGTCTTTGTTGGTGAGCCTGATGGTTGTCGGCTGTGGCGCTGACAAGGTGGACCTAGAGTGTATGGACGATGCCCAATGTGTCGAGTTGGGTGCCAACTGGCGCTGTGATCTGACTAGCAACACTTGCCATTGTGTTTCGGTTTGCACCGACCTGTGTTGCGGTGATGACGGTTGCGGGGGTGCCTGCGGTGACCCTTGCGCGGACCAGGGCGAGACCTGCAACACGGATACCTGCCGATGTGAAAGCGCCGTGGTTTGCGAGCAGGGAGAGACTCGCTGCGACGGTGAGTTGCTCGAGACTTGCGACAACAACGCATGGTCTGTCACCCTCGATTGTTCCGCCAACGGAGAGCGTTGTGTAGGCGGTCGTTGTATCTCCCCTTTGCTTCCCCCTGAGGATTTCCACGGCCTGCATGTCGGCACCGACTATCGGCTTCGATGGCAGGATCCCAATCGCGACGAGGAGCACTACCTTCTGGAGCGGAAGGCGGATGCTGAGTCCGACTACGTCCTGCTGGCCGAGTTGGCTCAGGACACCACCGAGTATTTGGATGTCGATTTTTCCGACAGCGCCAACTATCGATATCGCCTCAGCGCGATCCGCGCTGCGGAGCAAAGCGACTCCGTTCTGGTAAACGCCGCGTTTCCCCTGTGGACCTACATCCGCATCGTGGACTACGACAGCGTTTGGGGCGGTGAAGGCACAGCCGAAGAAGAGTATAATAATCTCATTGAAGGCCACTGGACATGGGATCTGGAGTGGCTTGGTGCCAACGAAAATTTGTCCCTGGTCATGCTGGGAGACGCCCTTGGGGACGGCGGGTCGGTCTACGCGGGTGTGGACTCCGTTTCGGGCTCTACCCTGATTGAACAACCCGAGCTGCAGATGGATGTGGTCTCAACCTATGAGGCCTTTTTCGACTGGGTCCTTCTGAACTACCCCGCGCAGCGCTACGTTGTTGAGTATTGGGGCCATGGAGGCGGCACGGCTTACCCCGCTGGGACCTTAGGCTACGACGATACCTCGGGGGGTGACGGGCTGACCTTGGCTGAGATGGCCGACGTCTTGGGCTACCTGGCGGAAGGCAGCGGTCGACGGGTGGATCTTTTGTACCTATGCACCTGTCTAAACGGCATGTTCGAGAGTGCCTATGAGTGGCGCCACGCGATTCGGTGGTTTGTGGCCGGGGAGACTTCCGTGGGCTGCGTGGTACAACCCCTCGAGAAGTTGATGGGCCATGAGGAAATTTCCGTGCGTGAGCTGGCTCAAGCCACGGTGGATGGGTTTGATGATTGGGTCGACGAGGAATTTCGTATCGTCTATTCTGCCGTGGATACCGATTTCGCCTCGGCCATGGCGGAGTTGCTGGACCAGCTCGCTCAATCTCTTCTGAGCTATATCGATGAGTCCAGCGCCAACCTGAACAGCGTGCGCGATGTGGCCGAACATGTTCAGTGCATGGATGGGCAGGTGGGCAGCATTTTCAGCGCTTATATCGACCTCTATGACTTCTGCGATGATCTCAGCGTCGCGGTGGAGGATCCGGACATCCAGGCCCAGTGCGTGGACATCATGACCCTGTTGGAGGGTCAGCTGGTTTTGGATTTCGTACAGCTCACCGCGAAAGACTGGGACGAAGCCCACGGCATATCCATCTACCACCCCAATGCGCGTTTTCACGACAACTGGCCAGGCATGCAGGCATACTACCAGGGCCATTCCCTGTCGGTGGACACGTATTGGGATGACTACCTGATGGCGCTATATCCCCAGTAGGGCAGGCCGCCTTTGCCAATCGGCAAGCAATTGGCTATTCTTCCTTCCATGGAACACAAAATAAATCGATGGGTCGCGGTCCTGCTTTATTTCTGTCTGTCCGTTCTGACTGGGGTGATGGTGTTGGGCTGCGATGATTTCTTCTTCGACAAGCAGGCCTCCTCAGGGCCCATGCCGCCCGAGCCCTTGCAGCGCGGGCCCCGCATCGCGGCGAAGTCCATTCCCCTGGAGCCGGCCTTCGTGGGCGAAGAGGGCGTGGGTGCCCATGGTTATCCCCTGCGTCAGCCCGACGAGGCGGCCCTGCTGAATCTGCTGCGACTGAAACGTTTCGACAGGCTCGAACAGTGGATGGAGTATTACCAGGCCGAGTTCGAAAAAGACTTTCGCAAGGAGGACTGGCCCGACGCCATGCTCTCGGCTTTCTTCGTGGCGGATCCGGCCATCGCCCCGCTTTTGGATCAGTGGGTCAAGCGCTCGCCCGATCACTTCGCGCCCTTTGCTGCTCGCGGCAATCACCGCTTCAAGATGGCGCAGCATGTTCGGGGCGGCAAGTTCGCCAAGGACACCTCGCAGGCACAGTTCCGTACCATGGATGTCCGGCATCAGGCCGCGGCCAAGGATTTCCAGCGGGCCATCGCGCTCAGGCCCAAGCTGGTGGCGGCCCATCGGCGGCTCGTGCAAATGGCCGAGAGCCTGCCAAACAAAACCGAGCGCCAGCTCTTGGATGCCGGCCTGGCCCACTGCCCCCTGTGCTTTCATCTTCGGGTTCACTACCTGCGGAACATCACGCCCCGTTGGGGCGGCAGCTATAAACAAATGGACGCCTACGTCCAAGAGATTCAGCCCCTGGTCAAAGACAACCCCAAGCTGGCCATCTTGGCGGGTTTTACCCATTGGGATCGCTGCCGAACGCTTCGGGAGGCCAAGGAGCCTGAGCAAGCAGCAAAGGCTTGCGATGCGGCCCTGGCCTTCGGCGATCACCCGCACTTCTTGATCGAGAAAGCCAAGCTCTTCGACAGCAAAAAGCAGGCGGCCGAGCGTCTGCCCTGGTTGGATCGGGCCCTGCGTTTAGACCCCCAGGAGCGCGGCGCGCTACAAAAGCGTTTCTACGCCCGCGCCAAGACCAAGAATTATACAGGCGCGGCCCTTGACCTGATCCTGGCCCGTCAGCTTTCGCCCACGAACGAGATCCTGGCCGACAACGTAAAATGGTTGCGCGACACGCTGCGCTTCGAGGGCGACCAGCTCTACAAGGCGGGCCAGCACAAACGCGCCCTGCGTCTCTTCAGCCTGGGCAGCCAACTCGACCCGGACGACAACGACCTGCGCTACCGGGCCGGCTGGGCACAAAAACAAGGCGGTCTTATAACCTCCGAAGCGGAGCTTGCCGCCAAGCCCGACGACTTCGAGCTGCGCCTCCAGCGGGACAACGCCCTGGCCGCCAAACACAAGTTCGGCGAGGTGGTAAAAATGTGGGACACCTACATCGAAGGCCACCCGGACGACCCCCGCGCCTACCGGGAGCGAGCCGGCGCCAAGTGGCAGCAAGGCCAGCGCAAAGAAGGCGTGGTCGACATGCAACGCGCCTGCGAACTCGGCCTGAACAAAGCCTGCCAGGACGTACCCAAAATGAAGCGGCGCATGTAAGGGGGCAAAATCGGGGACGTGTCTTTTATTTCCCGTAGACTTCTCTCCTGTGCCCGATCTTTATGATGGAGACCACGACCGTTTTCTTTTGAATGGTGTAGATGATCCGGTAGTCGCCTACCCGCAGCTTCATCAGCCCCTTGAGCGTTCGCCTGAGGGGGACCCCGAAGCGCAGGGGGTCGATCATGAGTTTTTCCTCGATGGCTCTGCGGAGAATATATCGAACATCCGGCGAGATTTTTTTGAGGTCTTTTTTGACGGATTTCTTGTAGACGATTTTCCACATCTACAGTTTTTTCCAGAGTTGATCGTGGGAGATTGTGGCTTCGCGCTCACGCTCTTTCGCGATCTTTGCGAAGTAGAGATCCTCTTGAAGTTCCAGCGCCTCTTTGGTGAGTTCAATGACCACCGAGGAGAGGGATGGAGCACCCCTGAGTTCCTTCAAGCGGTTCAGTTCCTCCCATAAGCGATCATCGACGGAGAGGTTGATTCTCTTTTTGGCTGTTGGCATTCGTGACCTCCTTCAGCCCTTCGAGGTGTAACACCAGTGTAACACCTGCGTCGGGGAGAGTCAATGAGGAGGTAGATCCGCAGTCGAGTTTTGATGCATGTAGGGCGATGTAGGTGTTTTTCAGCGGGCGGAGTTGTAAGATCATGAGTTATTAGGCGAAATCGCGTTCCAACGTTGGAACGTTTGGAGGTGCTTTTTTGGGCTGATTTTGGGGCTAAATTTCGTCGGTTCCGATGTCGGGCGTGAGCTGACGCCGCTCAGGTATCTTGGTGGAATCTACAGGCCATGAACAGCAGACGGTTGCGACCGATCTGAATTTCGTCCAGATGCTTGAGCCGGTGGGGCTTGCCTGAGCTGATCTTGTTCTTATTCAGCACCGTGCCGTTGGTCGATTCCAGATCGATGATGCTGACCATATTGCCGTTGATCCGCACCAGCAGGTGCCGGTTGGAAATCTGATTGTCCCTGAGCGCGAGGTCGGCCAGGTCAGGATCGGCGCCGATCGTGGTTTCCTTCTGGGTCAAACGCAGGCAGACGTGCTGGTCGTGGCCCTTGATCACAGCCAGGACAAAAACGTAAGGCGCCCCGAAAGGCGAGCGGTTGACCTGGACGATGTCGGTGATTCGCTTGTTGGATTCCATTATTGGCCCCTTTAATCAATCGTATCACAGCACGGAATCATACCCTACTTTTTGTCATTCTTATCAATATCGTAGATGCCGGCTGCCCCCAAAGAATGAAAATCGGGGCTAAATTTCGTCGGCTCCGATGTCGGGCGTGGCGTCTCGGGGGTCTACGTCGATGTCGTGGGTGGGGGCGTTTTCGGCGAGGTCGGCGCCTTGATCGACTGCGGAAGTTGGGTTGTTGTTGAGATGGAGGTCGGCGTTTTGTACGTCGACGAAGAGGGACATCGGGGCGTCTTCCAGGTTGCTGAGGACCGTGCCGGAGGCGTCTGTTCGTTCCATGATGGCGTGGGATGCGGCGTTGTTGGCAATCAGGACATCGGTGGAACCGGCGAAGCGCCATTCGATGGATGAGAAATTGGGGCCGGTCGAGGCGATGGAGTTGTGCAGGACCTGGGTGCCGCAGGAAGACCAGAGACAGACGCCACAGTCGAAGCCCTCGCCGGATGAGAAAAGTTCGGCTCTGTCGGCTGCGATGAAGTTGTTGCGGATGATGCCTCGATAGTGACCGATGTAGGCATTCAGGCCGCCGCAGGGCTCGTCGTCAAAGCTTCGTGCCGTGCCGCTTGAGGACATACCAAAACCTACGCCTCGGGCGTTGTCGAGCAGGACGTTGCGTTCGACGATCGTGTCTCGGCAGCCTCGCCAGAGGTGGATGGCGTGTTCGGAGAGGTCGCTTTGACACCAGAAACCCTCGATGTGGTTGTCTGAGATGACCCAGTCGCGGGCCTGATGGGCATCCACGCCCCCGGTGTAGCAGCCGGTGGCCGTGGGGTTGACATGCGGGCGACCTGTGTCGGTTAGCTCCATGCGGCAACAGGTGATGCGACCCTGGTCCGGGTAGACGCCGTCGCCGCCGGGGTTGATTTTGATGGCCTGTTCTCGTGGATCGATGATGTGTACGTTGTGGATGAGGGTGTTTAGCGTGTGCCCGTCGCTTGCGGTGACGTGGATGGCGTGGGTGTAGGGGCGGTGGATGCTTAAGTCGGCGATGGTCACGTCGGAAGCGGCCACGGTGATGATTTCCGTGCTTTCGTAGTTGCCGTCCAAGATGACGGTTTCCCGGTTGCCGGAAGCTGAGCGCAGGGTCACGCCCGGGGTGTTTATCCACAGATAGACTCCATGGAGGTTCTAGGTGCCGTCGGCGAAAGAGATGGTGTCGCCGGTGCTCGCGTTGGACACGATGGAGGTCAGGTTGGAGATGTCGGCCGGGCTGACGGAGATGATCTGGCCCGAAGGGGGAGGCAAGGGCTCGCAGAATTCACCGGTGGTTCCCGCGTCGGTGCCTGCATCGGTGCTAGCGTCTGTGCCTGCATCAGTGCCTGCGTCGGTGCTAGCGTCTGTGCCTGCATCAGTGCCTGCATCAGTGCCTGCGTCGGTGCTAGCGTCTGTGCCTGCATCAGTGCCTGCATCAGTGCCTGCGTCGGTGCCTGCGTCGAGGCCTGCGTCGAGGCCTGCGTCGAGGCCTGCGTCGGGTTGGTCGATCTGGCCGGCGGAACAGGCGAGGGCCAGCATGGCTATGGTCGTGATGATCCAGGCTTTCATGGCTTGTTGCTTTCGTTGGAGATTGTGCCTTCCAGCATGCAGCTGATGGAGATTCTGTTCAACTTTAATGGCCATTGGCAGAGAGCGATGTGCCTGGTATTCTGCGGCGGAAGGAAAGGGTGACCATGCAGGGAAGCGTACGGATTTTGGTGGACAACCTGGCGGGTGGCGGTGGTTTGCGCCACGGCTGGGGCTTTGCTTGCTTGCTGGAAAGCGACGAGGGGAAGGTCTTGTTCGACACGGGGCCTGAAGGCGAGATGCTTCTGAACAACATGGAGGTGCTGGGTATTGACCCGGCGGAGATCCATCATGTTGTTTTGAGTCACGCCCATTGGGACCACATCGGCGGCCTGCCGGCCCTGCTGCGCATGCGTCGCAAGCCGGAGCTTGCGATCAAGCGCTTTCGTACGCCCGGGCTTTCCGGCGACGACCTGCCGCGGATCGAAGTCTGGGTGCCGAAGGGCTTTTCCGATGAGGTTTGCGAAAAGATTCAAAGCCAGGGCGGTGAGTGTCGCGTGATGGATGAGCCGGGGGAGATTTTGCCCGGCATGTGGAGCACCGGGCCCATGGACGGGGGGCTTGTCGAGCATGGCTTGTTGCAGTCATGCCAGGATGGTCCTTTGTTGATCACGGGATGTGCACACCCGGGCGTGGTAGAGATGGTGGAGAAGGCTGGAGCCCTTGGCATGGGCCCGGTGCGCTGGGTCCTGGGAGGATTTCACCTCATGGCGGACAGCCGTGAGGACTTGGCTCGGGTGGCGCAAGAGCTCAAGGACTTAGGCGTCAGGCGGGTGGGGCCGGGGCATTGCACGGGGATAACGGCACAGAAGTTTTTCGCGGAGGCTTTTTTGGAGGACTGCGATTCGATACAATGCGGAAGCTCTTTTGTATTTAACCCGAAAGCGTCAGGGGGTCCACGTGGCCAAGAAGAAAACGGAAAAGAAAGCAGCCAAGAAGGCGAGCAAAAAAGTAAGCAAGAAGACAGCGAAGAAATCCAGCAAGAAGGCGACCAAGAAAACCAGCAAGAAGGTGACCAAGAAAACCGCCAAGAAGGCAGGCAAGAAGGCGACTAAGAAAACCGCCAAGAAGGCAGGCAAGAAGACGAGCGAGAAGGCTGGCAAGAAGGCTGGCGAGAAGGCTGGCAAGAAGGCAGGCAAGAAGAAGAAGGCCGAATCCAAGACCTCCTTCGAGAGGGTTTTTGAAGGCATTTTGGAGTCTTTTCAGGAGAACCTGGCTGTGGAGTTTACTCGCAAGCTGGGTGAAGACGTGATGGAGAAAGCCACTGAGACCTTGATGGCTCAGTTCATGGCTCGTGCCTCCGACTGGGTCTCCGAGACTCTGAAGCGGGTGGGGGACAGGGTGACGGAACAGGATCCGACCGCTCGTTCTGGGCAGGAAGAACAGAAGACCGACGATGCCCAGGCACAAGAGGAAGAGGGCGAGGGCAAGGACTGGCGGCAGCCGGTAGCCGAGTTGGTGGAGATGGTCGTCACCAAGTTTTCCGTGGCCTTTGTTGGAGCCTTGGCCAAGACCCTGGCGGGCGAGAAAGCCCGAAAGGACCAAGAGCAGGATTGATTCTGTAAAGACCCCATGCCACACTGCATTTCCAATTGAACGCATCTCCAATTGAACAACAAACGCTTTGGGAGGATTCACATGTTGAAGCGAATCGGAACGACCTTGTTGGTATCAGTATCCGCCTTGGCCCTTTTGTTGGCCGGATGTGACAAGAAGGATGTCGAGCTTGATAAAGCGCCGGTGAAAAAGGACGCGCCGGCCAAGAAAGATGTCGCCAAGAAGGATGCCCCCGAGGTCAAGAAAGACGTGGCGGCCGCCAAGCCCGCGCCCAAACCGGGCACCATCCCCTTCGATTATCCCGTGGTGGAAACGAAGGCTCAGGCCGGTGATTTCGTGCTCTGCCCGCCGCGGCAGTGGATCGACCGTGGTTTTGCAAAGGGTGGCTCCAAGACGACTTTCATTTATTACGGCGCCAAGATGCTGGAGCCGGGCAAGGAAAACAGCAAGGTCAAGCGATTGAGTGGCACCGACATGGTGGTGCCCAACGCCATGATTGTTGCCATACGCAAAGGCGAGACCGCTCAACCCGGTGACATCATTTTGACCCGCTGGCAGAGTGGTTCCGGCATGCAGCGAGCCATCGTAGTCGAAGGCGGCACGCCAACAGAACCCAAGATTCGCTATCTGGATATCGATTACGACAACCCCTCGGGCGCCGGCAAGAAAGTCGATATCTGCAAGCCCGACACCTTCCACAAGATTGGAAAAGAATTCGAAGTGGGCACAGCCGTGGTGGCCAAGGGCAAGTTCGGCTGGAAGCGATCGAAGATCGTCGGCGTGGCCGGCGATAAGATTCTGGGCCTCGGTTTCGCGGGCAGGGTCAGTGTCTTGAACAAGGCGGACTGCGTGGCCATGCCCGTCAAGCCCGAAGTCAAGGTGGGCGACAATGTCTACGTCCCATACGCCGGCACCATGAAGAAGGGCGTGGTCAAGAAAGTGGACGCCGCGATCGGTCGAGTTTTCGCCGAGATCGAGTTTGGCGGCAAGAAGAAAGAAACGGCAGCACCCTTCGGGGACGTGATCACCAGCTTGCCCGAGAAGTAAGCCCCTTCGCACCGCGGGAGGGCATAAAGCCCTCCCCTACGGATTCAAGAAGCCTCAAGACGTAGGGGCGGGGTTCATCCCCGCCCGTGGGTTTTCAAACAAGGTTTCTTGGATTAGCGTCAGGGCCATGTGACAGGCCATGGCGCGGATCGTTGATCTGTCTTGTGACGGGAAAACATGGTGATGGACGCGGGTGCCTGATTTCTGATTCAGGCCGAAGTACACGGTGCCGATGGGCTTGTCCTCGCTGCCGCCGCCGGGACCGGCGATGCCGGTGATGGACAAGGCCAGGTCCGCGCTGGAGATTCGGCGTAGTCCTTCGGCCATGGCGGTGGCGCAAGGCGCGCTGACCGCGCCGTGGTCTTCGAGGATTTTCTCGGACACACCCAGCAGATCGCGTTTGGCCTCGTTGGCGTAGGTGACGGCCGAGAGCAGAAAGCAGGCCGATGCGCCGGGGATGTCGGTGAGCGTTTTCGCCACCAGCCCGCCGGTGCAGCTTTCAGCCAGGGCCAGATTGCGGCCCTGTGCGGTCAAGCCCTCGATCACAATTTGAGCCAGTGCGTGCGTGTTGTCGGAGAAAGGGAGTTCGGGGGCTTGCCCCATACTCAATAAGCCTTGGCGAAGATGACGCGCTTGTCGGATGCCTTGCCGCAGAAGGGGCAGGTTCCATTTTCTTGTTTCGCATCCAGGGGAATGCAGCGGATGGTGGCCTTCGTCTCGGCCTGAATGCGTTCTTCGCATTCGCGTTCGCCGCAATGGTGGGCCATTAAAAAGCCGCCTGGATCTTCCAGCTTGGCCCTGAACTCGGCCTCGTCTTCCACCGGATAGGTGTTTTCTTCCCGGTGGGCCAGGGCGCGAGCGAACATGTCTTTTTGCATTTGCTCTAAGGTTTCTTTGAGCACGGCGGGCAGCTTGTCACGCGGCACGAATTGCTTTTCGCCGGTATCCCGTCGGACGATGACGGCTTGCTTGTTCTCGATGTCGCGCGGGCCCAATTCGATCCGCAAGGGCACGCCGCGTTGTTCCCAGTCGTTGTACTTCCAACCCGGGCTTACGTTGGCTCGATCATCGATATCGATCTCGCGGCCCAGGCCGCTCTCTTCGGCCAACTTGCGCGCTTCGCCTAAGACGACTTCGGGATCGGCTTTTTTGCCCATGATGGGGATGATCGTTGCCTTGGTGGCCGCCAGGCGTGGCGGCAAGATCAATCCCTTGTCGTCCGAGTGGGTCATGATGATGGCGCCGATGAGTCGGGTGCTGACCCCCCAACTCGTGGCCCAGACAAACTGGCGTTGACCTTGCTCGTCCTGGAAGGTGACGTCAAAGGCCTTGGCGAAATTTTGGCCCAGGTTGTGGGAGGTGCCCGCCTGCAAGGCGCGGCCATCCTGCATCATGCCTTCGATGCTATAGGTGCGTACGGCACCCGCGAATTTTTCGCGTTCAGTTTTAATGCCTGGGATGACCGGCATGGCCATGAAGTCTTCCGCGAAGCGGCGATAGACTTCCAGCATGCGCAGGGTCTCTTCTTCCGATTCCTCCGAGGTGGCGTGCGCGGTGTGCCCCTCTTGCCAGAGAAACTCCGTTGTGCGCAGGAAGAGTCGGGTTCGCATTTCCCAGCGGACGACGTTGGCCCATTGGTTGATCAGGATGGGCAGATCCCGATGGGACTCGATCCACTTGCGATACATGGCCCAGATGATGGTTTCCGAAGTGGGTCGGATCACCAGGGGTTCTTCCAGCTTTTGGCCGCCACCGTGGGTGACCACGGCGCATTCGGGGGCGAATCCTTCCACGTGCTCCGCTTCTTTTTTCAAGAAGGACTCGGGGATGAGCAGGGGGAAGTAGGCGTTGACGTGGCCAGTCTCTTTGAACATGTCATCCAAGGCTCGCTGGATTTTTTCCCAGAGCGCGTAGCCGTTGGGTCGGATCACCATGCAGCCTTTCACCGGGCTGTGGTCTGCAAGCCGGGCGGCCTGGATTACGTCTAAGTACCACTGGTTATAGTCGTCGCTACGCGTTGTGAGTTTTTTGTCTTTGCCCATGGTTGGTTCGGTTTCTCCGGATCATTGGCCGCCGTGGAAAAGCGTGAGGATGGCGAGCGTGGCGATGCCTGCCAGGCAAAGCACCACGACCACCAGTGCGGCGGGATCGAGTCTCATGCTGGAGCGAGCAGCTTCCACGCGCTCCAGATCGTCTTTGGGAAGTTCGGCGGAGGTTTTGTCAAGCTGCGATCGGGCGACCGCAAAATCTCCGCGAAGGATTTCTTGGCTCGCGTCGCGCAGGCATGCCGTGACCGCATCAATTTGT
Organism: Deltaproteobacteria bacterium; assembly: GCA_019314375.1. Lineage (GTDB taxonomy): Bacteria > Myxococcota > B64-G9 > B64-G9 > B64-G9 > JAFCZJ01. The sequence continues at coordinate 23,266 of JAFCZJ010000026.1, read as the reverse complement.
TCTTCATGTCTGTTTTCTTCCAACTTCATAGGAGGAGATTAGGCGGGATGCAAGCAGGGATCAACCCTGAATCTCCCATCCCAGACGCTGAAATTGTCAAATACGTAATTATAACAACATGATAGTGGCTCTATGTGAAGTAACACATGGGATAGTCGCTCTTTGTTCTCACAATGATGAAAGTTTTTCAGATCTCGACCCAATTATCCCCTATCTCTATGGTTTATTGAGGAAAACCAGGACTTTTTCTTGACTTCGAGAGCTCGAATGACCGACTATGCTCGCAAGTGGGAAATAGTGGCATGACGTGTCTCATTGTGGGAGATGCGCCCGACACTTAAACCGAAAGGTGAGCGCTTCATGTTCAAGGGTCGCTACGAGCACAGCATTGATGCCAAAGGGCGCTCGAGCATTCCTTCCCGCTTCAGAGAAATCCTGACGAGCCGCTACTCAGACGATCGCTTGATTGTGACTTCCTTTATCGACCCCTGCTTGATCGCTTTCCCGGTAACTGAATGGCAGGCCCTGGAAGAGCGTATCCGTGAATTGCCCCGTTTTGATCCCAAGGTGCGGCAGGTCAAGCGACTGCTCGTTTCCGGTGCCACCGAATGCCCCATCGATCGGCATGGGCGGATTTTGATCCCGCCTGCTTTGCGGAATTTCGCAGGGCTAAAGAAGGAAGTGGTCTGGGCGGGCATGGTGGACACCATTGAGATTTGGTCCGGCAAGGGCTGGAAAAAGATGTTTGACGAGTCTCGTGAGCGCGCCGGTGATTTGGCCGACGCCTTGGGTGATTTGGGTTTGTGAGTTTTCCCGGGACGCCGGTTGCGCGATCGGCCCCGGGCCTTTGAAGTGGTCTTGGTCCAGGAGGGATACAGGTGGAGGCGTTGGCCCACCAACCTGTCATGGCCGATCAGGTCATGGAGTTGATGCAGCCTAAAGCTGGCGGTGCATATGTGGATTGCACCCTGGGGGCGGGGGGGCATGCCCAGCGCATGCTGGAGCTCTCCGCACCGGATGGTCGCTTGTTGGGCGTGGATAGGGATCCCGCCGCCTTGGCCATGGCCGCCCGCAGACTTGCGCCTTTTTCGGATCGTTGCACCTTTGTGCATGGCCGTTTCTCAGACCTCCCCCGCTTGATGGAGCAAGTTGGATGGCAACAGGCCGATGGCGTGTTGGCGGATTTGGGTGTTTCCTCCATGCAGTTCGATCAGGCGGAACGCGGGTTCAGTTTTCAAGCCGGCCCTTTGGATATGCGGATGGACTCGAGTGCCGGCCCAAGTTTGGCTGAGCTTTTGGATACCATGGCGGAAAAAGAGCTGGCTCTCGCGCTCAGGCGATTTGGAGAAGTGCGCGGCGCGAAGAAGTTGGCTCATCGGATACTGGAAGCTCACCGCGGCGGTGCTTTGACAGACACCGCCGAGCTGGCCAAGTTGGTTCCCGGCCTGCGTCGGCCCGGGAAGACCCATCCCGCCACCCAAGTGTTCATGGCCCTGCGCATTCTCGTCAACCAGGAGTTGGACGAGCTGGAGTCCATGCTGCGGCGTTTGCCGGAGCCCTTGGCGGTTGGTGGTCGGGTGGTGTTTATCGCCTTTCATTCTTTGGAGGACCGCCTGGTCAAACGACGGTTGGTGGACTTGGAGGGGCCCTGTATCTGCCCTCCCGGGCTGCCGACTTGCGGCTGTAATCGCAAGATAAGCATGCGCCGTCTGACGAAGCGAGCTGTGATGCCGGATGAAGACGAGATTCGTTCCAACCCACGGTCTCGCTCGGCCCGCTTGCGCGCGGCGGAGCGTGTGGCTGAGGAGATTTCGGATGGTCGCTGAGCGGAAGAAGAAAAAGCCGGCAGCCAAGGCACCATCAGGGCCATCTGTCCGAGCGGTCTTGCCCAGAAACTGGTGGGCCTGGAGCTTGGTGTTGGTCATTTTGGTGACCGGCGCCATCCTCCACGTACACGCGCGCCTGCAGGAAGTCCATCTCGGCTATGACCTGTCCGAGGCGGCGCGGGAAAATCGCAAGCTGCTTACCGAGCGCCGCAAACTGCAGGTCGAGGTGGCTACTTTGAGGTCACCTCGGCGTTTGCGCAAGCTGGCCTCGGAGAAGCTGGGGCTGATCGAGCCCAAGCCTGAACAGATCATACGACCGCGGTCATCGTCCGACGGGGTCGGTGAGAAGAGGCACTAGAAGATGCCGGATCGCAAGAACACCCGATGGATGCACATTCGCCTGATTCTGGTGGCGGGTTTGCTGGTGTTGATGGCGGGCGGCATTTCGTTTCGCATGTGGCAGCTCCAGGTGAGCCAGGCCGAGTGGCTTGAGGGCCTGGCCAAGGACCAGTACCTGAGGCAGATCGTCCTAGAGCCCATGCGGGGTGCCATCGTGGACAGGCATGGCGCTCCTTTGGCTGTCAGCGTTATGACGGATTCGATTTTTGTCACGCCATCCGAATTGGAAGATGGGCCCGCCGTCGCTCGTGCATTGTCCAAAGCGCTGGATCTGAATGCAGGCAAGTTGGAGAAAAAGCTTGCCCGGCGTAAGCACTTCACATGGATCAAGCGACGCATCCCGCAGGAGGAAGCCAATCGGGTGCGCGAGCTGAAGCTTGCGGGCGTGCACTTCACGAGGGAGAGTCGGCGATTTTATCCTGCCCGCGAACTCGCGAGTTCACTCATCGGTTTTGCTGGCGACGGCCGTGGTTTGGAGGGGCTTGAACTCCTTTTTGACTCTCGCTTGCGCGGATCGACAACTTTGGCCAAAGGCATACGCGATGCCAGGGGCCGAACCTTGTTTTCCGAAGGCATGACCGACCCGGATGGAGCGGACGGCGTCAGCCTGGTGCTGACCCTCGATCTGACCATCCAGGAAATTGCGCAGAGAGAATTGGAACGCGCCGTCACGGAGTCCAAGGCCAAAGGTGGCATGGTGGTGGTCATGGACCCGGCTACCTCCGATATTTTGGCCATGGCCAACGTGCCCAATTTCAACCCAAACATGTATTGGACCTTCAAGCCATCGAGTTATCGCAATCGTTCGGTCACCGATTGTTTCGAGCCCGGTTCGACCATGAAGATTTTCACCATCGGTGCGGCGCTGCAAGAAGGCGTGGTTAAGCCTGGCGAGCTGATCGACTGTGAGAAGGGCCGGTTGGCCATCGGCCGGCACCATATCAATGACTCCCATCGTGGCCTTGGTAAGATTCCCTTGCGTGAAGTGCTGGTTCATTCCAGCAACGTGGGTACCGCCAAACTGGGCATGGCTCTGGGTAAGCCTGGTTTGCACCGTTCGCTGAAAAATTTTGGCTTTGGCTTGCGAACCGGGGTGGATTTGCCCGGTGAGAGTCGCTGCATTTTGCGACCGTTTTCTCGTTGGTCCGACGTGGGCTTGGCCACGATTTCCTTCGGTCAGGGCATCAGCGTGACGCCTTTGCAGATGACTTCGGCGCTTTGCTCCGTAGCCAGCGGTGGCATCTTGCGGCGGCCTCGGATTTTGAAGGCGCTGCTTTCCGAGCAGAGCCGTGAAAGAGAGCAATTTGAACCGGATGTCGGCCGGCGTGTGTTGGATGGCAAGTGGGCCTCCACGGTCCGCGACATGATGGTGGGCGTCACCGAGCCTGGTGGTACGGGGACTCGGGCCGCGGTACCTGGATTTGCGGTGGCAGGCAAAACGGGCACGGCCCAGAAGGCGGATCTCATTGCCGGTGGCTACTCAAAGGACAAGCGGGTTGCCTCTTTCATGGGCTTCGTGCCTGCTGACTCTCCTCGCTTGGCCATCCTGGTGGTGGTCGACGAACCGACGACAAGTCCTTACGGTGGGACCGTGGCCGCGCCGCCTTTCGCGCGCATCGCGGAGGCCGTCCTGGGATATCTGGGCGTTTTCGCCGCGCATACGCCGGAACCCGTGGCAGAGAAAAACATTCAGATAGACAAGCCGAGATCCGGGGCCATCTTGGCTCCGGTGCTGGAGGAGTGGCCGGGCTCGCCAGAGGAGTTGTCGGTGGCGACTGGCGTCATTCGCATGCCGGACCTGCGTGGCCTGTCGGTGCGTGAAGCCGTGGGCCAGCTGAGCCCCAAAGGTTTGGACGTGATCGTATCCGGCAGCGGACGGGTCAAGCGGCAACGACCCGCCGCCGGAAAGATATTGGAGTTGGCCTCCAGGGTGACTTTGGAGTTGGAGATTCAAGACGCGGTCGGCTCCGGAGCGGTTTCTACGGGCTCCTGAGTTTTTGGTGAGGACACGTTTGTTGAGGGTTTGAAAACGATGAGCAAAGGGCAAGTCATAAGTCTGGAACGTTTGCTTGAAGGTGTGGATGTTCTGCACCTTGAGGGCGACAGGCAGGTCGGGGTGCGCGGTATTCGCCACGACTCTCGCCAGGTCCAGGCCGGTGACTTATTTGTGGCCATGACCGGTGCCAAGGTGGACGGCCATCGGTACCTGGCCGAGGTGGCCAAACAGAAGGCGGTCGCCGCCGTGGTGGCCCGCCCACCCGTCGGCTTGGCTCTGCCGGCCTGGGTGCAGGTCGCAGACACCAGGCAGGCATTGGCCCGGTTGTCGGCCAACTTCCATGGACATCCCTCTCTGGATATGGCCGTGGTGGGCATTACGGGGACCAACGGCAAGACCACCCTGACATACTTGATGGAGAGTGTTTTCAAGGCCGCCGGCGGTTCGCCTGGCGTCATCGGAACCGTGGAGGTTCGGTACGCCGGGCGGCGGGAAGTCGCCGTACACACCACGCCGGAATCGGATGATCTGCAAGCGATATTGGCTCGTATGCGCGATGCCGGTTGCAGCCATGTCCTGTTGGAAACTTCTTCCCATGCCTTGGACCTGCAGCGCAGCCTGGGTTGCCATTTCCAGGTGGGTGTTTTTACCAACCTGAGCCGGGATCATCTGGATTTTCATGGAGACCTGGAGCGCTACGCCCAGGCCAAGCGCTTGTTGTTTTCTCGAGAACTCAAAGAGAGTCAGGCGCAGGGCAAGTGGGCGGTTTTCAACGCCGACGATCCGGCTTCTGAGCAGATGATCGAGGGATGGCATGGCAATCGTCTGGGCTTCGGTCGATCTTCTCAGGGCGAGGTGAGGCCCTTGGGTCCGGTTCACATGGGCTTGGATGGTCTGCGGGCCGAGATTGTCTGTGGTGCGGAGCGCCTGCAACTCAATTCGGCACTTATCGGAAGCCACAACCTGGAGAATTTGCTGGCCGCCGTGGCCGTGGCTCATGTTCTTGGTGTGGCTCCCCGGCATATCGAGTCCGGCTTGCATGCATGCCGTAAGGTGCCAGGTCGACTGGAGCGGGTCGTGCATGATCAAGGGAAGGGTCCTGCTGTGTTTGTGGACTATGCCCATACGGACGAGGCCCTGGTGAACGTGCTCGATGCACTTCGACCCTTGACCCCGGGGCGCCTGATCGTGGTTTTTGGCTGTGGTGGCGATCGGGATCAGGGCAAACGCCCCTTGATGGGTGGAGCGGTTGCGGCCAAAGCGGATCTGGCCTTGGTCACTTCGGACAATCCACGCTCGGAAGACCCGGACGCAATCATCGCCCAGATCCTGCCCGGCCTCACGTCGGCCGGTTGGCGGCAGAAAGACGCTGGGTATTTGCTTGACGACTCTCACAAGGTTTTCATCGTGCAGCCGGATCGGCGATCGGCCATCCGAGAGGCGGTGGCTTTGGCCGGGGCCGGGGACGTTGTGCTCGTGGCCGGCAAAGGACATGAAACAACGCAGACCATCGGAGAAGAAAAACACGAATTCGACGACCGGCTTGAAGCGGCTGCGGCGCTGCGGGAGGTGTCGAAATGAAAGACGGCTTGTGCAAGATGAGCCAGCTTTGTGAGGCCACCGGAGGCCGGCTTTTGCAGGGTGACGGTGAGCACTGGATCGAGTCCGTAACCACGGATAGCCGTCAGGTTGAGCCGCGCGGACTCTTTGTTGCGCTGCGTGGTGATCGTTTTGATGGGGCCGCTTTCTGCGCACAGGCCGTGTCGGAAGGGGCCTCCGCGGTCATGGTCGAACAAGCGTCTATCGATGAGGGCAAGCTTGGTGACTTGCCCACGGAAACTCCCGTGGTGGTGGTGGCGGATGCCGAAGCGGCATTGGGCGATTTGGCGGCCTGGCATCGAACGCGTTTTTCCGTGCGACTGGTGGGCATCACCGGATCCAACGGCAAGACGACCACCAAGGAAATGACTGCCGCCGTCCTGGGGGGAAAGCCCGGGGTGCTGTTCAATCGAGGCAACTTCAACAACCTCATCGGCATGCCCAGGGGTTTGTTGCGATTACGGGAAAACCATCGTCATGCCGTGATGGAAATGGGCATGAATGCACCAGGGGAAATTGCCCGCCTGGCTCAGATCGCCGCACCCCAGGTGGGCCTCGTGACCAATGTGCATCCAGTCCACTTGGAGGGCCTGGGGGGTATCCAGGCCGTGGCCGACGCAAAAGGTGAACTCATCGAAGCCTTGCCAGGTTCCGGCGTCGCCGTGCTCAACGCGGATGATCCTTACGCGCTTATGTTGGCAAGTCGAACCAGGGCCCGCAAGGTGACATTCGGCAACAGTCCGGCGGCGGATGTGCGTGTGTCGGGTTTGGCGCAGGCTGAGGACGGCTTGCGTTTCAGTCTGGAAATGGCGGGTCGAACTCAGGCCGTTCATTTGCCGCGATTGGGGCTGCACAATGCGAGCAACGCAGCTGCCGCCGCCGCCGTGGGTATGGTTGAGAATTTGGCGCCGGAAGTCATCGCTCAGCGTTTGGCCGAGGCCCCGCAGCCGCCCATGCGCATGGAGGAGAGGCGAGTCGGGACCTGGCGCATGTTGGTGGATTGCTACAACGCCAACCCGCGCTCTGTCCAGGCGGCGCTCGTTACGCTCGGGCAGTTGCCTGGTCGAGGCCCCAAGCTGGCGGTGCTGGGTGACATGTTGGAGCTTGGGGATTCGGCGAAGGCCATGCACGAACAGACCGGCACCACGGTGGCCGGGTTGAAGCTGGATGGTCTGGTCGCCTTTGGCCCTCTGTCTCAATCGATGGCACGGGCTGCCCGCAACGATGGCTTGGAGCAAGTATTGGAAACCGAGGACGTGCAGGAAACCGTGGATTGGCTACGTGCGCGTCTGGATGACGATGGATGGGTTTTGATTAAGGGGTCGCGTGGCATGCGCCTGGAGCGGGTGGTGGCTGCGCTAGAGGAAGGAAGCTAAGAAAACATGCTTTACTATTTGCTTTATCAGCACAGTCAATTGATCAACGTAGTTCGCTATCCCTCTTTCCGGGCGATCGCGGCTGGCGCCACCGCCATGATTTTGGGTCTGATGCTTTTCCCTCCATTTATCACCTGGCTGAAAAAGGTTCAGGCCGGCTCATCCAATGTGCGTGAGGACACGCCGGAGACCCACCAGGTCAAGACCGGCACCCCCACCATGGGCGGGGCTCTTTTGTTGGTTTCACTTCTTGGCTCTTGCCTGCTTTGGGGGGATTTGACCGACCTGAAGCTGTGGGTGGTGATGGGGATGACCGCATGTTTTGGTCTTATCGGCTTCGCCGATGATTTTCGCAAGCTCAAGAATCGTAATTCCAAGGGCTTGTCCGGCAAGGTACGGCTTTTGGCTCAGTTCGGCATCACCACTTTCGTTATCGTCCTGCTTTTCATTCAGCCGGATTTCGACAGTCGTGTGTCGTTTCCGGTGATCAACTTTGAACGATTCAACCCGGACATCGGCTGGGCCTATATTCCTCTTGCGGTGATCGTCATCGTGGGTACGGCCAATGCGGTCAACCTGACCGACGGACTGGACGGTCTGGCCATCGGACCGGTCATCACGTCCAGCTTTGTGTTTCTGGTGCTGGCCTACGCCGGCGGCGCCATTTTGTTTAAGACTTTTGTCTTGGCCGAGTACCTGCGCATTCCGCATATCGATGGTGCCGAAGAATTGACCGTTTACTGTGCTGCCCTGATGGGAGCGGGTATTGCCTTTCTTTGGTTCAATACCTACCCGGCCTCCATATTCATGGGGGATGTGGGTTCCCTGGCCCTGGGGGCCGGTCTGGGCACAATGGCCGTGTTGACCAAAAACGAGATTGTATCCGCCATCATTCATGGCGTGTTTTTGATGGAGGCTCTATCGGTCATCATTCAAGTCGCAAGCTTCAAGATGACCGGCAAACGGGTGTTTCTCATGGCACCGATACATCACCACTATGAATTGAAAGGTTGGGCGGAGCCCAAGATCATTGTTCGTTTCTGGGTCATATCCATCATGTTGGCTCTGGTGGGGTTGGCTACCCTGAAGCTGCGTTGAGGAAGAACAGAGAGCGTATGAGCGAAGTCGTCAAGAATCCTTTGTCCTGGAAAGGAAGCCGCGTGCTGGTGGTGGGCCTGGCCCGTTCTGGTCGAGCCGCCTGCCTTTGGCTGGCGAGCCAGGGGGCAGAGGTCTGGGGCACGGACAGGCAATCCAAAGTCGAGGGACAGGCTTCATTGCAAGCGGTCGGTGTACAATTGGCCCTTGGCGGCGACAGCTTGGCTTTGCTAGAGCAGGTCGATCACGTGGTTTTGAGCCCGGGCGTGCCCGAGACCAGCCCCATGGTGCGACGGGCTCGTGAACTGGGTCTGCCCGTCATCGGAGAGTTGGCCATGGCCGCGGAGGCCTCGACAGGCACGCCCATGATGGCGATCACCGGCACCAACGGCAAGTCGACCACAACCGCCCTCTGTGCACATCTTCTGCGGGTCGCGGGATTCCGGGTCTTTTTGGGCGGCAACATCGGGCTGCCGCTGACGGAGATGTTGTTGGATGGATCACATGTGGACTGGGCCGTGGTCGAAGTCTCCAGTTTTCAGCTCGAGCATTTGGGAGTCGCCGAGGGCTTGGCCCCTCGAGTGGGGGTCTGGTTGAACCTAACGCCCGACCACCTGGACCGACACGGGAGTATGGAAGTCTATGGGGATCTCAAGGCTCGACTGTTTGCGGGCCAAGGACCGAAGGATGCGGCTGTCTGTTTTGTCGACGACGAGGCGGTGGCCAGCCGCATGCAGGGAGAAGGTTTACGGAGTCGGCTTTTGCCTTTGTCTCGGCGAGAGGACAGGTTGAACGAAGTCGGCGTTTGGATTCGCGGAAGGCAACTTAAGCATTTGGAAAGCGGCCGAATTTTTGAGTTGCGGGCCGCCCGTCTGGCCGGGGAACACAATGCGGAAAACGCGGCTGCCGCGGTGGCCGCGGTCCTGGAAGCTGGCGCATCGCCCGAGGCCGTGCAGGCCGGGCTGGACAGTTTCGAGGGTTTGCCTCACCGATTGGAACCCATTCGGGAGTTGGGTGGTGTCCGCTACATCAACGATTCCAAAGGCACGAATCCGGAAGCCACGGCCAAGTCTTTGACCAGTTTCGACGTGCCGGTGGTTCTCATCGGAGGCGGTCAGGGAAAGGGCAGTGACTATCGTGGCCTGAGGCGGGTCGTACAAGAGCAGGTCGCCCATGTGCTTCTGCTGGGTGCCGACGCCGCGCGCATGGCTGCTGACCTGGAAGGTTGCGCCGAGATCCACCTGGTGACCGATATGGCGGAAGCGGTGTCTGTGGGAAGGCGTTTGGCTAAAGCAGGACAAGTCGTTTTGTTGAGTCCGGCCTGCGCCAGTTTTGACATGTTTGATGATTATGAGCATCGAGGGCGAGTTTTTGCCGATTTGGTGCGGGAGCTAGACGGTTTTGATGAGACGTGATTTTCACACTTGGTTCAAGAACGAAGAAAGTAGGTTTTTTCGTAGACAGTCTTGTGCCGCATTCCAGAGGAATGTGGCGCTGGAGGAATAGATGGAGCAACAGCGCGCAAGCGTAGATCCGTGGCTGCTTTTTGCCGTTCTGAGCCTTCTTGGCTTCGGGGTGGTGATGGTTTATAGCGCCAGCGCGGTTTTCGCCGAAGCCCAAACGGGTGACGCGTTGTTCTATTTGAAACGTCAGCTTATCAATATGGTGCTGGGTCTTGTTGCTTTGGGTCTGGGCATGCGCATCGGTTTGCAGCGTCTGGTCAAGTTGGCATATCCCCTGTTGGGGCTTACCTTCATTTTGTTGGTGCTGGTCCTTATTCCCGGCGTGGCCGTGAGGGCGGGGGGCTCGTCTCGCTGGTTGCCCTTGGGTTTGATGAACTTCCAGCCAGGCGAGTTGGCCAAGGTCGCTTTTGTCGTCTATCTGGCATTCTCTTTGACTCGCAAGAAGGATCGCATTCAGGTGTTCTCCGTGGGCTTTTTGCCTCACCTGATGGTTTCGGGCGTGCTGGTGCTCTTGCTGCTTGGCCAACCTGATTTCGGCACGGCCGTCACGTTGACCGTGATCATGTTTCTGATGCTTTTTGTTGCCGGAGCGCGAGTGATATACATTGCGGTGGCCGGCTTGGCTGCGCTGCCCATGGCATACCTCCTGGTCGTAGGCAGTGAATATCGCATGCGCCGTTTGCTGGCGTTCTTGGACCCTTGGGCCAATCGTTTCGACATCGGTTACCAGATCTCAGAGAGCTTGATGAGTTTTGGGTCCGGCGGAGTCTTTGGGGCGGGTTTGGGCGAGGGAAAACACAAGCTGTTTTTCTTGCCCGCCGCTCATACGGATTTCATATTTTCCTTGGTGGGGGAAGAGCTGGGTCTGATTGGAGCTGGGTTGGTGTTGTTGGTTTTCTCCGTCATCGTATGGCGGGGATTGCGGGCCGGCTTGCGCTCGCCAAGTCTGTTCGGCACCTATCTGGCATTTGGCCTGAGCGCGCTCATCGGTTTGCAGACCCTCATCAACATCGGCGTTGTCACGGGCGTGTTGCCGACCAAGGGCTTGACGCTGCCTTTCATCAGTTACGGGGGCAGTTCCTTGATTTGCAGCATGTTTGCGGCGGGAATTCTCTTGGACATTTCGGCGTCGGGCAATCGGCCAGAGCCCACGCCGGATTCAAAACTTACTTGGCCCTGAGTTGAGGCGAAGCAGATGCACCTATTGATTGCAGGCGGCGGAACAGGAGGTCACCTCTTCCCGGGCATCGCCCTGGCTGAGGATCTCATGTCTCGCAACCAGGATCATCGGGTGGTCTTTGTGGGCACTCGCCGGGGTATCGAATTCCGAGCGGTGCCACGCGCGGGCTTCACCTTGGACTGCATTCAGGTCGGCGGTCTTAAGGGATCGGGTTTGATGGGCTGGATGCGCGGTTTGTTCCGGGTGCCCAGGGCCATGTGGCAGTCCCGTCGCATCATCAGGCGCTTCCATCCGGACGTGGTGGTGGGTGTAGGGGGCTACGCATCGGGGCCCGTGGTCTTGATGGCCTGGTTGATGCGCATCCCCACCATGATCATGGAACAGAATGCTCTGCCCGGATTCACAAACAAGATTTTGGGCAAGGTCGTGCGGAGGGTGGTGGTGAGTTTTCCAGATGCCGCACCGTTTTTTCCCAAGCGCAAGGTGCGCGCATTGGGTAACCCGGTACGCAAGGCGCTTGCTGAGAATTTTTTGCGCAGCAACCAACCCAAGTCAGGACAAGACGTCTTGATTTTTGGTGGCTCGCAGGGGGCCCGCACCCTGAATCGGGTTGTGCCCGAGGCGGCCAAGTTGCTTAACGAAAGATGGCCAGGCCTGCGCTTCGTTCACCAGACCGGCGAAAAGGAACTCGAAGGCGTGAGGGATCATTACAAAGAGCTTGGTCTGGTCGAGGTTGCGGAAGTAACGCCATTTATTCACGACATGGCGGCCGCTTATCGCCGGTCCGATTTGGTGATTTGCAGGGCCGGGGCCACCACCGTGTCCGAACTGTCTTTGTGTCGCAAGGCCGCGGTACTCATTCCCTTTCCACATGCGGCTGACAATCACCAGGAAGTAAACGCCAGGGCCCTGGTGGATGCGGGTGCCGCGTTGATGGTCCGGGAGGATGACTTGAGCCCGGAGGGCTTGGCGAGTTTGGTTGGTGAGGTCCTGGCCGACGGGGACAAGCGCGCGGCCATGGAAGATGCGGCTGGGCGTGTCAGCCGACCCGAGGCGGCGCGTGACATCTGTGAACTTTGTCTCGAGCTGGGTGCCAAGTCGCGCTGGCGGCACCATGAGGAGGTGTCCTGATGCCCTTGCGGAGAACCTATCGCGTGCATTTCGTCGGCATCGGCGGCATCGGCATGAGCGGCATCGCCGAGGTGCTTTTGAATCTGGGGTATCAGGTGAGTGGTTCGGATTTGATGGAAAGCGAAACGACATTGCGTCTGGAAAACTTGGGTGGACGCGTCGTCATTGGTCACGAGGCCGACAATCTTCACGACGCGGATGTGGTGGTCATTTCCAGCGCGGTGAAAGAGGACAATCCGGAAGTACTGGCGGCCCGGGAGCAGGGCATTCCCGTCATTCCGCGTGCCGAAATGCTGGCCGAACTCATGCGCATGAAGCACGGCATCGCCGTGGCGGGTTCCCATGGCAAGACCACCACCACCTCCATCCTGGCCAGTGTGCTGGCCGAGGCCGGCCTGGACCCCACCATCGTCATCGGTGGCAGGCTGAATAGCTTGGGTTCAAACGCCAAACTTGGGCAGGGAGAGTTTCTCGTGGCCGAGGCGGACGAGAGCGATGGCTCTTTTCTGCGGTTGACGCCCACTTACGCCGTGATCACGAACATCGATCCCGAGCACTTGGATTATTACGGCTCTCTGGACGTGATCAAGGATGCCTTCGTCGAGTTTGCCAACAAGGTTCCCTTTTACGGGCAGGTCGTTTTGTGCCTGGACCATCCCCATGTGCAGGAGATTTTGCCCCGGATAGAGAAGCGGGTGGCGACTTACGGCATCTCTTCCCAGGCCGACTTCCGCGCTGAGAATCTGGTATTTGGACAAGGCACGGTCAGCTTCGATGTCTTGCGACGGGGTGAAGAGCTTGGCCAAGTGAGCTTGAACATGATTGGGGAACACAATGTCCTCAACGCTTTGGCCTGCGTCGCAATCGCCGATGAGATGAAGGTTCCTTTTGAGGTGGTGCAAGAGGCTTTCGCTAAATTTGAAGGTATCCAGCGGCGGTTTTCTATTCAAGGAGAGGTTGGCGGCGTGATGGTGGTGGATGATTATGGACATCACCCCGCTGAAATTCGTACCACTTTGGCCGGTGCCCGCAAGGCATACAAGCGTCGTTTGGTCGTGGTCTTTCAGCCCCACCGTTACTCCCGAACCCGGGATCTGGAGATGGATTTCTTTTCGGCTTTCAACCAGGCTGATGTTGTTGTCGTGATGGACATTTACGCGGCTGGTGAGCAGCCCATCGAGGGCGTGAACGCCAGGAATCTTTATGAAGGCGTGCGGCGTCACGGCCATCGTCAGGTCTACTATGTTTCGGATCGGGAGCACACGGTGGATTGGTTGTTTGAGCACTGCGAGCAAGAAGATCTGCTTCTGACCATGGGTGCTGGTGATGTTTGGCGTGTGGGTGCCGATTTTCTTGAACGCAAGCGACGCAAGTTAAACGGTGGCGGCAGCCCTTCGGAGTCGTGATGAAGCAAGAAGAACTCAAATCGATGCGCATCGGTATGCTCATGGGCGGCCACAACGCCGAACATGAGGTTTCGATGAAGACGGGCTCGGCTCTCTCGGCCGCCCTGCGCAATCGAGGATACGACGTGGTGGATGTAGTGGTTGACAAGAATTTGCCTGCCGAACTCATGAGGGCGGGTGTACAGGTTGCCTTCGTGGCCCTGCACGGACGATGGGGAGAGGATGGATGTGTGCAGGGTCTCTTAGAGGCCATGCGGATTCCATACACGGGCAGCGGAGTTTTGGCCTCGGCTTTATCCATGGACAAGGTGGTGGCCAAGGCCATGTTCCGGCAACACCATCTTCCTCTGATTGAGGACAAGGTGGTCACGCGGGCGGACGCCAAGGACATGGCGGCCGATGAACTCCCCTTTTCGTTGCCGGTGGTGGTCAAGCCCTCGAAGGAGGGATCAAGCGTCGGCATTCACATCGTGCATAGCAGCGAAGCTTTTGGCGCGGCCATGAAAGATGCCGCTCAATTTGCAGGCGATGTGTTGGTGGAGCGCTACGTTAAAGGTCGAGAAATTCAGGTCGCGATTTTGGATGACGAAGCACTTGGTGCGATTGAAATCAAGCCGGTTGAAGATTTCTACAACTACAAGGCCAAGTATGGAGCAGGGGCTGGGACCCAGTATCTGTTTCCCGCGCCTCTTGATGAAGATCAAACCACGCAGGTGCTGGATATTTGCCTTGCGGCCCATCGGGCCTTGGGTTGTGCCGGGGTCAGTCGCGTCGACACCATCCTCAGTGATGCAGACAACAAGTATTACCTGCTGGAGGTCAACACCATCCCTGGCATGACCGAGGCCAGCTTGGTGCCCAAAATCGCCGCAGGATTGGGGCTGTCGTTTGAGGATTTGGCTGAACGCATTTTGATGAGCGCTGCCCTGAGGGCTTGAGCCCAAGGAGATTCGGAACGAGCATGGCGCGAAGGAATCGAAAACGCAGGAATTCAGAGCAGATCCAGATGGATCGCAAGCTCTGGATCCAAAACCTGGTCATCGCGCCCCTGCGTGTGCTGTTCCTTACCGCCCTCGGCCTGGGCCTGGGCATGGGCGCATACTGGCTGGCTGCGCATCTGCGGACATCGCCGGCCCTGGCGGTGCGACGCATCGAGGCGCAGGGGTTGCAGCGTGCATCCTTGCGTGACCTGCTGCAACTGGCGGGTCTCCGCGAGGGAATGAACGTTTTTTCCATCGATGTGAATCGGGCTGGGCGGCTCATGGAAGAGCATCCTTGGGTTTTACGGGCGCAGGTACGGCGTGTTGTGCCGGACCGGATCATGGTGGACATCGAGGAGCATCAACCCGCGGCCATGTTGAGCCTCGGCGCTTTGTACCTGATGGACGGAGGTGGGCGCATCTTCAAGCGTTTGCAGCCAGGAGAAAACTTTGATCTGCCTGTGGTGACCGGCGTGGACAGGGAAGCATACGGCAAGCAATTGGAGCAGGTGCAGAGGCGGGTGCGTGAGGCTTTGTCTCTGGCTGGTCAGATTGAATCCACCTCTTGCCTGGAGGGCCGTCGGGTATCCGAGGTGCATTTGGATGAACTGATGGGCCCAAGTTTGGTCTTGGACCCCGGGGCCGTGCGTGTGCGCATGGGCTCCAAGGGCGCGGTTGCGCGTCTGCCTCTGCTATGCAGGGTTTTTGATGAGATGAAACAGCGCAAGTTGGCCGTGCGGACAATTATGTTGGATCTGGCCAGCAGGCCGACCTGGGCCACTGTGGTCCCGGAGGTTCGGGGTGTTGATGTTGGTGTGGAACTATGAATTTTTTCGAGCGAGGTGATTCATGGCAAAGGGCAACGAAATCGTAGTGGGTCTGGACATCGGCACGACCAAGATATGTGCCATTGTGGGCGAGATCCAACCCGACGGTGTGGACATTGTGGGTATTGGCACAAGCCCCTCTCGTGGTCTGCGCAAGGGGGTGGTCATCAACATCGAGACCACGGTCAATTCCATTAAGCGCGCAATCGAAGAGGCTGAGATGATGGCCGGATGTGAGATCAAGACGGTCTACGTCGGGATCGCGGGTGGCCACATCAAGGGTTTCAACTCCCGTGGCGTGGTCAAGGTCACCGAGAAGGAAATTCGACCCAACGACATCCGCCGGGTCATCGACTCGGCCCGGGCCATGGTCATCCCAATGGACAGGGAAGTGATTCACATTCTGCCCCAGGAGTTCATTGTCGATAATCAAGACGGCATCAAGGAACCCCTGGGCATGAGTGGTGTGCGACTGGAGGCCAACGTACACCTGGTGACCGGTGCCTGCTCTTCCGCACAGAATCTGATCAAGTGCGCCAACAAGACCGGCCTGGATGTGGCCGACTTGGTGCTACAGCCATTGGCTTCGGCCCTGGCGGTGTTGACTGAGGACGAAAAGGACTTAGGGGTTGCGCTCATTGATATCGGTGGCGGCACCACCGACATTGCCATTTTTTCCAATGGCTCCATCGTCCACACTGCGGTGCTTTCTCTTGGCGGTAACCAGGTGACCAACGATATTGCCCTGGGTTTGCGCACACCGGCACCTGAGGCGGAACAGCTCAAGATTCGTCATGGATGCGCGATGGCTTCCCTGGTGGACAAGGACGAAACCATCGAAGTGCCCTCGGTGGGTGGGCGAAACAACCGACAACTTTCCAGGCAGATTCTTTGCGAGATCATTGAGCCCAGAGTCGAAGAAATCTTCAGCTTGGTCAGGCGCGAGATTTCCCGATCGGGCTATGAAGATTTGCTGGCGTCCGGTGCGGTCATCACGGGTGGCTCCACCATCATGGAAGGTATGCCTGAGCTGGCTGAGGACGTACTGGGCATGCCCGTGCGTCGGGGATTGCCCGAAAGGGTAAATGGTTTGGTGGACGTGGTGCGTTCACCCATATATGCGACGGGCGTGGGCTTGGTCCACTATGGACGAGATCACTTGGATCATCGATTCTTCCCCATCCGGCCCGACAAGAACCTCTATTCAAGGATCAGGCATCGCATGAAGGGCTGGATCCATGACTTTTTTTAGCCGAACAAAACGAGATTGAAATCAATTGAATTTTGGTCTGTGCGTGCAGGCCACATAGTCTAAGGAGGGACAGATGATTGAATTCATGGAAGTGTCAGAAAACGGAGCAAGCATTCGGGTGGTCGGTGTCGGCGGCGGAGGCAACAACGCCATCAACACCATGATCCAGTCCGGCATGGAAGGTGTTGATTTCGTGGCCGCCAATACGGACTCTCAGGCCCTGGCGCAGTCTTTGGCACCCATCAAGATCCAGATGGGAGAGGCCTTGACCCGTGGACTGGGGGCTGGCGCCAATCCGGAGACGGGGCGCAACGCCGCCCTGGAGACCAAGGATCAATTGGCCGAAATATTGGACGGCGCGGACATGGTCTTCATCACGGCAGGTATGGGTGGCGGCACAGGTACAGGTGGAGCGCCGGTCATCGCCGAAGTGGCTCGATCCTTGGGCTGCCTGACGGTTGGCGTGGTCACAAGGCCTTTCCGCTTCGAGGGCAAGCGCCGAGGCCGCCAGGCGGATCAGGGCATCCAGGAGTTGAAGGCCTCGGTGGATACCTTGATCACAATTCCCAACGAGAAGTTGATTGAGTTGGCGGGAGAGAACCTGACGATGATGGACGCCTTCACCCGGGTCGATCAGATCCTGCACAACGCGGTGCAAGGCATCAGTGATCTGGTTGTGGTGCCGGGGATGATCAACGTGGACTTCGCTGACGTGCGGACGGTCATGCAGAGTCGTGGTCTGGCGCTGATGGGTACGGGCAGCGCGAGTGGACAGAATCGGGCATTGGAGGCGGTGCATCGTGCGGTGAGTTCGCCACTGTTAGAGGAAGTGGCCATTGACGGTGCCACCGGCATCCTTTTGAATGTAACCGGTGGACCGGACCTGCGCCTCTTCGAGGTCAACGAATGTGCAATTTTTGTTCAAGAGGCTGCTCACGAGGATGCCAACATCATCTTTGGTGCGGTGATGGACGAAAACATGGGGGAAGAGTTGAAAGTCACGGTCATCGCCACCGGGTTCGATGCTGGTGAAGGAGAGCTGCACTTAGAGCAGCCGATGCAGGCGCAACGGCCCCTGGCTGAAAACCTGGATATCCCGACCCACATCCGGCGAAACACGCGTTTTGGAGAGTTGGCGTCTACGCCCCCGCCGGAGCCGGAGCGGGCAGCTCGGGTTGTGCCCGCCCCACCCAGGCAACCTGTGCGAGAATTGCAGTCCCTAGCCGAACCCGTGGCCCAGGTCATGGAAGAAGAAGAGTACGACGTGCCCACGTTCTTGCGGCGGCCGGATCGGTGACACGGATCCAGCATGAGTGATTCAAAGTCGCTGACCCAGGTAGGCCGTCATCCCCAGATGTTTCTGCTGGGGATCCAGGTTCTGACTTTTGATTTGAATGCTCGAAAACAAAGTCTGGATTCCCGACAGAAGCCTTCGGGAATGACGGGGGCATGACGAGGGCATGACGAGGGCATGACGGGGGTGGTGAAATCATCAGGCAAAAAAAATCCCCGGTCCCTTGCGGGGCCGGGGATAATTATCTAACAAATTTAGGTCAACCTTCTGTGGCCTCGCCGCCGCCTTCGCCGCCCTCGCCGTCTTCACCGGGAGGGGCGCTACCACCACCAACAGGCAGGATGGCAAAGTTGATGTTGAGGTAACCCGCCGAGGTGCAGGTGAACATCACCTTTTTCAGGACGCGGAACTCGACGGTCTTGTTGCCCTGGATGATGATCTTTCCTGAGAAGGTTTGATTGGGATGCAGTTGCTGAAACTGTTTCTTTAGGTTGTTTAAGATCTCCGACAGGTCTGCGATCTCAAAGTTTTCATCCTCGGCGATGTCATCCATGCGTCCGACGGACTTGCCTTCGGCCACAACCTGACCACCGCCGATGATGATGATCGGCGACGGTTCCAGTTCGTCCGAATGGGTGGCCGTCGGCAGCTCAATGTCCTTCTGAATGAAAAGAATCTCACCCGAGGCGGAGAAGGTCATGAGCAGGAAGATGGTCAAGACGACGAACATGTCGATCATGGGGGTCAGGTTCAACGCGGCGTTCACCGAACGCCCGCCAGCCTTGGCTACTTTATTTGCCGTCGTCTTGAGCTTGATGCTCGAGTACAGGCGGGGACCTGGAATTTTGATTGGCATTGTCCCGCCTCCTTTAGATGGTTCCCGAAAGGGAAATATTCGGGAAGTCGTTTGCCAGACAGATATCCATTGTGTCGATCAAATCCTGGTAGGCGATGGCGTCTTCGCTCATGACCACGATGTCGTTCTTGTCAGGGAACTGGCCGTGGATTTCCTTGAGCTTGCTGCCCAAGGTCTTGGTGTCGTACGCGTTGTCTTTTTTTAGGATGTCGGCGATGGTGGTGTTGTTGCCCCGAATCAAGTAGCCCTGTGGGGTGATGGCCACCACCAGATTAAGCCGCTGACGCTCCTCTGGGGTTTGTTCAGTTGGTGCCCCTTGTCCCGACTGGGTCACCGAAATTTTGCCGATCTGGACCCACACCGCTGCCATGAGCAGAAAGCAGATCAAGCAGGTGAGCAGGTCGATGAAGGGCACAAGATTCAATTCAACATTTAGGTCTTTTTTGCCTTTGCTTTTGCCGCCTGGAGCGGAGGCACTGGCCATGATTATCCTCCTTGCCGTTTCTTCGAGGCAAGCCCTCGCGGGATGATCTCGCGGGGTTCTTCAGCCCGTCTGAATGCTACTCGTCGCCGCGAATGTCCGAGGTGTTCAACTTGTCCCGGTTGGCCAGGATCAGGTTGAGCAAGCGCACCGTGCTCTCATTGATGTCATCAATGATATGCTGGGTGGCGCCGGACAAAATCGAGAAGGCCACCAGGCCGAAGATGGCCGTGCCCAGCCCGAAGGCGGTGCAGTTCATGGCCTCGGAGATGCCCTTGGCCAGCAGCACGGCTTTCTCGGAGGCGTCGGCGAAGGACACGGCCGCGAAGGCGTTGATCAGACCGGTGATGGTACCCAGCAGACCCGCGAGCACGGCGACGTTACCGAGCATGGCCAGGTAACCGGTGCGTTTCTCGATGCGCGGTAATTCCAGGAGCGCAACTTCGTCCATGGCCGATTGAATCTCAGCCTCGGTGCCGTCGATGCGCAGGAGGCCGGCCTTGATGATGTTGGCCAGGGGGGCCTTGTTGCTCGAGCAGTAGGTGATGGCCCGCTGCAGGTTGCCCTGGAAGAGGTACTTGTGCATGGTGTTGAGGAAATCCGCCTTGTTGATACGAGCCACAAAGTAAATGTAGGCGATTCTCTCAGCTCCGATGGCGATGATGAAAACCAGCACCGCTGCGATCGGGTACATGCCCCATCCGCCCTCTTTGAATGCTTCCGCGATGTTTTCAAACATAGTCGACTCCTTCTTATAAGCCGGTTACAGGCAGTGAAAAACACCTATGTACCTTGGTTTTTCTGACGAAAACACCTATGCTCAAAGTAGGACATACCATCCCTCAGCCCTTTGGATGAAGTCAAGGAAAAAACGGGCAAAAGGTGCAGAACAAGTTGAATGGGTGGGGGAATGTAAGACATTTGTCCTCTCCATGGCTTGGGGATGGCTTGGACAGCGAATGCGCTCATGGGTTCCGCCAAATTGTAATGCTTGTATGGGTTAATGTTTGGGTTAATGTTAATGTCACTCTTGGCAGGGTGTTATCAGTGTCGTTAGGCAGGAGGCCATTGTGGCTCGTTCCGTGAGGCGGAAGAAAACGGAGATGTTGGGCATACGCACGGCGATCGTTTACCCCGGGCCGCTCGATGAAGGCCTGTCCAGTTTGGCCGTGCATGGGCTGGCTCAGATATTGGATGCCCATCCGGATGCTTCCTGGGATCTTGTTTTTGCCCATCCTAAGGCGGGGGCACCGAGAGGCATGCGCAGTGGTTTGGGCCTCGGACAATTTGATCTGCTGGCCTTCAGCTTGTCTTTTGAGGAGCAGTTTACCCTTCTTCCCTGGTCGCTCAAACAAGCAGGCATCCCGACCCGCTGGCAGGCGCGGGGAGATCGACACCCGCTGATTTTGGCCGGCGGCGTGGCCATGCGTTTGAATCCCAGCCCGGTATTGCCCTTCTTGGATGCCGTGGTTTGTGGTGATGCGGAACAAACGCTCGACGCCGTCATCGATGCCTTGACCCGAACCTATGGCGCTTCACGTCGAGAGGTGCTGGATGAGATGGGCGCGGTGCCTGGTGTGGGCTTGCGGCCTTTCGCCGGTTCTCTTCGTGCCCGATTCCGGGTGCCCGAGCAGCCGGTTAGCCAAATGGCCGGACTGACGGGTGCTTCCTTCGTCGACATGCATCTGGTGGAGACCGGGAGAGGATGCCCGGTGGGTTGTCGTTTTTGCGCCTTGAGCTTTTCCCGGCGACCGCCGATTTTTTTCAGCCCGGCTCAGATCATCGAAGCGGCGGGGCCGGGGATTGCGGCGGGCAAGCGCATCGGACTGGTGGGGGCGAGCTTGGGTCGGCATCCGGACTTGCTCGAGATCGTGCAGGGATTAAAAGAAGTCGGGGCGGACCTTTCACCCGCCTCCCTGCACCCGACGGTTTTGTGTGGCGACGCAGGCCAGGCTTTGTTGGACCAAATGCAACGCGCAAAACAGCGGACGATTACCTTGGCCCCCGAAGCGGGTTCAGAACGCCTGCGGCAGGTCATCAACAAGCCCTGTCTTGACGAGGAGCTGATCGAAGCCGTTCGGCGATTGGCGGAAGCGGGCTGCATCCACCTGAAGCTTTATCTCATGTTCGGTTTGCCCACGGAGACCGATGAAGATCTTCAGGCCACGGTCAAGCAGGTGGCTGCTTGTCGGGAGGCGCTCTTGGCGGTTCATCGGGGCCGGGGCGGCACGGGGCGCTTGAGCATTTCCTTGAATCCCTTCGTGCCCAAACCCCACACCCCTCTGGCGCTTGCGCCCATGCCGGAACTTGCCGAGCTGAAGCGTCGAAGCAAGATGCTCATGAGCGGCATGCGACGATTGGGCGGTGTGTGGGTGGGCGGCTTCTCTCCACGCCAGGCCCGATTGCAAGCCATGCTGGATCGGGCCGGCGAGGAGGCGGCGGACCTGCTGGAGGCCGCGGAGGGCCGCTGGCCTCCGCCCATGCCCCTGTTAAGAAAAATGTGGCCGTCCGCGGAGGCGACCCTCGCACCCGATTGGCCCGGTTCGGATTCACCCCCATGGTCTCGCGTCCATCTGGGCATCGATCCGAAATTCTTGATCGAGGAGCGAGCTCGCATGGAACGAGGGCAACTCACCGAGGCCTGCGGCGTCGAAGTCTGTGACGACTGCCGGGCCTGTGCGGGGATGTCGCGATCCGGGAATCTCCCACCACATTAAGTGAAAATACCTCAGTTCAAATGAGGGGGTGGGAGATGCGGGCCTCCATCGACATTCTTGACGAGCTCGTGAAAACGACCTAGTTTGGAACATACTGGAATTGGGAGATTTATCCATTTTCTTCAAGGAGTGGGGACATGTTCAGGAAAATTTGGCTTGGGATGCTTGCGGCGCTGGCTGTTTCTGTATTCGCTTGCGGGGGCGGCGGGGATAACTCAGCCCCAACCTGGCCGGATGGGGTCCAAATCGAAATTCTTGCGCTGGATGCGACCTCGGTGAGTCTTGGCTGGCCGGCAGCCCTTGATGACCGAGCAGTGACGGCCTACCGCCTGGTTCAAAACAGCGAACTGGAGACAGACATAGGCGCAAACGTATTGGAACATACGCTCTCGGGCCTGATCCCCTCGACGACCTATGCTTTCCAAATCCAGGCCGGCGACGAGGCCGGCAACTGGTCTGTCGATGGTCCTTCCGTGGAGGTCACCACCGAGTCTGGGCTGCCGCCGGACCCGACCCTCGTTGCTTCAGTTATAGATTTGAGCCACTTCGAGAGCCTCTATTCCCGAACGTCGTTTTTGTGGCAAGGTGACAAACCCGTGGTCTGGGGTGCGGACCCTGACGCCTTTGAAGCCCGCAGGCTTGTGATCCTGCGCGGTCGCGTGCTGGACGAAGAAGGAGAGCCCCTGAGCTGGGTGGACGTTCGCGTACCCGAGCATCCCGAGTATGGCCACACAGTCACCCGGGAAGACGGCCGCTATGATTTGGTGGTCAACGGTGGTGGACGAGTAGTTTTGCGCTTTTCGCAGGGCGGGCTGCTGCCCGTTGAGCGCAAAGTGCTCACGCCATGGCGGGATTTCGTGGAAGTGCCGGAGGTGGTCTTGATCCCGGCAGATGCCCAGGCGACGGGGGTTGCGCTTTCCGGTGCGAGTAGCGCGTCTCAATTGGCTGTCGGCTCCACCGTGGAAGACGGAGACGGCCCCCGCAAGGCCGCGGTCCTGTTGCCGGCGGGGACCCGAGCCCGAATGGTTCTGCCCGACGGCAGCGAGCAAGAACTCGACTCGGCCAGCCTGCGCATCACCGAATACACCGTGGGCGAGAACGGGCCCAAGCGCATGCCGGCCCGCATGCCGTCCAATATTGCTTACACCTACGCAGTAGAACTGGGCCTGGACGAAGCACCGGAAGGCGCTGAAATCAATTTTGACGAGCCTGTGGTTTTTTACGTCGACAATTTTTTGCAATTTCCCGCCGGCACAGTCGCGCCTTTGGGCTACTACGATTCAGAGCGAGCTGTTTGGGTACCAGCCGACAGCGGCTGGGTCATTGAGGTCTTGGCCGAAGCCGACGGCTTGCTTGAATTGGACTCAGACGGCGACGGCCAGGCGGAC
>JAFCZJ010000361.1 GCA_019314375.1 Deltaproteobacteria bacterium | reverse complement strand
TGGAGCGGGCTACGAGGCTCGAACTCGCGACCCTCAGCTTGGGAAGCTGATGCTCTACCAACTGAGCTAAGCCCGCTCCGGACGGCCAAAATTACTCCTGCTCAACACCTAAGTCAACCACATGTTGCCCCCGCTTCCATCCTGTGTTTTATTCCCTCTACTATGCTCATGCTCATCCGCTCATTCCCAACGCCCCTGAACCAGTTGCACGACTGGCACTTCGGCGACAGCATCACCCACCTCGACGGCCGGCCCGTGGAGGATATCATCGACCTCTACTACTACACCCCGGAGGCCGACACCACGACCCTGACCATCAAACGAAAAACTGGCGAGCTGGTCACCGTCACCATGAATCCCCAAGACATCGATGCCGTCACCGGATGCTTCGCGCCCATGGAATTCAAAACCTGCGCTGCCCAATGCGTGTTCTGCTTCGTGGACCAGAACCCCAAGGGCATGCGTGATCAGATTTACGTCAAGGACGAGGACTACCGTTTCAGCTTCCTTTACGGCAACTACATCACCTTAACCAGCCTGGGCAAACGGGGGCTCAAACGCATCATCGAACAGAAGATGTCGCCGCTCTTTGTATCAGTGCATGCCACCGACATCGACGTGCGTACCCGCATGCTCGGCATCAAAAAGCGCATGGACGTGGTGGCCATCATGCGCGAGCTGGCGGAAGCCAACATCGAAATCCACACCCAGGTGGTGCTTTGTCCTGGTTGGAACGACGGCAAAATCCTCGAGCAAACCTTCTTCGATTTGCTGGATCTGGCCACGCCCGCCAACACCGATCTCACTGAGGACGATGGCATACCTGGCGGTTTCTTCAATATGGATGAAGACGATACCACCGAACCCAGCGGCGGTGTGCGCAGCCTGGCCATTGTTCCGGTGGGCCTCAGCGCTCATCGCGAAGACCTGACGGAGCTTGAACCCGTCAGTGATGAAATAGCCTCCGCCACCATCGATCAAGTGACCACCTGGCAAAAAATCGCCCGTGAAAAACTCGGATATGGATTGGCTTATCTCAGTGATGAATTCTATCTGCAAACCGGTCAGCCTTTTCCAGACACGGCCCTATACGATGGATTCTGGCAAGTGGACAGCGCCGCCGGTCTGACCCCAAGACTGCGGGAAACCTGGCTTGAAAGCCTTGAGTGGCGTACTGAAGAATCTGAATTGCCCAAACTGCCCCTCACTGTCTTGACCAGCCATTTGGCAGCCAAGGCCTGGAAACGCGAATTCACGCCCATCCTTGAAGAAGCTGGGGCCCCACCGGTGGAAGTCATCGGCATCGATAACACCTTCTATGGCAACACCGTCACCGTGGCCGGCCTCATGACCGGGGGCGACCTGCGCCGTGGTCTTCTGGCCTTGCCAAACCAGCCCACCCGGGATGTGGTTTTCTCGCCCAGGGTCTTCAATAATGACGGCCTGACCCTCGACGGACTCACTCTTGAAGATCTTGGCGCCGACCAACCTCACCGCCTTCATGTGGGCGAAGAAGAGGGCTTTGTTGATTTCTGGGCCGAATTAAGCTAGGTTCACGGCCGTTACGTCCTTTTTTATCGCCATTGCTGGCCGCCTCGCGGCAGGAGATTGTTTTGCCTTTGCGCACCGTCGCCATCATCGGACGCCCCAACGTGGGCAAGTCCACCTTATTCAATCGTATTCTGGGCGAAAGACGCTCGGTTGTGCACGAAACCGCGGGAGTGACCCGTGACCGCATTGCCGAAATCACCGACTGGTGTGGGCATCCTTTCCAGCTACTGGACACCGGTGGCATTATCCCCTTTGGGGAAACGGTCAGCGAATTTGATAGTGTGGTCACGGAAATCGCGCGCATGGCCATCCAGGAAGCCGATGTGGTGCTCTTCATGGTCGATGGTAAGGTCGGGCCCATGGCCTGGGACGAAAGCATTGCCCGGGATTTGCGCAAAGACGGCAGACCCGTGGTTCTGTGCGTCAACAAAGTGGAAAAACCGGCCGAAGAAATTGGTATGTCTGAATT
>JAFCZJ010000111.1 GCA_019314375.1 Deltaproteobacteria bacterium | reverse complement strand
TCGCAGCGATGGTGCTGGGTCTTCACCCTACAGATTGCAATCTCTTCTTTTGGCTGATGCTTCCCATGCATTGCTTGTGGGGGGTGTGCAGCAAGGCATTCCATTTGTTTCGGTTTATGGCCTGGTGCAAGAAGAGGGACCTGCGCTGCATGAGTTGTTGTTGATTTCTCCTTTGGGGCAAAAACCCAACCTAAGCATATCGGTGCATCGCTCGGCCGGGCTTTTTGATCTGGACCTTGAGCATATCGATTTGGATGACCCGGACGAACAAATGACCCGGACGAACAAGGCGGGATTCAGCGGCAGCGGAAATCTTATTGTTTCGATAGCATGGCTTATGAGCTTTGTGCCGATCGTGTCCTGGGCGGCCGACCCGAGCCGGGTAGTCTGGCCTCCTTCGGCGGACAGCGTTGTCATCCTCCGGGCTTGCGCATCAAGAGCATCACCGCCTTGCCGGGGGACGAGTCGATGGCCTCTTGTTCCCGAGTGGAGCTTCGCGGCAATCTGGCTTTGCTTTCGATGAGGGATGGTTTGCTGATTTTCGACATTTCGAATGCCAGGCGGCCGCGGCTGGTGGCTCACGCGGCACAGCGGGACATGAACCGTATGGTGCTTGACGGTTCCTGTGCTTTTCTCCTGTCGAACTCGGGCAGGGAGGAACCCGAGCTGCTCGTTTTCAATTTGGCGCGGGTTGAGAAACCCAAACTGGTCAGTCGCAATTCGCTGCAGGAAGAGAGAGTCGATACGCTGGCGGCAGCAGAGCGGCGGCTTTGGTTGGCCGGTGAGAGCTTGAATCTCTATGAGGTGGACGGACTTTGCAGGGTGCGACATCTGGCCAAGCTTGAGCCGAGAGATGAAGAGACGGGATTTGAGCATGTGGCTGCGTTGGGTCGGCAATTGTTTGTCCTTGATGAAGGCACGGGTGAGCTGATGGCTATTGGCCATGGACCGTCGCTTGGCTTGAGGGTCCTGCAGCGAATCAGGCCTGCTGAGGATGAAGAATGGAGCGGCATTCAGTCTTTTGCCCGAAGACTCTGGCTGAAAAGCCACTCATCCTTTGTGGTCTACGGATATTTGGGTTCCAGCCAGCTTTCCCCCCTGGGTCGGATCGGAAGCGTATGCGACCAGTGCGCAGGTACAAACCGAAGCACGCTGTGCTTGTCCGATGGTGATTTCGAATGGATCGACATGGTCGGCGGGGGCGGCCCGCCGCGTCTGCGGATGGAATCCACAGACGCCGAAGACGCCCCGAAGCCCAAGCCCAGCGAAAACCCCACGGAAAGTTTCCTGGATGCGCTTTTGAGCCATGGCCTGCAAGCCGGCACCACCGATGGTCGTCACCTGTATCTCGTCGTCGAAGACCAAGGTCTCGTCATCCTGGAGGGCTGTTGAGTGACTCAGTTGAGGGCAAGGCCCTCCTTCGCTGAAGCTTCGGCGGGCAGGGCGACAATTATTTTCCAATGTTGATTTTGTATGGGAAGTGCTTTTTGGCGTAGTGATGCGGCAGGAGTTTTTCTTTTTCCTTGTTACTCAATTTTTCGACTTGGCCCGTGAGTGTTCCGTCCGGCCCGATGTCTTGTTTCCATGTGCTTTCGTCTTCATGAAGGACAATGGATGTTTTCTTGTCGTGAACGATGAATCGAAGCTCTGGTGAATAGTAGTCCTTGGTTTTTTTGTCGATGGTGGAAAGTTTGCATTTCATGTCCTGGGTTGAGCAATGAGCAAAATGCAGGCTGGCGGACAGTTTGTAGGTCGTGTCTTCTGGCTTGCCGCGCAATTCTTTTCCGTCGATCCATGTGGCAAGCATGGACTGGCCTGAGAAATGAACGTCCATTCCTTTGGCATGATACCAACCTGCTTCATTTGGGAAGATGTTTTTGAAGGTCTTTGTCTTGTTTTCCTTGATGTTGTGCCTCACAAGATGGATTCCCCATTTGCCTGAATAGAAATCTTCCGGTTTTTGGAGGAGGACAAGATAGATGTCTCCGTCCTTGTATGAAGTGGCCAGGACCCGGTCTCTAGAACCAGGCGTTTTTTCTGTTGAATAGAATTTGTGTTTGTCCCCAATGGATTTTCCATCCATATTGAATTTTTGATAATAGAAGTCGCGATACACGACGTAGACAGCCACGAATCCCGTCTCTGTTGCATAAATTGAAAAGATATAGCCCAGGCTCTGTTCTCCTCTGTCGAATTTTTCAAAGAGGATGGGTTCTTCGACAAGAGGTAGAAGGTTTTTACCCAGAAGGCAGAAATAGTAAAACCATTTGTTGTCGGTGATCGCCCCGGGTGGAGGGAATGAAATCTGCTTGTAGTCGTTGATGCCAAAGATGATGGCCCATTTGCCGTCTTTGAAGGCCGTGTTGTGTATGCTCCCTTTGGGCGTTGGGTAGGTGATTTTGACTTCTTTTGCCCCATCGGAAGCGGTCTCGATTTTCAGGCTTGGCTTGGGATAGCAGCAGGAAAACAATCCCAACAGAGAAGCGACAAGACTCGTCAAAAGCATAATTTTTTGTCCCATTCAGTACCTCCTGGGAGGCTTGAGTTCAGGGGTCTGAGAGAGTTTCTTGTAGAAATAGCTTGTGTTGTATCCGCGAAGGAGCTGGATCGCGCCTGTTGGGCAGGCTGCACGGCAATCGCCGCAGGTCATGCAGAGGCTCACCCCTGGGGCCGACTCGAGCAATCGGGGCAGTTTTTTCTTGCCGACGGCTCGGCTCTCCATGACCAGCCCGCGGGCGGGACAGATGTCGGCGCAGACTCCACATCCCGTGCATAACTCCGGATCGAATTTGATTTGACCCGAGCTTACCTGTGATTCGGAGAAATAATTCGGGATCCGCATTCGATCGCCGAATTTTAGATTGGACACCTCTCGGCCCTCGTCTTCGGTTCGCTTGCCGGCCTTGTCGAACCACTCCACCACCTGCGCCTCGCGTTCCACCGGGCCGTCGAAGGGACGCTTGGGCCAGCCGAGGATCAGGCAGTCGGATAATTCATAGGGGTATTTTACATTGAAGAATTTTCTCCACTTGCGCATCTTCATCGTGACGGTGATCATCCCGATCCAGCAGGTGCCGAGGCCCAGGCTGTGGGCCGCGATGACCATGTTTTGCCCGCAAATGCCGAGATCCAAAGGCGGCGTGCCCACGCCTCGCTTGTCGCTGAGCAACAAGATCATGGCGGGCGCACCATGAAAAACGGGTGCCTTGTCCTCGGCGATTTGTCGCATCAAGTTGTAGGGTATCGGATGCAATTGCGTTGGCATAAACCGGGTGATGAACTTGATCAGGGGCTTGAGCAGCCACCTGCGCCAGGCGCTTTTTTGGTAATCCAGAAACTTCATCAGGAAACGGGTCTTTTTCTGGGTGTCGCGCTCGATTTGTTCGAGCAGCTCGGGATCCGTGACCACGACGAATCTCCAGGGCTGCGCGTTGCCGGCCGAGGGCGCAAAGCGACCCGCCTCCAGGACGCGACGGATCATGGAATCGGGTGGCGGCTCCTTTTTGAAAGACCGCACACTGCGGCGATTCATGATCACACGCTCGACCGCGTTGAAGTCCATGCCCTCTTCGTATGAGTAAAGCGGCGACAGGGGCGCATTTTTTATCGGTTTGTCTTTCATTTTCGGCCCACCAAAAACGCAATGAATAGAAAGGACCACAAGAAATCACCGATGGCGGCAGCCAGGAACCAAACTGTGACCAGGCCTTGGATGAAGCAGACAAGGACGGTTACAAAGATTACCAGTTTTGCGATCAGGCCAAGCCTGACAATGTCACGGTTGGCCTCCAGTTTTTTGGCCACCATGAAATAGCCCAGTCCGAACACGCCCACCGCTGCGACGAAAAACCGAAAGAAGAGTTCAGCCCTGAAGCTCTCGGGCCCGGCCATGGCACCGAAGAGCAGTTCTATCGAAAATTCGTAACACAAGAGACCCAAAGCGCAGGCACCCAGGTTCCAGAGAGATGCTGCAATGAAAGTCCCACGCCAGAAACCTGGATTTTTCATGCGAATGCGTCCTTTGCGGCATCATAGGTCCCAGCCACGATGCCTTTGTTTTCCAGCTCCTTTTTCTTGATGCGTTGCGTGACGGTCTTCGAGAACTCTTCGACGATCTTGACGTACCTCGGTACGGCGAACTTCGGCAGGTTCTTTCTGGCGAATGCCACCAGGTCCGATTCCGTTACTGATTTTCCCTCGACCAGGCTTGCACAGGCCATGATGTCGTCTTCCGCCAAATCGGAGGGCACGGCAAAGACCGCCACTTCCAGGACCGCGGGATGCTTGTGCAGGGTGTTTTCAACCTCGAAGGCGGAAACGTTTTCCCCCTTGATGCGCATGGATTCGGTGTTGCGCCCCGTGAAATACAAATAGCCCTTCTTGTCGCGTTTCATCAGATCGCCTGTGAGAATCCACCCGGATTTCTGCTTCTTGCCGGAGGCTTTTTCGTCCTTGTAATACTCCACGCCGCCTTTTTTGCTCTTGCTCGCGGCAAAGATGAGTTCGCCCGGTGTGCCCACGGGCACGTCGAGCATTTCAGAGTCCACCAGGCGATACTTGAGCTTCATGGGCGGCTTGCCGATCGAACCCACGGGCCCTGTGCCCAGATTCAAAATGGTCTTTCCTCCACCGTCCACCGCGCCGTAGGTCTCATAGATTTTGAACCCAAAGCGTTTCTCGAAAGCCTCCCAGAGGTCCACCGGACAAGCCGCGGAAATGATGAACTTGACGCTATTTTGGGAGTCTTCAGGCCGCTCAGGCTGTTTCATCAAGATCGGAATCATGGCCCCAATGGTGTTGAAGGTCGTCGCGCCGGACTGCCTGATCTCTTCGAAAAATCGACTGGCCGAAAACTTCTTCGACAGGGCTACTCGGGCGCCGACGTGCATGGCGCAGGTCGTGGTGACGAACAAGGCGTTGCCGTGGAAAAGCGGCATGCAGGTGTATAGGACATCGTTTTTGTCGTAGAGCAGGTTGGCGACCAAGGAGAGCAGCTTGACGCTCGATTTGCGATACCTGTAGACGACTCCCTTGGAACGTCCGGTGGTGCCCGAGGTGTACATGATCAGGCAGATATCGTCCGGGTCATGGCCGATGCCCGGTTCCACCTTGGGCTCGTCGTATGCACTGTCCAAAGAGACCAGCCGCGAGTCGCTTATCCCCCTTGGCGGCATGCCGTTGATGATAATCCCTTCAATGCGTTTCAGATCGCCCGCCGCCTTGAAGTACTCATCTGCGAAGGCTTCGTCCATGACCACCATCTTGGCGTCGCAATGCTTCAGGACATAACGCAAACTGTCGCCCTTGAGGGAGGTGTTTATCGGCACGGCATACATGCCTATCTTCTGCAAGCCGAAAAACACATCCAGGAAACGAGGCGAGTTGGCCATCAGCATGGCGACGCCCGCGCCCCGGCCTCCGCCCTGGCGTTTCAGGAAGTTGGCGAGCTGGTTGGCGCGATCGTTCATGTCGGCATAGCTGAGGGTCTGATCATCAAAGTTCAGAAAGGTCCGGTCTCCATAACGGGCCGCTTTCTCGGCTACCAATTCACCCCAGGACATTTCTTCAGCGATTTGCAGTTTGGGCAAGCCGGGGAGATTCGCAAACAATGTCGAACGCCGAAACTCATCCAGGCAGAACTTGGAGAGCGATTTAGCGATCTTGAATCCCAAAGAGAGCTTGTTCATTTGCCGCTCTGCTTTACGGGCGCAATGGGGCCTTCAAGAATATGGACAGCCATGGCGGCTTCCTCCACACCCAGGGCACCGCCTCCGTTTTCCGCGATGGCCAATCGCGCCCCTTCCACCTGCCTGTCTCCGGCCTGACCACGGAGCTGTGTCACGAGTGCATTGATCTGCGCCAGGCCCGAAGCCCCGATGGGGTGACCGCGCGATTCCAGGCCGCCACTGGTGTTTATCGGGATTTTTCCACCGATGCGGGTTTCGTTTTCCTGGGCCAATACACCCCCCTCACCGAAGGGACAAAAGCCGAGATTCTCTGCCTGGTGCAATTCCCCATAGGCTGTCGCATCGTGTACCTCGGCGAGATCCATATCCTCAGGCCCCGTCCCTGATTTTTCGTAAGCCAACTTGCTCAGACGCCTGCCGATGTCCTCTTCGTCGCGCGCGCGCGCGCGACCCGAGCCCAGCACCGAAGCGCGTACTTCGACGGCCTGCGAGGTCAGGCCCAAGCGCTTCACCGTCTTTGCGTCAGCCAAGATTGCAGACGCCGCACCATCACCCACCGGTGCGCACATAGAGCGAGTCAGCGGCCAGGTGATCAATCTATCGGCCAGGACTTCCTCCACGGACATCTCGAAGCGGTACTGTGCATTGGGGTTGAGCGAGGAATGAAAGTGGTTCTTGGACGCGATGGCCGCCAGCTGCTCGATGGTGCTGCCGTATTCACGCATGTGCCGACGCGCTTCAAATCCGTACACGTCCATGAATGGCGAGTGGTCGCCGCCGAGGCCGGCTTTTCTCATCTTCCGAAGCACATCATAGCCCATGCTCTCGCCGATACGGACAGCGACAGCCGCGGCGTCACGAGTGGCCTTGAGTCTGTCTCGAATGCTCTTTTTCTTACTTCCCTTTTTGGCGCTTTTCTTGTGGGCATATTTTTCGAGATGCGCCTGCATGGCATTTTGTTCCGCATCGGTCAGGTCGAATTCGCTCAGATCGTCCAACATGGCCGACAAGTGACCCACGTCAAGGCCGGTCAAAAAGCTCGAAAAGACGAGCGATCGATTGCGGTCGTAGATCTTTTCAGCACCCAAAGCCATGGTGATGTCATAGGCGCCCGAGGCCACGCCAAGCCAGGCGTTGTGGAAGGCCGTGGCACCGCCGGCGCAGGCGTTTTCGACATTGGTGATGGGCATGGCGTCGATCCCAAGGGGGCGCAAGGCCACCTGCCCCCGGATGCAGACCTGCCGCCCGTATTCACCCCATGCTGAATTGGAAAACCACAGGGCCTGCAGTTCCTTTTTGTCCAGTCCGGCTTCGGCCAGGCATGGCAGGACCGTCATGGCGGCAAGATCGCTGATTGTTTCATCGAGGTACTTGCCGAAGCGAATGGTGTCGGCCGCAATGATATATACCTTTCGCACGCTGTCTCCTGTTTGTTAGTGGCATTTACGAATCGTTTTTTGATTCGTTAGTGCCACGTTATGCTGCTGCGTATTGCGCAGTGTCAGAAAATGTTCAGGCGCTCCAGGAAAGCTGCAACATCATTCATTGCAGCAGAATTTCCATCCAGGGCCAAAAGAGAATCCCCACGCAAATCCGCCAAGGCCACGTTTTCGTCTCGACGAACCAGGCCCAGGTTTTCAGCACCCGACTCGGCCAACATATCGCAGAGATTCGTGTCCGCGGATGAGACCGCATTAAACACCACACCGGTCTTTGTGGGCACCAAGCCGGGCACCTTGTCCATCATGGAGATGATCATCAAGGCGGTCTTCAGCCCCCGCACGGAGTTGTTGCTCACCACGATTGGGAACTGCACTGAATTGATGACTTGCCTGTTGACTTGCTCAATGCCGGCCTCGGCATCGATCACAAGCACATCGAATTGCGAAGCAATCGACTTGATGGTTTTTCGCAAAAGCGTATTCAAGGGACAAAAGCAACCCAGGGTTTCGGTATAGCCCATGACCAAAAGGCCGAATTTCTCCTCCTCGTAGAGCGCCTCCATGAGCAGATAGTCGAGCGACAGGCTGAGGTCTTCTTTCTTTTTGTCTGTTTTTGAGTCCTTTGCCTTTGAGATGATTTCCTCGCGCGCCTGGCCGATCGTGACGAAGCGGTCGATATCGAGGGCATTGGCCAGTCCCATGGCGGGATCCGCATCGATGAACAGGACGCGCAGGCCCTTTTCGATGCAGACCTTTCCGGCCAAGGCGGACAGAACCGTCTTGCCGACTCCGCCCTTACCCAAAAACGCCAAAATCTTCGTTCGGCTCACGAATTCCTCCTGACGATCAGATCCCGGATGATATCGCAAGTCTCCTGTTCATCACAGGAAGAGCAGTCCAAGTCATCACAGGAATCCATTTCCTTAAGTAGATCATTTTCCCCGGATACCAGGACGACCCGAACCGCCCGTAGCTCGGGTACGGCCTCCCTGTAGGCTAGCGCCAGGCATTGGCCAAGGGCCGACATGGAAAACCCTTTGGCCAACAAATCGCGATGCAGCCGGACCCAGAGTTTCCCGGGCATGCTGCGCCCCATGTAGCCGGGCAAGCGGTTGGAGAGGTTTTTTAGCGATTGAAAATTCGGACCGGTGGGGTCGAAACCCGCATCGACCTGAACCATGATGAGCAGGCCGAATGCAAGGGCCTCGCCATGGGCCTTGGGGAAATCCCGCCCGGCGGTCTGAATTCCATCTTCTAGCAAACCTTTTTTGTTTGTCCAGAGAAGACTGCTTATCGAAGCCAGGCCTGGCGCGCCAAGTTCCAAACCCATGTCTTCGGCGGTGACGATCACGGGCCTTGCTCGTTTGTCGGAGGCCTTCTGAAATCCAAAGCGGCTTGGCTCTGCCCCATCATCGATGGGCAAGGTGGAAAATCGCGAATCCTGCTCCGTCCAGGTCATGACTCGCTCGATGAGCAAGGAATGCTCATTCAGACTCGCCGTCATCTCTCGGCACCCGCAAGCACGGCCGCCCCATAAGCCCCCAAAAGGCGGCTGCCGAGGGGAAAGGTCGACACCTGTTTATCTAGTTCCAGACTCAGCATCTCGACGAAGGCGGGCAGGGCGCTGACTCCACCGGTCACGGCATATGGCAATGGAGCCCGCAGACCACGTAGCAGCGTTGCGGACTTTTGGGCAATGGAAACGAGTACACCCGCCACGACGTCGGCGGGTTTTTGCCCCTGGTTGATCATGCTGATCACATTGCTTTCGGCAAAGACCGCGCATTGATTGGCCATCGGCAGGGGGTCTTTTGACTTTTGTAGCTCGGATTGAATCTGCTCAAAGGAAAGTCCAAGGGCCTCGGTGACGACCTCGAGCAAGCGACCCGAGCCGGTGGCACATTTTTCGACAAGCGCTGTTTCCTGTACGCGGCCCGCGGCGTCAAGGCTTGCCACCGAGATAAACAGTCCGCCCACGTCCACCACCGACCTGACCTCGGGCATCAGGGCATGTGCTCCCGCGGCAACACAGGCCGAACTCGGCAGGCACAGGTCGACCTTTTTTACATGCCGCGCGCCATATCCGGTTGCCGCTGTTTTTTCTATTTTACGGCGACTGATACCTGCACTGCGCAGGACCTTGTCGAGTGAATCCTTGACGATCCCATCGAAGCGCAGACCCATCCGAACACAATCGTCAGCGATCAATTGCCCGCCATTCAAGAGGCAAGTCTTGATGAACCGAGTTCCAACATCCACGCCAACGCAGATCATTCCCTTTAAGCGCCTTTCTTGGTGCCGACCGCGCGCTCGGCAAAAACAGCCGCGCCATAGGCACCGACCATCTGTGGATTGATGGGCAGATCCACGAAGCTCATCCCCAGGTGACCCGCAAGTCTCTCGATCACGCCCAGATTCTGGGCCACACCGCCGGTGACACAAACCCGCTCTTCGAGCCCCACGGACTTCGCGAGGCCGGCAACCCGCCTTGCCACCGCGTCACAGATGCCGGCCGCGATGTCTTTTTGTTTTTTCTTTTCGAGCATGCGGTCGATGACTTCGAGCTCCATGAAAATGCTGCACTTGTTGGTTATGTTGACCGGCTTTCTTGATTTTTGGGCCAAGGCCCCGAGTTTCGAAAGCTCCACTTCGATGGTACCGGCCAAGACCTCCAGACATCGGCCGGTTCCTGCCGCGCATTTGTCGTTCATGGCGAAGTCCTGAACGCCACCCTTTGCATCGACGGCAATCACCTTGCAGTCCTGGCCCCCAATGTCGATGATCGTCCGAATCGACTCGTCGAGACTGTGTGCGCCCAGACCGTGACAGGAAATCTCGCTCATGTTCATGTCGGCCGCGGCGACCTGTTGTCTGCCGTAGCCGGTGGCACAGCAACAATCCAAGTCCTTACCGGAAAGACCGGCGACAGCCAGGGCTTTTTTCAGGATCGAAGCCGCCGACGCACTCGCATCGGCACCCACCGGCTCGATGCAGGCGGCCACTTGCTGTCCGTCTCGAAGAATCACCGCCTTGGCGGTGAGGGAACCAATGTCACAGCCGGAGACCAGCACGATTTGAAGTACCCTTTTTCTTGGAGAGCATCTGAAACGTTTATCGTTTGGATTCAGAAGCTTGTCAAGGCGGGGGAAGGCTTGTACAAATAGTGCTGTTGTCTTTCTCGGAGAACGTCGATGGACTTGCAGCCTTTTGAACTTCTCGAGTTCAACCACAAGAAAAGGCTGCGGCAGCTTTATCGAATGCTGCGCTTTCCACGACTGACGCGCGCCCTTCACTACCTGGCCCGGCCGCTCTATGTGGATCACGAGACTTCTTTCAATAAGTCATTTCGATACGGGCTTCTTTCCCTGGGCGCGGGTGCGATGCCGGCCCAAGAACTCAAGGCCCTGCGTCCCGGCATCAAGTTGATTTACGAAAACTTCGCCGAGGCACAGCGAGCAGCCGAGAACGATGAGCCTGTCTTGTGGACCGAATGGATCATCAACTCCGAGATCGCCCGTGCCTTCAATGTCGTTCCTTTCTGTCCCGAGGCGCTCAACCTTTTCGGCAACGTTCGGGGCTTGGAGTACCCACCGCTTTTGATAGCGGAGGCTGAAAGTCAAGGCACGCCGGTGGAGAACTGCTCTGCCCAGAAGCTTGTCGTGGGTTCCTGGATGCTCAAACAGCTACCCAGGCCCAGCGTCATCCTGGGTGCCACCCACCCTTGCGACACCAGCATCTCGGTCTACCAGACCCTCGAATACCTGACCGGCGCGCCGACTTTTGTCTTCGATTGCCCCTATTTCAGGAGCGACGAGGCCCTGACATACTACGAGCAAAACACCTGGGAGATGATCCGCTTCCTGGAAAAACACCTGGAGCGCAAGATCGATTGGGACAAGCTGAGTGAGGTCCTCACGCGGGTCAACCAAACAAATGAATACCTGCGCAGCATCGTCGAGATGTCTCGGGCTATCCCTTGCCCGTCGAGCATGATTTCGCTGCTTTTCGCCTGGGCGGCGCGCGAGATCGACGTGGGCTCGCCGCATCTTCTTGAGATGGCCGAGGGCCTATACAAAGTCGTCAAGGACCGCTTTGACCGCGGGCAGGGCGTGGTGAAAAAGGAACGCCTGCGCGTGATCATGTGGTTTCCGCCCATGGGCTTTTTTACCTATCTGTTTAAGTGGATGGAGGACGAATTCGAAGCCGTTTGCGTGGCGGACTTCATCGGCTACGTGTCGACCCCGCACATGGACACCTCCTCGGAAAAGTCCATGGTCCGCTGTCTGGCCAATTCGCAACTGCAGCTGGCCATGGGCAGGCAGAGCAACGGCCCCATCGAGTACTTCACCGGCGAACTCGAAAAGCTCATCGACGAGTATTCTCCCGATTGCATGATCTTTTCGGGACACAACGGCTGCAAGCACGGCTGGGCCTCCTTGCGCATCGTCAAAGATTTCTGCCGCAAAAAAGAGCTGCCTTCCCTGTATCTCGACATCGACATCATGGACTGTCGCCACACCTCGGAACAGGGCATCAAGGACCAGGTGCGAGCCTTCTTCAGGGAACATGGCTGGGCCTAAAGACAGGGTTGACAGGATAACTGATTTGGAGCATACTTCAGATTAGTTCAACTGATATGGAGGACGCCTCGGATGAGTATATCCCGTCCTCAGCTATTTAAGCGTTTACTTCCGCTGGACTTACCCCCGGGCCAATCCGCTTTTCTCTGGGGTCCGCGGAAAAGCGGGAAGACCACCTTGTTGCGGGAGCGTTTTCCTGATGCGGCATATTTTGATCTCTTGGACAGTGACCTCTATCTGGATTTACTGAGACGCCCGGCCAGATTGAGGGAGTTGGTCGCCGGCC
The DNA here is from genome assembly GCA_019314375.1 of Deltaproteobacteria bacterium. Taxonomy (GTDB): domain Bacteria; phylum Myxococcota; class B64-G9; order B64-G9; family B64-G9; genus JAFCZJ01. Next base: position 13,754 of record JAFCZJ010000111.1, on the reverse strand, counting down.
TTATGCCCGTTCAGCGCCAGCAACCCATCATCATCGACGAGGTGCAGAAAATCCCGCTTCTGCTCGATGAAGTGCATTTGATGATAGAGCGCGACAAATTGAACTTTATCTTGTGTGGTTCCAGCGCGCGCAAGCTAAAGAAAGGTCAAGCCAACCTTCTGGGAGGGCGGGCCTGGCGCTTCTTGCTTCATCCCTTGTCGGCGCGAGAAATCCCTGATTTTGACCTGTTGAGGGCCCTCCAGTGGGGCTTGCTGCCCAGTCACTATCTCAGCCAGAGGCCCAAGCGGAGCCTCAATGCTTACGTGATGGATTATCTCAATGAAGAGATTAGAGCGGAAGGCTTGACGAGGAATCTGCCGGCCTTCAGCCGTTTTCTCGACGTGGTGGGGTTTTCGGTCGGCGAGTTGGTCAACTATTCGAACATTGCCAGAGATGTGGGTGTGAGCAGCAAGACCGTCAAAGAGTACTTTCAAATTCTGGTGGACACCTACCTGGCCTATCTCGTTGAGCCATTGGCCCTGCGAGGCGGGCGGCAGGTCATCACGGCCACACCGCGTTTCTACTTGTTCGACACCGGTGTGGCCAATCGCCTCGCCAAGCGAAGCATCGCCACTTTGGCTGGTTCCGAAGCAGGTCGGGCTTTTGAGAACCTGGTGCTCATGGAGCTTTTGGCATCGCGTTCCTATCTTGAGCAGGACCACGATATTCGGTTCTGGCGCACCAAGAATGGACTTGAGGTTGATTTCATTCTGACAGGTCGAGACATGGTCGCCATCGAGGTCAAGTTGTCGAGTCGGGTGGACCGCGCTCAGCTCAAGGGCTTGCTCGCATTTTGCAAAGAGCAAAGACCGAAGCGGGCTTGGGTCGTGAGCCTGGAACGACGCAAGCGTGTGATCAAGACCGAAGGCTTGCCGGACATCGAGGTGCTCCCGTTTCAGGAATTTCTCGATGAACTTTGGGGAAAGCGGTAGGAATCGTGTCTTCATGTGTCATATTGGGCGTTCATCGATTCGGCGACCTGGGACACCATGTGATGGCCCGGATCTCGGAGTAAACCAAGGGGACATCATCCCATGCTTTATCGACTGTCTTTCTTGCTGTTGGTAACCCTGCTGCTGGCCGGCTGCGACGGCGCTGTCCCCACCGAGGAGCGGCCGCCGCCCTACGACCCGGGCAAAAGCGACTGGATTGGGGTTGGCCCGCAGATCGAGCCTTTGAACACGACCGCCGGTGACTGGATTCTTTACGAATTGCAGACCCGATCGGCCAATGCCTGCACGTCGGACAGCGGCGGCCAGGTTTGCGATGAGGCCGACTGGCCGGACTTCGAGTACTTCGGTGCCGGCTGCGCTGAATTGGCCGAGTTGCAATCCATTCGCAAGAGCACGCTGGACGATTTGTTGCGCACAAGCGCTTCCCCTCATCGAAGCGAGGGCCTCACGCTGCAGTACATCGACGAGATCGTCGGGGCCAACGCGGTCTGGCTGATGCCGCTTTTTCCTCACAATTACGAGTATGACTTGCCCGATGCCTGCGACGACCTTGGCTCGCCCTACGCGGTGCGCGACTACCTGCATACCCGCGGCAGCCTGTCGGCGGCCTGCGTGCGACAGGGACGCGACGAATGGAGCCGCACACCCTGCTGGGGCGACGACGCGTTGCGCGCGGTGATTGCCGCAGCCCACGCTCGCGGCCAAAAGGTGCTGCTGGATTTGGCCTTCAACCACTTCGGGCACGAGTACCAGTATTACGACACCCTGGACGCGGTGCCGGTGCGCGACTGGTTGGAGCGCGGAGTCGACCTCTGGGACTATGCGGCCACCTACGACCCGGCCCTGCTCCAACCCGAGCTTTTGGACCGCCCGGAGGAACTGCCGGCCGAGGCCTCGTTGATGCTGAGCGGACTGTGCGGTAGCCAGCCATCGGGCCAGGAAGCGGTGCGGCGCTGGGCCATGTGGCGGGTGGCCTTCAACCACGAGCGGGCGCTGATGAACTGTGGCACCCCGGCCAGTTTGGAATGGCAAGTGCCCGGCTTTTACCTTGGCCGTGACGGCACAAACCCCTCGCGGGGTGCCGGGGACAACTACACCAACGACTGGCGTGACGTGAAGTTTCTGTACCACAACGAGGGCAACACGACTTACGGCTGGGAGTTCGCCCGCACTCGCGAGTACGTTTTCCGCGCGGTGAACTACTATCTGTCCCTTGGGGTGGACGGCTTCCGAATGGATCACGCCAACGGCCTCACCGAGAACGAATGGCGCTACATTTTCCACAAGGCCGAGTTCTACCAGGCCCGCCGTGGCTTGCCGGATCCTGTCTTTTTGTCCGAGAGCTTCTACGACATTCTGTCGCTGAACCACGTCTTCGACGCAATGACCGAGGGCTACCACCACGACATCTGCTACGGCATCCGGGACACCGCCTACATCGAGAATAAATTATTCGAGGGCCGCAAGACATACCTGGGGGACCTGTCCTACGTCCTGTTGCACCTGGAGAACCATGACGAGGGTCGTCTGCTGCGTGCCGAGACGGGTTTCGATCTCGCCCGTGGGCTGTCCTTCTACGCCATCGCCGCCGCTTCGCGCGGCATGCTGATGCTGCTCAACGGCCAGGAGTGGGGCGAGCCCGGGGGCTTGGCCTTCAGGCGATCCGACATGCTGCGAGGCCGCTTTCCTGGCGAGGCCAACTGGAATCCGGACGGCGACGAATGGACGGCGCGTTATCGGGCCATACACCAGGCGCGGATGGCCTGGGAGAACCGCGCGTTGCGCCAGGGACAGTTCTACTTCTTGCGCACCGACGAAGGCGGGATCGAGCCGCAGCTCTTCGCCATGGCCCGCTTCATGCCCGATTGCACAAACACCGTATTCGCCTTCCACCGACTGTGGACGGATTGGGAGGAGAGCACGTACTCGGTATCGCCGGACCTGGCCGAACGCATCTGCCTGGATGACGCCGGCCGATACCTGCTGGTGGACGTTTTCACCGGCCAGAATGTCTGGGCCGCCAGCCATCCGGAGGGGCGCCTCGGCGAACACATCCGCACCTTCGGCATCTTCGTAAGGCTCGACGATCCGGAACTACCCTTCCAGTGGTTGCGGCTGGAGCGACTGGATTTTTGAGTTCCGTTTCTGGTTTTTCCTGAAATGGGTGCTATCCAAGATCCCCCAGTCGCTTTGTCATGACCCGCTGGAGGTCTTGGGTCTTGCGCTGGGTCAGGCCGATGGTCTCCAGCTTATCTCGCCAGGGTTTGGACTTTTCGCAGAGTTTGTCCAGCATGGCGTGCAGCGCCGCGGGTCGCAGGCCTCGCCGCTCGGCGAATGATACGAAATGGCTTCGGGTCAAGCTGTCGTCGCGACCGTCTAGTTTCAGGGCCATGCGCCTGTCCCCGTATGGCAAGGTGCTCAGCAGGTCATAGGCCGGGCTGAGTTCCACGCGTCCGGATTGCGGCTCGACCCAGAGGCTGATGTTTCGGGCATGCAGATCTCCGTTTCCGACGAGGTAGCTGAAGGCGACGAGCTTCATCAGGCGCAGCAGTTCGACCAGCGGGGCCGTGGCCAGTTCTTCGATGCCGTCGGCGATGGCCGCAAGGCTTAAGCGGTACTTTTCTGCCGGGTAACGGTCCAGAAACTGACAGGCGTCCTCCACGTGCACTTTGATAAAGGTTTTGTTTGGGAGATCCGGCAGCCTGTCGAAGCGGCGGACCAGCAGGCCTTTGTTTCCATCCCGGTCATGAACGATGCGCGCTTCTGCCGTCTCGATGCCGCAGGCACGGGCCATGCCCATGAAGAAGGCCTCGTTGTCGACCAATGATGCTTTGTCCTTGGGGTTGAGCTTGAGGATGTGGGTGCCGCTGTTTTTGCGGCCGCGGAGCGGGAAGGAAATCATGGACGCGGAGATTTTGTCCTGGACGCCAGGCAGGCTGGGTTCGAGTGCCGGGCCCTCGCCAGCAAATTCCAGGCTGCGCTCGAACAAGGCAGCAAAGGAGTGTTTCTCCAGCTTGTCCAGGTCCACGTGGGATCCGCCGGCTTTTGGGCCCGAGCCAGGCAGCACCAGGGCTACGTCGCCGATGCTGTCCGGGCCGGCGGCCAGGCATAGACTGAACAGGTCGTCCGCCGAGGTCTTGACCCTGTCGAGCAGGGCCGACAGCCTCCGGCCCTCGGGTATGAGGCCGGCGAAGAAGGGGTGGAGGTTGACGCCTGTCACTTCGTAACGTGGCTGGTTCGCGGGCATGCGAAAGCCAAGACCTGCTGTTTCGCCTGGTTTTTCGTCGGGTCCGAATTCGAAGATCGCGCCATGGGCCGTGCGCTCAATGTGACCGATGAGCTCATTGCCGCGATAGACTTGGGCTTGGTCGAGGCCACGGATGTCTTCCCAGATCACGGCAAGTCCTCGGAGACCAGACCGCCCCGGCCCAGTTCCAGCTTCAACTGCAAGCCCAGCACGTCGAGTACGTCGAGCAACTTGTCCAAGCGGACCGTTGGTTTGCCCGACTCGAGCAGGTAAAGGAATGCGACCCCGCAGCCGGCAAGTTGGGCCAGTTGAGCCTGGGTCAGACGCAGGGCTTTGCGCTGGTGGCGGATGGCCCGGCCAAGGGCCTGAGCGGCCACTCGTGGGTCGAGTTGAGTTCTCGGAATATCCATGCAATCGTATGGATATCAGTCTTTTACTGCCAGGTCAAGTTGTAGAACAACGAAATCCATAAGAACGAATGGAAATAGAGGCATCCGGTCCCGTTTTCTATGGGTTCAATGTGTGATACTACGACTCTATGGCATCTTGTTGGGATACGATTCGCGAGCTCGGTGGCAGGGACCACAACGAGCATCTCGCTTCGGCTCGGGCCGAGGGAAAGAGGGTCATCGGGTATTTTTGTTCTTATGTGCCCGAAGAAATTATCCACGCCGCCGGCATGGTCCCTTATCGCATGCGGGCCGTGGGCTCTGTGGGGACCCATCGCGGCGATGAGTATTTCTCCGGCTTGAATTGTTCGTTTGTCCGGCATTGTTTCGACAAGGCCCTTTGTGGGGATTTTGAGTTCTTGGACGGCGTGGTTTTTTCGAATGGTTGCGACCACACCCGCCGTACTTACGACAACTGGCGTCATGCCGAGCTGTCGCCCGATTTTCTGCACATGTTCGTGATTCCGCATGTCTTGGGTGAATCAGCCGTGGCACGTTTGGCCGTTCATATGGAGCGGCTCAAAAGCGCCATTGAAGAACACTTCTCTTGTCGAATCAGCGCGGAAGACCTTGGGGCTTCGATTCGCTTGTACAACCGCAAGCGCGAACTGCTGCAAGAGATCTCCGATTCGCGTTTGAGTAAAGAAGTGCCGATCAAAGGCAGTGAGATGTTGAGCCTGGTGCTTGCCGTGACCGCGCTGCCGGTCGAACGAGCCATCGAACTCCTCGAAGAAGTAAAAGAAGCCATCCGGGGCAGATCGACCGCGAACGAAGACGACTGTCGGATTTTCATGCTGTCGGGTGCTTTGGAAGAGCGCGAGCACCTCGAGTTGATTGAGGACTGTGGCGCAAGCATCGTTGGCGACAGTTTTTGTTTCGGTACGCGCCACTACGACGGTTTGGTGGATGAGTCCGGCGAGTGCATCCCGGCCTTGGCCAAGCGGTACTTGGAACACCTGTCCTGCCCCCGGATGATGAACGACTTCAGACGCAGGCTGTCATATGCCCGAGCGGCGATTGAAAGACTGTCGGTGGATGCTTCGATTATCGAAAAATTGAAATTCTGTGATCTTTGGGGCGGAGAGGCGTTTATCTTCAAGCGCGAATTCAAAAAGCACGGCCTGTTGTTGTTGGCGCTCGAACGCGAACTCTACGGCGGCGGCCAGGGACAAATTCGCACCCGGGTGCAAGCTTTGTTGGAGCAAGTTCGCGCCAGGCGAGAGAATCTTGAGAATGAATGCGACAGCTCGGAGGGAGCTTCGTGAAAATGACGGGCTCAGGGAAAAAAATAGACGCTGAATACGAATACATCGTGGTCGGCACAGGCCCCGGGGGCGCTCCCGTTGCGCTTGAATTGGCCAAGGCGGGCAAGAAGGTCCTGATTCTTGAGCGCGGTGCTTATCACAAGCGCCTCTTGGGTTTTCCATTCGGCATGCGTCTTTCCGAAAAGTTTTTCATTTTCTGTCGTTCGCTTGAGGGCGTGGTTCTGGAGCGCGGCCTGACCGTGGGCGGCTCGTCCATGATCTACAACGCCAATGTTTACGATCCGACAGCGTCCTTGATAGAGGCCATGGGAATCGACTTCAGACCCGAGGCCGAAGAGATTAAGGCCGAGATCGGGACCCATGTCCTGCCGGAGCGTTTTTTCAATCACTCAGGAAGCAACGGAGGGGTCCGAATGCAGGAGGCTGCCGAGAAGATGGGCATCCCCTTCACCCCACAGCAAAAGTTCATCGATACGGAGAAATGTCGTCCCGGCTGCGACTGGTGCATGCTCGGCTGTCCGCATAACGCCAAATGGACCACGCGCGAATACATTGAAGAAGCCCTGACCCATGGAGCCCATCTCGCCTGGTCGAGCCCGGTGCAAAAGGTCCTGTTCGACGAGAGCGGCAAGAAAGCAATCGGCGTCATGCTCAAGGGCGGTCGCCGCATCATGGCCGATAAGGTGATTTTGGCGGCCGGCGGGATCGGTAGCCCGGCCATTCTTCAGCGATCGGATGTCGAGGGCGTGGGGCAGCGTTTTTTTATGGATCCCATGGTCATCATTTATGGCGTCAACCAACACAAGCGAGGAGGCTGTTGGGGCGAAACCACCTTCACCCACGCCATCGAGTCATTCAAGGACGATGGTTTTATCATCGGCAACAACGGGGCTTTCGGCACCTGGCTGGTGATGAGCTTCATCCGGCTCGGGGTGGGGGTCCGCAATTGGCACAAACTGTTTTCCGTCAGGCGCGGCATGGGTTTGTTCGTCAAGTTGGCCGAAGACGACCGCGGTACTATTTTTCCAAACGAGCGGGTCAGCAAGGTGATCACCGAGCGAGATGAAAAGCGCATGAACAAGGGTGTCGAAATCGCCAAGGAGATTATGCTCAAGGCCGGCGCCAAGCCCGGATCGATATCCGAATTGCGCTGGGCCGGCGGACATCCTGGCGGCACCATCGCTATGGGCCAATTCACCGACCGGGGCTTTGCCACCGAATTCGAAAACCTCTACGTCTGTGACGCCAGCGTTTTGCCGATTTCGCCGGGCGTCCCGCCCACGCTATCGATCCTGGCCATGTCCCGCCTCCTGGGCCGATTTCTCCTGGCGCAGGCCAGCCCCGAAGAACGCAAACCAGAAAGAAATTGATCCCTATTCGCCCGTTGAGCAAGTAGTGAGCGGGTTGCAGGCGGCCAGCACCAGCGCTGCGTCCTCGCCGCATGCTCTCAGCAGGAGGAAGCAATCTTCGAAATGGCCCACGGTTGCCTCGCAGCCCGCGGGCAAGTGTTCGTATGTTTCGGAGCATTCGTAGAACGTGAATCCGTTCAGATGTTCGCCGTCTTCGCATAGGAGACCGTCGGTGACTTCAATCGCCCAGGAGCAGAGTAACCTGGTGTCTTGCTGCTCAAGGTCCACCAGCAAGGACTGTTTGTCCAACCCGGTGGAGGGATCACCTCGCCCTCCGCAGGCGGTGAGCCATATCGCCGCGAATAATGTGATTGCTGTGGTGAATTTGGATTTGATGGATTGCCTCCTTCTCGATTATGAACCCTAACGCATTATCCTTTTCTTTGGGGGTTTTAGATTTTCCCCAAAGCTTCATTGTTTGGGTGTAGAATAATTGTCTTCAGTGTTCAAAGGAAGATCGTCATGAAACATGTGTGCTTGAGAGTGCTTTTGTTTGCTTTTTTGGCTTTACCCCTGGCCTGCGGTCCAGTTGATGATTTGCCGGATGCGGGATGGGTCTATGATGGGGCAAGTCAGGATGCGGGCGATAATTGTGCGGTGGTTTGTGAGATCTCCGCCGACTGTTGTGAGAACCAGGAATGCAACGGAGGCGTATGCACCGCACCGACTCCCTGTCCCTCGGGCTGTCATGGTGAATGCGATGCGGGGCAAAGCTGTAACCGGACGACCTTGCTCTGCGAAAACCAGCCCATCAGCGGGACTTGCATCGATGATTGTGATTGCTATGCGGACCAAACTTGTTTGGATGGGCTTTGTGTGGCGGTTTGCGTGGTGGACGAGGATTGCCCGAGCGGCCAGATCTGCGACCGTGGCGCTTGTTCGACGGATGTGGGCTGTGTCAGTCGGGAAGATTGTGCGGGCGGCGAATGCCTGGTGTGTCGAGATGGCGAATGCGTGGTGCCAGCGGCGGTTTGCCTCAATGATGAAGACTGTTGTGTGGGCATGCACTGCAACTTTGGCTCCTGTGTGATCGACATCACCCCCTGCGAGAACGATGAAGATTGCACGAATCCTGAATTGCCACTTTGTTTGGACGGCAAGTGCGCGGCCGAAGGAACCCAATGCTTGGTGGACGGGGATTGCCCTTCTGAGAATCAGGTTTGCGAGGAGGGGCTTTGCGTGACCACGGGTTGCGTGGCCACGGGTTGTCGCCTGGGCGAGTATTGCGATGAGGTGTCCGGCCTATGCAAGCCGGGCTGTGACTCCAATGATGACTGCGCGGAGCCTGCGATTTGCGATTACGCAAGCCATCAATGTCTGGAAATGGACTGCTGCGGTGGCCTATGCAACCCGGTGACCGAGCTTTGTGATCCCGTGGCTTGCCAGTGTTTTACGCCCTGCACCGAGGGTTCCTGTCCCCCCGACAGTCATTGCAATCTCGGCACTGGACGTTGCGAACCGGATGCTTTCGACTGCAACGTAGACGGCTGTGGCGTGGACTATGTCTGTAACACCGAGACAGGCCAGTGCGAGCCCGAGGCATTCGACTGCAGGGTGGATGGTTGTGGCGCGGGCTATGAATGCGATGAACTGAGCGGCCAGTGCGTGGTGCTCCAGGCCGAATGCGAAGCGGCGGATTTCTCCAGCCCCATCGTCTGCGGGGGTTTTGCCAGCGGGGCCTTTGAGGCTGGATGCGAGTCCACCCAGCGGGTGGGCAATTACGCCAAGCAGTTCACCTTCACCGGCACGGCTGGTCATCAGGTGACCATCGATCTCATCAGTGAGACGGATACTTATTTGTACCTCTTGGACGCCGCCGGCGCCGTGGTGGATTCCGACGATGACGGGGGTGCCAGCCTGGATTCAAAAATCGTCACCATCTTGCCCGCCGACGGGGACTACACCATCGAGGCGACGACTTATTTGGCGGCGGTGACGGGACCCTTCGACCTTCAACTTTCCTGTGAGGAAGGTGCTTCCTGTACTTCCGGCATCGACTGCGGACAGGTGGTCAATGGGTCATGGACCGGACAATGCGAGGCGCCGGATTGGGCCGGCTCCTACGGACGGCTGTATACCTTTGAGGCCGTCGAAGATCAGGACATCGAGATCAGCTTGAGCAGCGCCACGGTGGATACGTATTTGATCCTCTTAGGCCCGGATGGCGATGTGCAGGCTTACAACGATGACGCGGGTTTGTTTGACACGAATTCTTATCTGGCGGGCTCGATTCTGGTGGGGGGCACATGGACCATCGAGGCCACGACATACGACTACGATGTGACGGGGGATTTCGTACTGGAGTTTGTCTGTCCTTGATGTAGGATTAAGGAAATGGGGGAAGCATGACGAGAAAGACACTCGGACAGTATTTCACTGAATTGCATCATCGGCGGGAATCCGACCACCAACTTCATCATATCCAAAGTGGTCCCTACCTGACCTTGTCGCGGCAGTATGGCTGTGCGGGTTATGAATTGGCACTGGCCTTGGTGAAGATCCTGGATCGGCAGGCCGAAGCCGATTTGCCCTGGATGATCTACAACCGGGGCATTCTGAAGATGCTTTCAGGGGAGACCGAGATCCGAGTCGAGATATTGGAAGAAGAGCGGCGCAGCAAGCCCAGCATGATGGCCAGTCTGCTGCGAAGTTTTTCTTCCGAGCGAAGCATGCCCGGATTTGAAGTCCGCAGACATGTGGCCCTGCTCATCCGGCGGATCGCGCATGGGGGGCGGGCCATCATCATCGGTCAAGGCGGGGCGGGAGCCACCCAGGATCTACCCAACGGCTTGTCGGTGCGCCTGGAGGCGCCGGAAGATTGGCGCATCGAGCGAGTGGCCATTCGCCAGGGTATCGATCGGGACAGCGCCGCGATTTTGGTCCGGACCCGGGACGCCGCTCGTGACTACCTGCGCCGACTATACGAGTCGACGCATCCGGGCCGCTCGGCCTTTCAGCTCACATACAATAGTGCGTCTTTCAGCAATGAGCAGATCGCCGAACACATCGTGGCCATGTTGAAGATCAAGGGCATCTGGCCTGAGCCTTCCTGTTGAGCAAAAAATTGAGAACGAAGCTTCTATGCCACCCATGGCTCATTGCTGAGGGATAGACCTTTTTGACAGGAAAGCGCGCTTGAGGTCGTCGAGCAGGGCGGGCAGGGCCCAGGGCAGGGAGGGATCGGTCATCCAGGCTTTGTCGGGTGGGCCGAAGCAGCCTTGGTGGAACATGTAACAGTGGTCCGCCTCTTTGTCTCGCAGTTTGGAACCGGGGATTTTGATCCAGCCGAATCGGGCACCTGTGTCGTTGTGGCCGACGCAGCCCTGTTGGGAAGCGCAGCGCATGCCGGTCAGGTTTTCCAAGCCCCGGCTGACCCCGGGTGAACGGGCCGCGCAGGAATTGAGGCGGGTGCCGTCGAAGAAGACGTCGCAATCTCCGCAGGCTACCAGCAAGTGATCGGCCGGCAGGCGGCGGGTTTTGGGCAGGACGCAGTCTAAGTTTTTGAGGTTGGCGGGTGGGTTGGCTGTGACACCCATGGCGTGCACCCATCGGACTTGCGGCGCAAAGTCCGCCGCCAGGATGGCGATCAAGCCCCCCTGGCTGTGCCCGAGCACGGCCAGGCCCCGATCGCAGTCAGTTTGGGGCAGGGCGCAGAGGGTCGACAATGCGCTGCCTTCGGACTTGGGATCGAACATGCATCGGGCTCGGGCTCGGTATCGGGCGCAGTCTTGTCCGGGCCAGAGGTTGGCGTAGTCGAGACTGAAGGCTGCGTAGCCTTGGTGGGCCAGGGCCTCGAGCACCTGCAGGATGAAGGCGTGATCATGAGGCTGGACGGTGCCCGGGACGTAGATAACCACGGGATGGGCATGCGAGTCACAAGGCGCAAAGCCGATCAATGAATGGGCACTGTCGCATGTCGACTCGTGTTCTGAGTCCAAACGAGCCCTGCCCTGGGCCGCCATGTAGCTGGCCTCAAGATAGGTGATGCCTTCCCGGCAACCCGCTTCGCGTGATCCGGAGTAGACATGCCAGCATCCGGGCATCAGGCTGGCCGTGAGGCAAAGGACCAGGATGCCTGCAAGGGGGGGAGATCCCGGGCTTTTTCTTTGCCTTGATGCTTCCATCGTTTGGACGTTAGCATCCAAGAAGGAGGGTTCCAATGAGAATGCCAATGAGAACCACGATGATGCTTTTGTTGATGCTTTTGTTGTTCGCGATGTCGGCTGGTGTGGCCGCCTGTGGGGACTCGGCGGGTGGGCTTTGCAATTCTTCCATGACCAAGTTGTGCGAAATGGCCTGTGACTGCACGGCAGGTGACGCCTGTTGCATTTCTTGGGGGGGTGGGGTGCCCGAGGATTGCGGCGACCTGGCGGCTTGCGAGGACCAGTGGGTAGCTCTTTGCGACAGGCCGGAGGAAGCCCTGCCGCCAGCCAGTTTTTTTGACGACTGTTTGGACGGCTTGTCGGAGACCACCTGCCTTGAGGAGGGAGAGGGCTCGGTGATCATGCCTGGAGAATGCCTCATGGAAGCAAACTAGCGCCTGACGATTCACGTTTGCCAAACACGCATCGTACCTTTATCATCGATTTATTGATCAACCAGCTGAAAGTGAGTCGAACATGGCTGCCGGTACGCGCGCTTGCGTGTTGTTTTTGATTTGTTTGTTCCTGATTGCCTGTGGCGGGAGTTCAAGCACGACAGATGCGGGTCAGGATGCGGGTCAAGACGCGGGTCAAGACGCGGGTCAAGACGCGGGTCAAGACGCGGGTCAAGACGCTGGCATCGACGCGGCTTCGGACGCCGGGGGCGATGCGGGCGGGGTGCTCTGCACCACGTATAACGAATGTCAGAGCGTGGGGATGGGTTGCGAAAATCCTTTCTGTGATTTGAATCTTGGGCTTTGTCGCTGCCGTTGCAGCGAGGGCGAATGCGGTACGGAATTGTGTGTGTGGGGCCTTTGCGTGGTCTGCGTCGAGGACGAGCATTGCAAGGCCCTGGATTGTAGCGGCACGCCCGAGACGCCCACGGCCCGCTGCGATTTGGCCGAGGAGGCTTGCGTCTGCGCGGGTGAATGCGGAGACGGGCGCTGCGACGACCTCGAGCAGGGCGCGGGCTCCTGTCCCAAAGACTGCAATACGGGTTGCGTGGAGGGACAGGTCCTGAGCTGGTCATGCATGGGCGGGGGCACTGTGCCCTGGTGCAGCTGTATCGCCGGCCTTTGGTCATGCGAGGCGGAGCCGGCGCTTTTGTGCTCCGGCGACACCTTTTGTGCCCAAATGGGCGGCGAGTGCGTGGAAGATGCCGAGTATTGCTATGAGGGGCAGGTGGCCCAGGAGAGCCATGGTTGTACCGATCCAAATTCTTTGTGTTGCATGATCGAGCCCTGCGTGGGCGCGGGTCAGAGCTACTATCCCTATTTGGGCATGTGCTGTCCGGGCTTGAGATCCTTGCCTTCTCGACAACCCATGGGCGAAGGCATGGGGGGCGTGGACGGGGTCGTTTGTTTCGACAGTTGCTGGGCCTTGATCTGCGCTCCTTGCGGAGACGGCAACTGCCAATATCACATGGGCGAGAATTTCTGCACCTGCCCGGAAGACTGCCCCCATCCCCCTTATGAATTCTCCTGTACATCGGTGGGCGACTGCGGTCTGAGCCATTGCGAACAACAGGGCGAGACCTGCCTGCAACACAGCCCGTCCTGCGCCACCAACCGTTGCATCTGGTCCGAAGACGAGCATCTTGGACAACTTTGCAATCCAGTCACACGCCTTTGTGAGTAGGAAGGGGAGGATAGGATGAAGCAGGTGTCGATGATATTGTCTCTCTGCCTGGGATTGAGTTTGGCTTGGACGGGGATCGCCATGGCCCAAAGTCCCTTGTCCATCGTCGTCCACGCTGCGGACAAGAAAGCGCCCAGCAAGCTGCCTGCTCTGATGGTACAGAACATGGTGCAGGCGGGCTTGATGAAAAGAGGGAAGCCTCACTGGGAGTACCTGGACAGCGCTAAGAACATGGCAGCCATGCTTGCCACCATAGAGGGGAGCGAAGGCGGCCCGGGTGGAGTGACCGGCAGTCTGTCGGGCGCAGATTTGGAACTGCGGCTGGGGCCCGTGAGTTGTGAGGGTGGTTCATGCCGTTTTCAGGTGCAGATCATCGAGCAAAGCACAACCAGGCGACTGGAGATGCTGCAAGGGGAAGGTCCTAAGGCTCAGACAGCAGTGGCCGACGCCATTGGAAAGTCCTTGGTCGCCATCGGAAAATTCGACGGTGCGCAGCAGAAGCTGGGTCTCCGGATTCATGTGCGCTTGCTGAACCAGCCCAAGGGCATGGAAATCAAGATGGCCAAGGCCTTCAAGCGTGCCTGTAACCAGGTTAAGCTTCAAAATAGAACC
>JAFCZJ010000360.1 GCA_019314375.1 Deltaproteobacteria bacterium | reverse complement strand
AACATCAGCGGTGGCCGGCCAAGCACACCGTCTGCCGAGAGCGAATTGTCGCCCACCCGCACCTTGATATTGTCGCAAGAAATCGAAAAACCCTGCCATCGAACCTGACCGCTGATGGAGAAGTCTTCAACCGGAAGGTCATCGACGCCGAAGACCTTTCCGACCGTCGCCACATTGGGGCCCGATGCCTCGACCATCACATCCAGCATGCCGGGGGCGATCAACGAGTCGACCGTGCCGGCGATCTCGGCGCCGACCCCACCCGCCGAGATATCCAACTCGAAACCGGTGCCGGAGGTTTCCGGCCTGACGTCGAGGGCCAGTCGAAAAGGACCTTTTTCAAGGTCAGACAGGCCGAAGATCTCAGCGGCAGCGGCCAGATCCGCCCCATGAATTTCAGCCCTGAGGTCGGCCCCGCCCAGTGTTTTCAGATCTGCGATCTGTCCGCCGGTCGAAAACTCTATGGCTCCGAGGTTTCCTGTGAGATCGAACTGCAGGGCCTTGCCTTGCAGCACGTCGGCAAGCGGACCCAATCGACCCGTCATGGAAAGACCTGTGCGATTGAGGTGACCGTCGAGTGTGAGGTCAAGCGTGTCGGTCTGGTCGCCACGAATATTGAGGCTCGTGAACCCAAGCTCGACCGTGTGGTCCAGTGAGGCATCTCGAGAGATGACCTCCAGGTCTGTGAGGTCAATCTTCCCCAACGCCAGCTTGAGCGGACCGGAATCTCCCTCATCCTCGTCCCCGGTTTGAAAATGCCAGTTGGCGTGACCCTCAACATCGGTCTCGATCAGAACCCGGACTCCATCGATCTCAAGACGCTCGATGCGGATCGGCCGAAATAGCAGTGACAGCAGGCTGAATTCAAGCTCGAGGTGATCGATCGAAAGCATCGTCGGCGAGGAACCCCAATCGGCGTTCGCCAAAGTGAGATTGCCGGCGGTGATACTGGTCGTGAGCCCAATTTCCGGTTCGAAGATCCCGTTGATGGCCATCTCCCGGCTGAGGCTTTCCGAGATCAAACGTTCAACCGGGTACCGCCAACCGCCCAGGTCTGCATAATTGAGATAAAGCAGGGCGGCAGCGATCAATAACACCGATATCAACGGGATGAGAATCAGCAGATTGAATCTACGAGTCATCGGGCGGTGCCTCTCCTTTCGGTAAACGATGGTTTTGTCGTTCCTTGAGGCCTTCCATCGTAACAAATGCGACCAACGCCCGCGCCACTGATGACCTTTTCTTTGACTCGTCAGCGAACCGGCATAGAATAGGGTGTCTGCAGCAAGGAGCATTTCATGTCATGTGTCAAACAGCGTAGCGTTCTTGTCGTTTCATTTGTGGTCGTGACCCTGGTGCTCGCGGCGGCGCCGCCGGTCGAGGCACAAAGCAAGTACGGACCCCTCTTCGACAAGTTCAATTTCAAGGTCGGGGGCAGCTGGGTGGCAATGTCGACCGAGATCCGACTGGACTCCGAAGCTCTCGGCAAGGGCACAACCCTCAGTTTCGAGGACGACCTCAACCTGGGCAGCGACAAGACGATCCCGACTGTGGCCTTCGAGTGGCAGATCGCCCGCAAGCACAAGCTGGGTGTGCGCTGGCAGGACATCACCCGCGCCTCGTCGGCACAGGCTCTGACCGAGATCCAGTGGGGCGACGAGATCATCCCCATCGACGCCAACATCAGCCTCGGCTTCGACATTACTCAGACCTTTCTCGACTACACCTACTACCCGTGGGTCAAGGAGCGTTGGGCAGCCGGCTTCGGGATCGGCCTGCGGGTGATGGACTTCTCGGTCAGCCTGGCTTGGAGCGAGGAAAATGTCGGCGAAGAGGCCTCCTCTGACACCAGTGGAACCGGCCCCCTGCCCTACCTCTATTTCGAATACCGGCGAATGTTCTCCGATAACTGGAGGTTCATCACCGGCTATGGCTGGCTCTATATCGAGATGTTGATTGGAAGGGCATCGACAGCTCCGATGGTGAGTCCGTTCTGGCGGCCGCCTTGGACATGGACATCACCGATGTCACTGTCTTTGTGCGGGTTCGTTTTTAGAAACTTATCCCCAAGGAGCTTCGAAAATTCTAACCAGAAACGGGGGATAAGTTGCTGTCAGCTGTCGGCTATCAGCTGTCAGCTTTGCGCTTGCTGTGGCGTCGGTAATCACTGCTCCGCAGGGAGGATGCCCCCGTCAACCCGATCAGAACTTATCGAACACGGTGTCCTGCCGAAAGCTGATAGCTGATAGCTACCCGGCGGGCCAGCCTGTCGCCTTTTGGTTCCGGCTTCGCCGGGTTGGCGACTTATCCTCGAACTGCTTCGAAAAAGCGAGGCAATCCTTAGGATAAGTCGCGCTTTCAGCTGAGGCGCTTGCAAAAATCGCGACATCAGGGCTTATTGTGGCGCAGGCATCTTGCCTGCGATTTCCATCGCAACTACAACTTATTGAAAAATCACAACTTTACGCAGGCTGGAAGCCTGCTACCACAAAGATTCCTCTTTTCAATTGTGGTTTTTCTGGATTTTTGCAAGAGGCAGAGCTGACAACTCTGTATTGACGGAGCTGACCAGCATCCGTGATACTTTTGCATATC
>JAFCZJ010000110.1 GCA_019314375.1 Deltaproteobacteria bacterium | reverse complement strand
GCCACGCCGTGTAGCTCGTTCCAGTCTTTGATACTCAAGAGTCTGATGCCGGTGTCCAGCAAGCCGAAGGGCTGAAGCGACGGGTTGTCACCAAGGGGGCCCAGGTTCAAAATTGCGGTCAAGCGATGGGGAGGGATGCAGGCCTCTCTCAATACCTCTGCCGCGCTGGCCGACAGATGTGTTTTGCCCAGGTTGTAAAAGAAGTCCTGGTCCGAGATCACCACGCGCTCGATGCGGGTGTGAGAGCGGAAGCGCTCGCAACTTTCGCTCAAGAGCTCGAAGGGAAAAAGCGTGCCGCCGCCCAGGTACTCCAGCAGGGCGTCGTCGATGGCGTTTTGATCGGCGCTGAATTCTTCCATGGCAAAAACCATGTTTTCAGAGCTGTACTGGATGATGCGGGCCATGGAGCCTGCGCGCAGGGCAGCGCGCGCCAGCAGCAAGCCGGCGAAGGCCAGGGCGCTGAATTGAGTCGACGGGTTGGGCATGGAGCCGGAGGAGTCGATGTAGATTTCGATCCAGGGAGGGGTTTTTGTGCTCTGGCCCACCACTTCGTTTTCGTACTCTCGTTCCAGCAGGGTCAAGCCGGGGATGGCCACGGGCATGCGGCCCAGAGACGCGGTCCAGTCAATGGCGGCCGTGTCGCTTTCCGGCTCCCATGTTTTCAAGGTGGTGGGCACCATGGGTTCGTTTCGGGCTTCTTGCTCCAGGCGAACTTCGTAGCGCTCTGCTTCACGTTGGTAAAACCAGCGCAGCAGTTTGTTGATGGTGCGTTGGTTTTGGCCCAGGCTGCCGGCCTTGTTGATCAGCTCGCCCAGGCTGGGGTTTTGGGGGGATTCGGCCTCGGGATCGAAATCTTCGTCCGGGGGGAGCTCAACCAGCACCGGATGCTTGCGCGCTTCGCGTTCGTCGTCGGCTTGATCTTCATCGCGAAGACGCCGCATGACTTGTTCCAGCTCTTCGGGCGAAAGATCGTCCAGGTTGGCCACCAGGGAGCCCTCGGTCAGGCCCTGATGCAGGATCGGGCCTTGTGTGCTGTCTTCCACCAGGTAGGGCCAGACAGCTTCCAGGTACAGGTCCAGCCAAAGAAAGCCGTTGTCACCGGCCCGTGAGAAATCCTCGGCCAATTGCTCCGCTTCACTTTGCCATGTCGACGAGACTCGCGTTAAGGTCTTCGCTGCCCTCTTGTTCGCCAGTCTTCGCTCCTTCGGGATGGACCACAGGGCGTCGTAGCAGGCCATGGTGAAGGAGAAGACGGCCGTGAGTGGATCAGGGGCATCATGCAGGATTCGCGTGTAGATGGCCTGGAAGGAATCGCCGTAGCGATCGGCCAGACTGTGGTTGATGCGGATGTCCAAGAGCAGGTTGAGCAGGAAGTCGTAACGTTTTTCGGCGAATCGCTTTCCGATACGGGCGTTGCCAGGTTGTTCTGTTTCCAAGACCCTCAACAGCCAACGCTGTCGGGCGATCAGCTTGGCGCTTCTGATTAGCGTTTGCGGGTGACGGCAGTGATGGCCGGCCTCATGGGCGAAGATGGCCTCAAGGTGCTGGCCAAGGCCCATGTTATTCAGCAAGCCCAGATTGACCCGGGTGCGCCGATCCCGAAGATCGATGAAGGCGAGATCGTCTGAGTCCAAAAGCTCCTCGGGCAGGCCCAGATCCACGCCGAGGCCCCAGGCGGAAAGCGCCCGGCGCCAAGTGGGGCGATGGGACTCGTCTAAGGGGCGAGATTTTCGCTTTGGGCTCAAGCCTTGGGCTTTCTGTTTTTGTTTTCCTGCCAATGCATATAGGCCTGATAGCGCAGGTACAGGCTTTTGAGCACCGCCAGGTCCATGTAGACCGGCGCCGAGAGCTCGCCACCCCGTTGGTACTCGCGAATGGTGGCCGCGATTCGGTTGATGCGGCGCTTGGTTTCGGTTTTGCCGAGGCCCACAAGTCCCCTGTCCATTTCTTCCAGGTATTTTTCCAGGGGGCTGTGATCGTCGGGGCGCAGGTGGTCGTATTGATCCATGGCCATGTCGAACATGTTGCGGATCCAGGCTGTTTTGTCGGTGAGAAGGCCCCGGCGCTCTGAGTCGAAGTAGGGCGATTGGCGGTTGGGGCTCAACTTGTCGTGAAGCACGAAGGGGACGATCTGCCGGATGTCGTCAATGCCGACTTGCTTGTGTCCGCGGAAGTAAGCCAGGGCTTTTGCGTAGGCCAGAAGCGTCATGAAGGCGCGTACGCTGGCTCCATTCTCGGTCTGAGAACAGATGTGACGACGCTTGTCTAAGGGGCAGTCGGCGTTGCAAACCTGGGCCAGGCGCAGTCCGGCGAGTTTCAGGGCGTCTTTGCTTTTGTGCTCGAAGAGGGGGCTGGCTCGTTGGCAGAAATCCAAGGCACCCAAGAACAATTCAAGGCGCCGGCGCACATTGCGGGGCACGGAAACCGTAAGGATTTCTGCCTGCAAGCGATCCAACTCCTCGGCGGAAAAACGCACCTCGTCCGGCATGACGTCGGCCGGCTCCTGGCGCTTTTCGATTCTCTCTAAGAGCGTGTCGAGAAACCAGGGGTTGAAGCTCAAAGAGCGCACGGTGACGTCGATGCGATCCGCCAAAGCCTCGATGACCTGAAAGGTGCCGCCACCGCCATCATCGTTTGCGGTCAAGAACCAGGCCGAGTTGCCCACCTCCACGGTTTGGCCAAACTGTTCCGCGTAGCCCTCGGCCATGAGGGAGAGCAGGGCCGACTGGGTCTTGGTTGGGATGCGGTTGTACTCGTCGATGATTTTGATCGGCAGGGAAAGCCATTTTTTCCAGCTCACCTTGACTTGTTCGAGCTCTTCGGCCCGCATTAGATCGGCCGGCAGGGGACTGCCTAAGAGATCGCTGACGGTCAGCTGGGGGTGTCCGTGTTGCACGGCTCGCCGCAGACCGGCCTTGTCCACTCCGGCCACCAGGCCCATCAAGGTGGCAATGGCGGTCTTGCCCCGACCGGGGCCTCCCACGAGCAGGCACTTCCGCCGGGTGGCCAAGGTCAGCAACGGCATGAGGATGTACGACGAGAACGAGGCTTCACCGGGCAAGACCAGGCTGTCGCCATTGGGGAAGGTGTAGTGCTTGCCCGCCTCCAGCCCAAAGGCCAAGTCGTAGGTGGGCGTCAGGATGGCGTTGTTCAGGATCCAAGTATAGGCCCGCCTGAGCTTGTCGGCCAGGGTCTGTCCATCCAGATCCGACAGATGAGTCGACAGTTCGCCATCGGTTTCCGCCGGGCCGGTGAAGGTCATCCAATCCAGGAATGATTTTTTGGACTCAGTCATAGATTGCTCCGCTCGATGCGCCAGGTGCAGATCAGGCCGTCGGAAGAGGCCGAGGCCAAGCGCTCGCCGTCTTTGTGGAAGGCCAGGGCCTCCACCGCGTTGTAGTGGGGCCATCGTCGGTTGCCAAGCTGCTTCAGCTCGAGGTCAAAGAGTCTCAAGTTGGCGTCCCAGTCTCCGGTGACCACAAGGTCGCCGTCGGGATGGACGGCCAGGGCCTGCAATGGGTCGCCTTCCGGGATTACTTTTTGCGCCACCGCTTGCCAGTCTTTCGCGCGCCAGCGCACGATGCGTTTGTCGTAACCCACGCTCCACAGGTGGCTTCCGTCTTGTTCCCAGGCCAGGGCCGACACGCTGTCGGTGTGCGCTTTGAGGGTTGGGCCCTTCTTTACCTTGCCTTCAGCATCCACAGGCAGGATCACCACCTGATGGTTGGACAGGCCCACGGCGATGAGGCCGCCGGCGGGACTCCAGGCCACACAATTCAGGACTCGGTTTTGGACGGCGAAATGCCAATACTCTTCCTCGCCGAATTTTTCCTTGGATTTTTTCTCAAGGGCGGCGATGTCGTAAACCACCAGGTAGGTGTCCCCGCTACCGGTGGCCACGAAGCGCCCGTCCGGAGAGAAGCTCACCCCATAGATTGGTTTTTTGTGGATCTCGCTTAAGTCCTGGGCCAATTTTTTTGTGGGAAAATCCCAAAGGCGCAGATGCTTGTCCACGGACCCCGAGGCAAGGGCTCGACCGCCGGGCTGGAAGGCCAAACCGTAGACCGGGCCCTTGTGGCTGTGAGCTTGTTGGTGAAATCTGGGCAGGCCATTGACGTCATTGTTCCAGTAGGAGACGCGACCGTCCGAATGGCCCGCGGCGATGCGATCCTCATCGAGCCAGCAGAGAGAGAGGACATAGCCGCAGGGGGTTTTGGCGTGGCTGCATGCGTTTGTCCATCGATCTTTTTGTTTGTTGTAGCCGCGGATGTAGCCCTCTCTTCCGCCGGTGAAGGCGAGGAGGCCGCTGGGCTCAAAGATAGCGACTTCAACCGGATGTACGTGAAGTGCTTTCTCGTTTTGGTCCAACAGGTCCGCTTCCACATCATAGTGAAGGCTGAAGCCGCCCTGGGTGCCTGCCACAAGCAAAGGCTTTTCGGGATGCCAGCCCAGGGAGCGGACGGGATCTCCGGGCGGGCCGAAGGCCCGATTCTCGCGATGAGACAAATCGAAGAGCCCGGCTTTTTCGTCACCGCTTACATAGGCCACATAGCGACCGCAGGACGAGACCCGCACTTGATCGATGGCGTTGTAGTGGCGAAAGAGTCCACCCTTGGCCTCGGTGCCCTCGGGCCATTTGACGATCCGCAAGAGGCCGTCTTCTCCGCTGGTCGCCAAGTGCTGGGCATCGGGAAACCAGTCGACGCTTTTGAGCGCCTCGTCGCTGAAATCCTGGCGCCACACCTTGTTTTCATCCGGGCGCCAGACCAAGAGGCTGCCGTCGGCAAGGCTGGCGGCCAGCATGCCCCGTGGTCCCGTGTTGGGGCCTGGTCGACTCCAGCTTAGATCCAGGATGGGGATTTCCAGCTGCCTGTGTGCCACGGCCACCGGGCGGGCCTGGTGGTTCAAGCTCCAGACTTCGATGCGTCCATCCGCCGAGCCGGTGGCGAAAAATGCGTCGAAGTACTCACGGCCTTTGGGCTGGGGCTCACTGGCCATGCAGGTGATGGGGCCAATGTGTTCGGTCTGGGTCTGGCTCTCAAATTGCAACTTGTTGGCGAGGAAGATCCAAAGCTTGCGATGGATGGCCGCCACCATGCGCGGGTCTCGCTTGCCCAGGACGCACATGGCGCTGATTCCGCCTTGGCCCAGTTCCTGTTCAAGGCTGAGTTTGATTTTGTTCATGGGATTTCTTTGCAATACCACAGCATGTGTATTTTTTCTTCAATTTTCATTGGACTGGGATGACGCCTTGGGGTTTCATGGCTTCATGTTGAAGACAGAACCCGAACCTTCCCTTGCCGGTGCCTGCGGTGCCTATTGTGGTGCTTGCCTGGCTTATCGCGGTGAGCTGGCCGCGGAGGCCGGGCGGCTTTTGCAAGGCATTCGGCGACAAGGGTTTTTGGGACTGGCCAAGCGTTTGCATCCCGCCGAGGGACCCAAGGTGGATGTGTTTTTCGATGTACTGGACCGCCTGGCGCGCACGCCTGCCTGCCCGGGATGCGCCGCGGGGGGTGGTCCGATGATCTGTCCGGTGCGGGTTTGCGCAAAAGAGCGAAGACTTGAAACCTGTGCGCATTGTGCCGACCTTTCAGCCTGCGCGGATGGCCGACTCAAGTCCAGTTCGGCGGAGACGCGGCGGCTGCGGGAGGGGCGGGCTCGCCTTCGGGGAGAAGATGCTCACTTTCCCTTCGGTGCCAGCGAATACCTGGCGCGCCTGGTGCGCAAATACCAAGGCTGGAATTTGGAGAACCTGAGACGAATTGCAGCCGAAGGGCTTGAGGTCTGGGAGGCGGAGATGAGGGAAAGGGCCGACGCAGGTTTTCGCTCCGTGGAAATTAAGAGCGAGGAAGATGTCTATGCCGACGACTGAGGCTCGTTATCAGGCTTTCGTCGCTAACTGCGCCGAGGCCGTTGAGGGAGGGCTTGAGCTCTGGGATGATGGGCTTGACCCCTTGGTTCTTGGTCGCCTCGAGGCCGGGAAACGTCGGGCAGGCAGGGTCCTGGTGGCAGGTTGCGGCACGGGGCGTGGTATAGCCGAGCTTGCGTCCATGGGTTATGAGCCTTGGGCCTTTGACGTTTCCGCCTCCATGGTGGCTTTGTGTCGAGCTCGTCATCGGCTTTCTTCCGAGCGCTGTTTTGTAGCGGCGGCGGCGGATTTGCCGCGGGTTCTTGGCGCTCGGCGTTTTGATTGGGTCTTGGCCCTGGGGCTGGTCAGTGGGGGTTTGTGGTTGGACCCAGGTTGCGTCGTGCGGCAGTTGGCCGGCTTGGCGGACGCCCTGGCACCCAGGGGAAAACTCCTGTTGGATTTTTTGGATGGTGGTCCCGGTGAGTCCGGTCACTTGGCGGTCTTCGATTATCCTTTGCCGGATGGTCGCAAGCTGCCGGGCTGTTGCTTCTGGCCCAGTCGAACCCAGGTTTTGCGAGATCTGGACCGGGTGGGTCTGCGGACGCTCTTGACCGCCCTTTCGCACAACCAGGCCGAGCCTCTTTGGCTGGCCGAGGCCACTCGCGTGGAGGCCTGAGGCATGGCCCTTTTCGATGCGATGGAGCGATCATGCGCCCTGAGTGGACAGTTGGAGCGTCCGGGTGGCAGGCGCCTTGTGCGCATCGGCGCGGCGGGTGCTTTTGACAATGCTCTGACAGTCTATGTGCCAGGTTGCAATTTGGCCTGTGTGCATTGTTGGGCGGGTCCGGAACGGGAAGACCCGATCGGGCGTTCGAGTTGGTGGACCTTTGACGCACTTCGGCAGAACATCCGCCGCCATAGACAACACAGCCGCTTGCCCGCGGCGGCCCATCGCTTGCGTATCAGTGGCGGAGAGGCGGTGTTAAGTTCGGGTGTGCTGGATTTAATCGATGCCCTGCTGCGCTTGCCGGGGCGTTTGAGCCTGGAGACCAATGGGGTGGTGCTGGGTGTCCAACCAGAGATAATCAAAGGGCTTTTGTCTTTTGGTGGACGCCTGCACCTGAACCTTTCCATCAAAGCGGGCACCATCGATCAGTTTGAGCGCATCACTGGGGCCAAGGCCGATGCCTGGGAGGCCGCCTGGGGCGGATTGGACGCCTTGCGCCGAAGTGGGATGGATTTTGAGCTTAACGCCTTGAGCCTGGCTCCCGAGTTGTTTTCCCGGGCCGAGCGTGGGGCCATGCTGGAACGCCTAAACAACATGGACCCAAGCCTGAGGCAGCGCCTCAGCGAAGAGAGGCTGGCGGGCTACCCTGACACCCTGCGTCGGATGGCCACGGGTCCTGCCCAGGAAGGTTGACCTCCGGGACAGAATGTTGTTGACTGCAAGGCGTTTACGGTAAATTTTCGCAGCTGTTTGAACAAGGAGATGGACATGCCCTTCTGTGCGACATGTGGTACGGAGAATCCGGATGGGGCCCGTTTTTGTGCCAAGTGTGGCAACCCCATGAGTGCGGCCCCACAAGCAACGCCTCCGGCAGCCCCGCAACCGGCACCCCAGGCAGCCCCGCAACCGGCGCCCAAGGCGCCCCCGCAACCGGCGCCCCAGGCAGCCCCGCAACCGGTGCCCCAGGCGGCCCCGCAACCGGCGCCCAAGGCAGCACCCAAGTCGGCGCCCAAGGCGGCACCCAAGCCGGGTTTTGCCAATGGGCCGGATCCCAACGCCCCGAACCAGACACAGTTTTTCATGGCTGCAGCCGGTGTGTCCATGGGCTCCAAGGTTAAGCGAGTTCTTATCTTTGTGGTTGTCGCGATGGCTATCGGTACAGGTGCCTTCTTCTTGCTGCGCTATGCCTTAGACAAGAAAGAAGCGGCTGCGCCCGCCAAGACAGAAGCCTCTCAGGAGACCGCGATCGATCCGGCGACCGACGTAGCGCCGGCCAAGGAAGCGGTCAAGACCCCACCCGCGAGCGACGCCAAAGCGGATGAGGCCAAAGCCAAAGAGCCCAAGGACAACAAAAAGTCATCTTAAGTCATGGCCGCCCGGCTCGGGAGTCGTGGTCGGTGGGTGAAGCATCATGCCTCTGGTTTCCTTTGAAAATATTTGTTTGACCATCGCCGGCCAGGCTGTACTCGATGGCGTGAATCTAAAGATCGATCGCGGTGAACATGTGGTCCTGGTGGGTCCAGGCGCAGCCGCCAAGCAGGGGCTCTTGGCCTTGCTGGACGGTCGACGTGAGCCGGAGAGCGGCCAGGTGAAACTGGAACCAGGTTTGCGAGTGGCCAGCGCATCCAGGGCCTCTGCCTTTCCTGAAAATGTCTTGTTGTTCGAAGCGGCCATGGCCGAGCAGGCCGAGCTTTTGGCCTTGCGCCAAAAGATCATCAAGGCGCGGGAAGAGGGCGAGAATGCCGAGGCTCGACTGGCGGATATGGAGGGGCGTTACAAAACCTCCGGTGGTTTGATGCTGGAGCGTCGAGTGACCCGGGCTTTGGAGTTGGTGGGTTTCGATGCTTCTTCTTTTAATCAGCCGGTGCATTTGTTGGCCGGCGCGGAGCGCCATCGTCTGGTCTTGGTGCGGCTTTTGGTTTCGGATGCCGATATCATGGTGCTTGATGAGCCGACCCGCTCTTTGGACATCGAGGCCACCGAGTTTCTGGAGAGTTTTTTAACCGTATACAAAGGCACCGTTTTGGTTTTGTCGTCGGACCGCTCTTTCATCGAGCACTTCTGCACTCGATTGGTGGGCGTGGAGAGTGATGGCAGCTTGCATAGTTATCCGGCGGACTTCGACAAGTACCGGAGCATGCGGGCCGATCGGTTGGGTCTGGATCCGGAAGCCCAAAACGCCATGCCTCATCGTGAAATGGAACACAGCGGCAAGGTGGTTTTTCAGGTACGCAAGCTCTTGCTTCGCCCCGGGGGGCAGGATCTGATGAGCGGCGTGGAGTTTGCGATTGAGCGTGGCGAGCGGATAGGCATTGTGGGGCCCGTGGGTAGCGGCAAGTCCAGCTTGCTCAAGGTGCTGGCCGATGTGCAATCCCCGGAAGGCGGTCACATCCAGCGCGGATTTAAGACCCTGGTGGGCTACCTTGATCAAGAGGTTCACGGCTTGAGCACGGGCCGTCGAGTCAGGCAGGAGCTCAGCGCTGCCGCCGAGGGCCTGAGCGATGAGCGCATGGCCGCTGTTGCCGCGGCTTTGGGTTTTGATGACGAGAGGCTCAACGCCAAGGTGGAGGATTTGAGCCAGGCCGAGCAAAGCTTGCTGGCCGCCGCTTTGTTGATTTTGGGTGAGCACACGGTCTTGATGTTGGACGAGCCCACGCAGCACTTGGATTGTGAGGGTACGGAGCGACTGGCCGCCGCCCTGGGGGATTATCCAGGCACGGTCATGGTGGTAAGCCGCGACAGGCATTTTTTGGATCAGGTGGCCAAGCGCATACTATCCATCGAGGGCCGGGGTATTGTTGATGTTGAGGGTCGATACAGCGAGTTGCGTCGCAAGCGGGCTATCATGGCAGACCTTTCTCACCAACCCGATCTGGGCGCATTGGTGGAAGACTCCAGCGGCAAGGGTGGCGACGAGGCCAAAACCAAAACCAAAGCCAAGAAAAAAGTCGACAAGCCTGCTGGCAATACCAAGGTGCAAGCGGGCGAGTTGGAGGCACGCATCGAGGCTTTGATTAATCGAATGGCCGATCCGGCCATGGCTTTGGACTGGGAAGGGCTGGAGGTCTTGAGCGCCGAGAAGAAGCAGCTGCAAGAGCAGCTTGCGGCAATGAAGAATAAGCACTAGGCCAAGCGAAAGAAGGACAAACGTGAGCGAACTGGCAGGATTTCAGAGAAAATACTTACGGGCCCTGGCCCATCCGTTTAAGCCTCTTGTGCAGGTGGGTCAGGCCGGGGTTAGCCAGGCGGTGGTGGATGCGGTGGTCGCGGCCCTGAATGATCACGAGCTTTTGAAGGTGCGGCTGATGCGTCCCGAGGACAAGAAGGGCATGGCCGAAGACCTGGCGAGTCGTGCCGGCGCGCACTTGGTGGGCCTTTTGGGCCACACGGCCATCCTGTATCGTCGCCACCCGGAAAACCCCCAAATCGTTTTACCCAAGCGCGCCAAAGGCTAGATTCGCTTGAATCACCCTTGCGCCGGACGGAGGAAGTTATGTTGGAGCAAATGAAAAAGCAGGCCATGCAGCAAGCGTTCAAGCTCATGTCCAACCCCAAATTTACCAAGCTCATGTCCGATCCCCGGATCATGAATGCGCTGACCAAGGGTTTTGAGTTGCACGGCCAGGTGCGCAACAAGGTCGAAGGCAGCCTGCGCTCCTTTGCCGACTCGCTTAACTTGGCCACCAAGGAAGAAGTCTCCAAGCTGCGGCGCAACATGAGCCAGCTGGAGTCGGGCCTGGTGGATCTCCGCTCCCAACTCGATCGGGCAGCAGCCAAGAAGAAGCGGGCCACGACCAGCAAAGCCAAAACGAAGTCCGAAAGCTAAGTAGGCCTCTCTTCCCTCTTCAGGAACCGTCGCCCCGGCGGATCTTGTCCCCATAGCGCGCGCAAATGGCGTCCATGGTGTGCTCGATGCGGGAGTGTTGATCTCGCTTGGCCTGCAGAAATAGGTCCTTCTGACTGACCTCGTCGGAATCCAGCAAGTCGAAGGCGGTGACGCCCACCAGGCGAATGGGCGCGTCTAAGTCCAGCCTGTCCAACAAAGCGGCGCAGCCGTCGAAAAGACCGTCGGAGTCATCGCAGGCCAAGGCCAGCTTGCTGTCTCGGGTCGCCTGTTGGAAGTTTTCCGTGTAGCGAACCTTGACCCGGATGCTTTGCGCCTTCCAGCCTTTTCGTCGGAGTTCCTTGGCTGTCCGATTGCATTGTTGTCTGAGCTGGTGTTCCACTTGGACTCGCCCGTGCATGTCCTGACTCAAGGTGATTTCGGCCCCCACTGACTTGCGTTCGCGATGGGAGATGACGGGGCGACTGTCTTCGGCTCGGGCCAAGGACCAGAGGTGAGGGCCCATGGAGCCCAAGCGCCGCTTCAAGGAATCCCGATCCGCTTCGGCTACCTGGCCGATGCTGTGCAGACCGAGGCTTTCCAGGCGGGCCGCGGCTTTGGGACCCACGCCCCAGAGCTTGGACACGGGCAAGGGCGCGATGAAGGCTTGTTCCTTGCCGAAGGGCACCAGCGTAACGCCATCTGGCTTGTCGAGATCGGAGGCAAGCTTGGCCAGAAACTTATTGCTCGCGATGCCCACCGAGCACGTCAGGCGGGTGACCTCGTGAACTTTTTGTCTGATGGCTTCCGCCATGGCCATGGGTGGGCCAAAGAGTCGCTCGCTGCCGCTCATGTCCAAGAAGGCTTCGTCCAGGCTCAAGGGCTCGACCAGGGGACTGAATCCATGCAGCACTTCCATGATTTGTCGACTGATCGAGGCATATAGCTGCATGTTCACGGGCCGGATGATCACATGAGGGCAGCGCCTGAGGGCTGTGGCCATGGGCAAGGCCGAGTGCAGGCCATACTCGCGCGCGACATAGTTCGCCGTGGACACAACCGAACGGCGGCTGCGACCACCTACGACCACGGGCTTGCCCCGCAACGATGGATCTTCGCGTTCTTCAACGGCCGCAAAGAAGGCGTCCATGTCCATGTGAAGGATGATGCGCATGACCAGCTCAGTATAGCCTTAAACGAAGGAAGCCAGGGATTCCTCCAACCAGGTTTTCAACTTTTCCTTGGCGTACTCGTCGGTTTTGCCTCGTTCATGAACACTGGCGGCGAGTTCGGCGAAGCCCTTGAGCCCCGCATTGTGAAGCACCTTGAGGAGTGACACCGAAGCGCCGAAGCGCATGGAGTCGACGCGGCCTTCGAGCATGCGGCCGATTGTGGCAGCGGCGTCTTTCGCGTAGGTCTCGCTGTCGGGCTCTGTTTGGATGAGGCCGGACAGGAGCGCGGCTCTTTCGCAGTCGGTTCTCACGTCATCGATGTTTTCGAGCCGGTTTTCAAGTTCCTTGATGGCCGCCTTGCCCGCACAGCTCGCATAGGCCTGGATGACCTCGGCGCGGTCGCCGTCGTCGTGGCGGCCCAGTCCCTTGTCGACTGCAGCCAAAAGGCCAGGGGCCAAGGATGGGTTCTTGCGCTTTGCGCATTCGCCGACAAACAAAAGGGCCGTCGTCCAGTTGGCACCAGAGAAAGAGACCCTGGCGAACATCTCACAGAAGATCTCGGCAGCCCTCGGCACTTCTTTTTCGATGAGGGAGAACAGCGCGGTGGCGGTTGTGTCGACTTGCCAATTGTGAAATTGGGCAGCGTAACGCTCGGCTTCGCCAAGCAGGAACTGTTGCGGTCCTTCTCCTTGATCCCAGAGATGGAGGGCCAAAAGAGTAGTCTCCAGGCGTCGTCGTCTGCCGAACTCATCGGGATGGAAGGACATGGACTTGACGAAGTTCATGAAGGCGTCGAAATCGTTCATGGCCAAACCCAGGCCAAAGAGCGCACCGGGAACAGAGGAGGCGTGTTCTTCGTCAAATGCCGCGCCGCGTTTGACCGAGGCCTCGAAGAATGCCAGCCATTTTGCGTCCACCTTGCCGAACAAGCCGAAAATGACCCGGGCGAGGATCGAGGCATGGCCGGAGCGTTGGCGCATCATGTAGTCCGTGGCCTCGTCCTGATCGGGAAAGACCTGCTCGAGGATATGCTGCTCGAAGACTTCGAGCCTGCCTGCCGTGTCTTCCAGAAGCGACCATATTTCGAAAACCGCGGACACTTTCGGATCCCCGGAGGCCTCAAGCTCAGCCTTCGCCGCCGCCACTCTTGATTCGGCCTCCCGGCGTTCGGCCAGCGTTTCTTGCAGGCGACCCAAGGCGCCTTCACCGAAGAGCTTCTCGTGGCCTTCATCCAGGGCTCGGGCTCGCAGGCCGAGGGTTTGGGTCTCGTCCCAAAAACTCGCATCGACAGGCTTGCCGGTGAGCGCATCGTTTGCGATCGTCGCCAGTTCGTCGACCGCGGGATGGCGACGGTCGGCCACTTCGCAGAGCCAGGCCAATTCTTCCTGGTTGTCGAAGACCAGATGATGGAACAACCAGTAGGCCTGAAGGTGCGGCCAGTCGCCGACGAGATCTCGCTCTTGCGCCCAGTTTTCCATGGTGGCCGCCGAGCCCAGGCCTTTACCAAGGGAAATGCCCAGTAAATGACCGACGATCCAGCGGGTGCGCGGCTCCATGAAGTAGACGTCGAGATGGGGGGCGAAAACCTCGTCGTCCGCCTTGAGGCAGAGCAGGTCGGCCTTGGTCCAGCGCTCACGGGTGAGCGCGGGCAAAGGGATCTTTTCGAATTCCGTGTCTTTCAGGATGCGATCGGTGAGGAAGGCGGCGATGGAGGCCGAGCTTTGGTCGAATTCGGGTTCGTCCTGGTGTTGGGTGTAAACCCTGCTGGTGCCGTGACGACCTGCCTGCCAGCCGGCCACCCAGAAGGCCTCGTTTTCAACCAGCAAGGCGCTCACCGGCAAAAAGCAGCTTTGCAACCTTGCGATCCAGGTACCATCCCTGGCGGCCACGGCCGAGGATACGCTCGTATTCGACGGGGCCAAAAAGAGCCCGCGATAGGTGTTTTGGATACGCTTTGCGATATCCATTTTGGCATACGCCAGCAGCTCGGGAGAAAGACGCTCTCCCAAAGAGGACGCAAGGTCCCAGGGAACATCGTGGCAGGTCTCTCCGTCCTCTCCATTTTCTTCTTCCTCGTTGTCTTCTTCCTGGCGTTCTTGGTCCTGGACTTCGCGGAGGATGGGGGCCACCAGCTCGAGTAGTTTCTCGCCTCGGGTACCCATGATTTCAAAGGCACCGTCGACGGTCATGCTGTCTGTGCGGATCGACTTCATCCAGTCGGCGAAATCGGGGCTTTGGGCCAGCTCTTCAAGTCCGGGGGTGTCCGGGTCAGTGGCCAATTGGGCTCGTGCGATCTGGAATGCCTCGTCGTCGCGCCCCAGGCGCCTGAGAATCCCTGTCTTTGTCACCCGCAGCGAGGCGGTGCCGTAGTGAAAGTTGGCGTCGAGGGCTTCGTCGATCAATTTCAGAGCCGCATCGAGTCCAGAGCCGTCGCCGTGGTCCAATTCGTCTTGGGCCAGAAACTCACACGCCGTTCCGAAGACAAGGTTGTTCCTGATGCCCGAGGGTGTAAAGGGGGATTGGATATGGCTTCGGGTTTTTTCTCTGATCGCGAGGGCCACCGCAAGCATCTCCTTGCGGTCCGGCTTGTCCAATGCCGGGAGTATCCGCAAGAGGAGCGAGCCGCCCACCGTCACGGCGTCGGGACCCTCTGATGCCCACAGTCGCCGGGCGGCTCCGGCTGCCGTCTCCAGGTCACCCTCTCGCAGCGCCACCTCGGCGAGGGCTTCGTCGATGCTGTTGTAGTGACGCGTCCAGACTTCGGAGCCGTGGTCGAACTCGGTTTCCTGGTTCAGTGCACCTTCTCGAGTATAGAAGCGCCACAGGCCATGGTGTTCGAATTGATCGTCGGTGCGGCCGACGAGCCAGCGACCTCCCGTCGCACTGAAGGTGGCCTCTTCGGGCACCGAGGCCGGACTTTCGGGAAAGGCTTCGCCGGTCTCAGCGACCTGGAGGCCCTCCCGGTCATAGCACCGGCCCGCAACGATTCGGTTCTCGCACATGTCCATCTCGGCCCGCCACACCCGATCGCCCAGGCCAGCGGGGAAGGTTTCGGTGCTGGGTTTGTCCGAGCGAGTGTAGACGTCCGTCCCGTGAAGCTTGCCGGATACGAAGGTCCCTTCCCGCGAGACCTCGCCTGACTGGTGATATCGCTTGTACCAGCCATGGGGCGCGCCCTGCTCGAATTGGCAATGGTTGACCAGGGTGCCGTCGGGCCGCCAATACGTGCAGATGCCATGGTTACGGTTTTCATCGTCTTTCGGCAGCAAGACCCACTCATTGTCGCTGGCGGACCAGGTTGCTTCGGGCGGAATTCCTTGGGGACGCTTTTCTTCCATGCGGCTCGGTCTCCGGGGCCCATTGCCTATTGGCAGGATCTTCTGGGCAGGTTCGTGCTCACATCCGTACCATCAAAGCCGGTCCCCAGGTTGTTGAAGGGCCAGCTGTCAAAATATTTGATGGCGGTTCTTTTGTCGTCGATGGCTGAGATCAGAACATGGGCCACGGGCCTGTCGACCGGCCAATCAAAATGTCTGTAGATTCCACCGACGTCTGGGGTGTACCACTCCCAGGACTGACAAAAAATTCCCCCATGCGCGATGCTGTCCCAGCAGGCCACCATGACGGCGCCGTCCGTGAAGTTTTCCGCAATGGTGTTTCTCCAGGACTCTCCGTCAAAATGGTGCAAGATGAAACCCGCCGAGGCGCCATCAAAGGTCACCTCAAGATCGGTGGTGATTGGCCAGTCGGTAAAGCATTCTGCACGCAATTGATCGATGGCGTGGTCTCCCCCGACGGCACCGCTGTAAGCAACGATGGTGGAAATATCGATCTCATCACAGACACCGCAGACCGCGGTCTCACAGGGCAGGCAGAGTTGTTCACTGCCACAGTAGGTGTTTTCGAGACCGCAGGTCCCGCAGCTGCCCCCGCATCCGTCGTCCCCGCAGTCTTTTCCCGTGCAATCGAGTTGGCATACGCAGGCTCCTTCGATGCACTTATCGAGGGCTCCCGGGCAGGTCCCGCAACTGCCCCCGCAGCCATCGTCGCCGCAGTCCTTCCCGTCACAATCGGGCGTGCAGTCGATCACACAGGTGCCGTCAACGCAGGAATCGTCGCATGCTTCCGAGAGAGTCCACTCAGTGCCCTCGGCGTTGCAGATGACGACATCGCCGCCCTCGCATTCTATGTCTTGCGGAATACAAATTTTCTGCGCACTGCTCGGACACCCGGCCACAGCGACTGCCAAGGAGAGCAAAGCCACTGTCGAAAAGAACCCCAATCGTTTCATTTCCATGACCTCCGAGTGAGAACAACAAAATCATCGTACCCATTCGGGCATCTAGCCGCACACTATTTTTGGAACAGAAGAGAAAGCGCTTGGTGTATACTTGAGCATCATGAGACAGACCATTCGAGTGATATGGATTTTGGTATTTTTGGGGGTCGGCTGCACAGGCAGCGGGTCGCCAGGACCTGGTGATGGTAACGACTGTGATGCAGATGAACAAGACGCCGGAGATGGCGGTAGCTCAGAAGCTGGCGACGAGACTGGCGTGGATGCGGGCGGTGACGCAGGCGGTGACGGGGGCGGTGACGCAGGTGGTGACGCGGGCGGTGACGCAGGTGGTGACGCGGGCGGTGACGCGGGCGGTGACGCAGGCGGTGACGCGGGCGGTGACGCAGGTGGTGACGCGGGCGGTGACGCAGGCGGTGACGCAGGTGTTGACGCAGGTGTTGACGCAGGCGGTGACGCGGGTGGTGACGCGATCGGTGACGCGGGCGGCGTGGATGCAGGTGGAGATGCCTGTGTGCCGGTATGGGTGGAAGCTGGCGAATGTGAATGTACGCCCT
The DNA here is from genome assembly GCA_019314375.1 of Deltaproteobacteria bacterium. Lineage (GTDB taxonomy): Bacteria > Myxococcota > B64-G9 > B64-G9 > B64-G9 > JAFCZJ01. The sequence continues at coordinate 1,735 of JAFCZJ010000110.1, read as the reverse complement.
CGGTTTGTCTGAGTTGCAGCGGCATCAGGCTGGAGGAAGACGGCTGCGGAAATCAGAGAAGCCTTGCCTGTGAACTGCAGGCCACAGGCTGTTCGGTCGGTCAGACTTGCGGCGAATCGAATCTCTGCGTGATCGCTGCCACCAATCCGGTCATCGCAGGCGACAAACCCGATCCACATGTCTTGCGGATCATCGATGTTGACGGCGCGCCGACCTATTATCTGGTGCACACGGTACACAACCTGAGTGACCTCCCAATTTATACCTCCAGGGATCTGGTCCACTGGAGCGAGCTGCCCGAGCGAGCCTTCAGGCAGAGCCGGATCCCGGGTGAATCCCTTCCGGTCAACGGCAATCACTATTGTTCGATCTGGGCGCCTCATTTGACCCAAATTCGAAGCGACGTCTTCATGCTGGGCATTTCGGCAACCCGGTTTTCTGCTTCGCAGGCTCCTTGCCCCGCCTATGGCGAGGCCGGCGGTGTGTACTTGGCGTCGTCGAGCTCACCTCAAGGGCCTTTCGCCACCGCCGCGCACCCCTGGGAGCCCTTCCCGGCCGGGGCGAACGCGGGCAGCTGCGCGGAGGCGACGCGTGTCCAGGTCCCCCACAGCGTCGATTACGCGTCGCCGAACTGCCAGGGCAATTACTGCCACAAGATCATTCGGCTCGATTCGGATGTGTTTCAGGATCCCCAATCGGGTCGCTGGTGGATGGCATATAGTTGGTTCACCAACAGCCCGCCGGACGTGGCCTGGGAGGAGAGCAACCACGGTGAGCACGTTTCCTTGGTGGAGCTGGATCCGGCGGACCCTTTCGCCGCTATCTGCGATCCGGCCGTGGCCCAGATCCATGCCGCCAACCCGCAAGATCAAGAAACCCTGGCCCGACTCGCGGCATACTGCCCCCGCTGTGACGAAATGCTGTCTTTTACTCGCGGCCGCTTTGGCGATGAGTTCACTCGAGACGGCGTCTCCTGGGGCGTCACGGAAGGTGCCAGCCTCTTTCGTCGCGGGGACTACGTCTATTTGTTGTTGAGCGGAAGCCTGTGGGACTCGGGCTACTACCACGTATACTGGGTTGCGGCGCCGACGGTGGAGGAACTCGTTTACACCAATCCCAATCGCCTCCTGGGCCGTTATCTGATCCCCAGTCAACAACAAGCCTTTGGCCACGGTTCGGCTGTGTTGGGTCCGGACGGCCAACATTGGTACTTCGTCCATCATCGCTTCGGACGGCCAACATTGGTACTTCGTCCATCATCGCTTAGACAGCCAAGCCTGCATCAACCAGGGTGATTGCTCCCGTGATGTCTGGGTCAGCCCCATAGAATTCGAAGACCGCGCCGACGGTCGAGGTGAGGTCCACATCCTTCCCCGCTTCCCCGCCGAACAAGCCGAGGTAGAAGTGATTCAGTGAGCTGTAAAACCGGGGACGGTCTTAGTTTATTAGTTTTTGGGAAAGTCTGTGGGAAAGCTGTGGATAGCGTGGGGAGAAATCGGGGGAAAGCTGTTGGGAAATTGGGGGAAGCCCAGTGGAGAAGCAGTGGAGAAGCCTGGGAGAAACAGTGGAGAAGCTGGGGAGAAACAGTGGAGAAGCTGGGGAGAAACAGCGGAGAAACAGTGGAGAAGCTGGGGATTAACGCTCGGCGATCAGGGCGCAGCCTTGTCCGCCGCCGATGCAGAGCGTGGCCAGGCCTCGTTTGGCGTCTCGTTTGACCATCTCGTGAAGCAGCGTG
>JAFCZJ010000228.1 GCA_019314375.1 Deltaproteobacteria bacterium | reverse complement strand
GTTACATTCAACGCTATCTCTGTCCTTAACATCCCAGTGCATGCTCATGATCTGACAATAGGCGGGGACGCCGTCAGCGGTGAACAAGGCACCGTTTTTGTGATCGTAGTTGGGCGCGGAGCAGGTGCCCATGTCGCCCATGATGGAAGGAACGGTAAGCATGTCCGGGTTGTCAGTGCCCGGCCCGCAGTCATCATTGCCGCATTTGGAGGCCGGAAACTCCATGCCGTTGGACTGCGGAATGCCCGCGGCCCGCAAATACTTGCCGGAAACTCCATGCCGTTGGACTGCGGAATGCCCGCGGCCCGCAAATACTTGGTGGCGATGTCTTCGTTGCCATCGGCGAAAACCGCGATGGTGGGCGCGGCCACCATTTCCTTGCGAACATAAGCGCTGAATGCAGCGGTGTTTTCATGAACACTGACCACATTGAAAACCGTTCTTTGAGCCCAGGGATTGTCTCCCCAGAGGCTCTCGTCGTTCCAGGCGTTGATGATGTCGAGCGCGGTCGCAGCATCGGCGCTGTCGATGACAAAGGGTCCACCCCGATAGCCATGGTTGGCAATCAAATCACCCGGGTTGGCCTCTCCCTCGCCATCCCAGACGATGCTCGTCGCCACATAGAAATCCGGGCTCGCGGTCGGATAGGGACATTTGACGCCGGAGCCCTCCTCTGCGCAATCCCAGTCGCATTCATCGCCGCCCGTATCACAGTCCGCGGCATGCCATACCTTTTCGGGATCGATGGTCCAATACACCGTGATGCCGTTGCGAAGCAATTGGAACACCAGACCATAGGCCTGAAATGTGCCGTGATCCTGATAGCTCAAATCCATGGGAATGATCAGGCTGCCCGGAGCAAAATCGCGCTCGAATCCAGCTCGTGCCGATGTTGCAAAAAATACGACCAAAATCACCAGGGCCATGCAGCGAAAAGTCTTCATTCAAGCCTCCTCCAAAACTCTCATTTAACTGGAACCGATATTGTACAGCATATGCTTCTCGGGTCACAAGCGGACTTGATCCAGGCCAGGGGCTCCGCCCCAGTACTGCGTCCCCCGAAACGCACCGGGCCCCTCGCAGCCTGCCCCTTTTTTATTCAACTCGTGCCGGCCGTGTTATGCTGCTCCCGGAGGTGAGCCATGCCGAAACTCACAAGCCGGTCTTGGCCGTGCCCGTGAGCAAGTTGAACGAACTTTTGGCTAGAATTACTGAGGTGAATTGATGTTCCAATTTCTGCTGGTTCTTTCTGGTATCAATCAGGCCCTGAAATTCCTCTATGGACAAATTGGCAGCTTGCTCCTACTGGGCCTGCCCATCTTGTGGTCTCTAGGGCAGCGCAAGCGCCTGAAGGCCTTTGCCACAACGCGGGGCTGGCTCTACAAGCCCACGGATCGCCTGCGTGAGTTCGGCCACCTGCACAAAGATGTGGAGGGCATACGTATGGAGATCTGGGCCGGCAGTGCTTTCGGTGCCAAGATCTTCGGATATTTTTCGACCCGCAAACATGTGGACATGGAAAAAAGCAGACCCACCCGCCGTTCCCGGAAGAAGTTGCGGGATTTCAAGACGGGCAATGCACGCTTCGACTGCATGTTCGGAACCATGCGGGGACGAGACAAGGAAATTCAGGGGCTCGCAGAACATCCTGAGGTATTGGATGCCGTAGTGGAGCTGCGCAGGCGCTGGGTGTTTCACGTTTCGGACCTGCACATCGGCAACGGCTACATGCTGCTGTACATGACCTACGGTACGCCCTTCGCCTACCACTTGCCTCCTCGGGTACTGGATAAGCTCAGCGCCGACGTGGCTCGGGTAACCAAGTTGCTGGATAAGGCCCTGGGGACCCAGGGGGAGAAAAACGACCCATAAAACCTAGCAGCTCTCAGCTGTCATGCTGATGCCTCCAGGTACAACAAAGGGGTCTACCCATGCTACAAGCCATTGATTTCCAACAGATGAGCCACCGCGAGCTGGCCAAACACTTGCGCCTGGGTCATCCCATCGATCCCGCGATGCTGGACAACACCGAATACCTCGGCGTCTCTCTCGGCTTGCCCGAGCTCGCGGTCAAGCTCACCTGGCTTAAATTCAAGAAGGTCTTCTGCCGCGACGAAGAGGCTGGCACCCTGCGGGGCTGGAACGTCAAGCTCGAGCAAAACGGCCTGAACGCGCCCCACGAAGCCAAGCGCAAACGAGACGGTCAGCCACAGACTTTCGGTCATTATGGGGTGGTGCCAGCCACTTCGTACCGGGTGCCGGGCGGGGCTCGCCAGGGCCTGATGCTGGACTACGGCCTGGGCGGCAATCTGCTCTGGGATCCGACCGGCCGCATGCGAGATCCCCTGGTGGCGGTCCACAAAGGCTCCGTGGAGTTCCTTTTGGGCTGGACTTACGTGGACTTGGGGCTCATCGGCCTGCCCACCCCCAGCTTTTTCACCTTGCAACGAGACTGCCCCCTAAGTCATCGAGCCCATCCTCCGCGAAAAAATCATTGACAAAACCCCAGGAAACAGACCATTCGAGCTTTCGCTTCTAATCTTCTAATCCTTGAAGGCGGAATGCTCATGGTCAAAAAAGACGAAAAACGCGAAGAACTCTTGGACGCAGCCTTCGAGGTCTTGCTCAAGTACGGCCCTCGCAAAGCCACCATGGAAGACTTCGCCTCCAAGGCCGACATGGCCACCACCAGTCTGTATTATTACTTCAAGAACAAAAAAGAGATCATCCAGGCCACGGCGAAGCGTGAAATCCAACGAACCATGGACGACATCCAGGAGGCCCTCGAAAAGGGCGGCAGCATCGAAGAACGCCTGGGCCGAATGTGGTTGGCCGCCTTCGCGCCGCTCATCAAGCAAAACATGGACATCGATGATTTCTTAGAAATCATTCAGTACACCAAGGACCTGATCCCAAAACTCTTGAACTACGAAAACGCCAAAATACGAGAGTTGCTGGAAGAGGGCACCGCCTCCGGCGAACTGCAGATCGAAAACATGGATCTGGCGGTGCTCACCGTAGCCTCCGCCATGCGCGGCATTGCCCAGGCGCTTATCCAGGGGGAAAACCCCGAACTCATCATCCAGGTCACCCACAAGCTCGCCCGCCTGCTCCTCCGTGGCATGCAGGCAGCCGACGACCAGCAGTAGATCCAAAGGAGCCACCTTTTGAAAAAACACAAACATGACTCGAGGCCCCTTTTGCTCTGGGCTTCCTTGCTGAGCCTGCTGCTCGGCTTACCGGCTCAGGCCGGCGAAACCCTGAGCATCGAGCAGGCCTTAGAGCACGCACTGAAACACAGCCCGCGATTGGAAAGCGCGGACTTGGAAATCCAGGCCGCCGAAGCCCGACGCAAGCAGGCTCGTGGACAATTCGGACCCAAACTCCAGTTCGAGCTCTCGGCAGCCAAATTCGACGCCGCCCCCGGCATGGGCGGCAGCGGCATGAGTGAGGAAGAATTGGCCGGATTGCGGATGCTGGCAGGTGCCGATCCCTTCAACAACGTCATGGTGGATGTTTTTCAATCCCTGCCCGACATGTTCGCAGGCGAAGCCTACAACGTGGACATCACGGCTCGGGTGGTCCAACCCCTGACCCCGCTTTGGGCCATCTACCAGGGATACAAACTCTCGGAACTGGGCGTGGCCCTGGCCCGGGTGGTCAAAATCCGGCAGGCCGACGAGCTGCGCTACCAGGTGCAACAAAGCTACCTGCAAGCTCTGCAGGCCGATGCCGGGCTGCTGGCCCTGAGCAAAGCCATCGAGACGGTTCAAGCCCACGTGGACCAGGCCCGACATTTTGTTGAAGCCGAGCTCATCTCCAAGGTGGAGTTGCTGCAAGCCCAGGTGCGCCTTTTTGAGCTGAAAGGCCAACTGGCCACCATCAAAAATGCTGCGAGCCTGGCCCGGGCGCAACTGTCCATGCTCATAGACTGGCCCACGGACAAACCGCTGCCTGACCTGGAAATCCCGACAGCGCCACAGCCCGCCGGTCAACCCGCGCTGGAGCAAGTCCAAAAACAAGCACAGGACCAACGCCCGGAGTTTGCGGAACTGGGCATTCGAAGCCAACAGGCCGAACGCGGCGTCAAGGCCCGATGGCAAGGTTACTTGCCCCAGTTGGTCCTGGTGGGCTCTTTTCAACACAACGAAGGCTCGATCATGGCACCACCCTCCTGGATTGGTGCCGCGGTCTTGAACTGGGATGTCTGGGAGTGGGGCGTAAGCCACTACAAAGTAGAAGAGGCCGAGGTCATGCTTTCCATGGTGCAAAAAGCCAAAGAGGAATTGCGGCGGGGCATCGCTTTGCAGGTCCAGGCCGCCTGGCTGAAACTAGCGGAGGCGGCCGAGCGCATCGACATCGCGAAAAACGGCATGGGCCATGCCGAAGAGCATCTGCGCATGGAGCAAGAACGCTTCGCCGCCCAGCAAAGCACCTCCACCGAGGTCTTAGACGCCCAAATGCGCCTGACCCAAGCCCAGGTAGAACAAGAAGACGCCAATTACGAATACCTGATGGCCGAAGCAGCCCTGAGAAAAGCCACCGGAGAGAAACGATGACCACAAACAAAAACACAAGCAAAAAACAGCTCTTGGCCGGCCTGATCTCAGGCATGATCTTGGTTGGGACAAGTGCCTGCAACCCGACGGTCGAGACCACGGCCAAGGCAGGCAGTGTTGAGAAGGCCCCGGTGGAGGCGCCTCCGCCCATCGTCAGCATTCAGGAAATCAAACCCGAAAGCCATAACTCCAAGATCACAGCCACGGGCACGGCCCTGCCGGTTCGGGCCAGTTTTCTCTCGGCCTCGGTGCCTGGTCTCATCATGGAAATTCAAGTCAAACGCGGTGATCGGGTCAAAAAGAACCAGGTCCTGTTGCGCTTAGACGCCGGTGGCTTCGCTCTTGGTGTGCAGCAGGCCGAGGCTGGACTCGCCGCCGCCGAAGTGGGCGTGCGGACGGTCGAACGAGAACTCAAGCGCTTTACCAGGTTACGCCAGAGCAAAGCCGTACCTGGTGCCACCGTAGACAAAGTCCAGGCCCAGCATGATGGTGCCGTCGCCCAACGCGATCTCGCCGCCGTGGGCCTGCGCATGGCCCGCAGGGCGCTTCGTGATGCCACCCAGCGCGCCCCATACGATGGCGTCATCACCATGGTCTTAAAAGAAGTGGGCGAATACGCGCCCGCCATGCCGCCCACCATGCTGATGAAACTCGTCGACACATCGAGCCTGGAAGTACAGGCCTTCTTGCCCGAACGAGAGGCCACCTTCGCCAAGGTAGGCGCGCAAGCCCGAGTGCGCATCGACTCAGCGGACGTGGAAAGAGTCGGCCAGGTCATCTTCGTATCCGACGCCATCGATCCCGGGGTGCAAAACTTCGAAATCCGGGTGAGCGTGGACAACGCCGATGGTGCCATCAAGGCAGGTGCCTTCGCTCGCCTGGAAATCCTTCGCCAGAAAATAGACCAAGCCCTGTTGATCCCCAAGCAGGCCATTGCAAGGGACCAAAAAGATCAGCCCTATGTGTTGGCGGAACACGACGGCATCCTGCAGCGCATCCCCGTGAAACTGGGTGAGCACACCGACACCCGCAGCCTGGTGCTTGAGGGCCTCAAGCCGGGCCAGCGCATCGTCACCTCGGGTCTGGCCGACCTGCGCCACGGACAAAAGGTTCGTGTGCGCGCAGCAACTCAGAAAGAAGGCCAATAAATGCTGCTCGCCGACGTCAGCATCAGGCGGCCCATCTTCGCCACCATGATGATCGCGGCTCTCGTGGTCTTCGGGCTGTTCTCGTATCGGGACATCGGCTTGGACATGCTGCCCAACGTGGACACGCCAATAGCGACCATCCTGACCATCTATCCCGGTGCCGATCCGGAAACCGTGGAGCAAGAAGTTACGGAAAAAATAGAGGAGGCGGTCAGCAACGTGGCCGGCATCGACGTGCTGAAATCCATCAGTGTTGAAAATGTATCCAATGTCATCGTGATCTTCGAGATGGAGGTGGATCCGGCGCAGGCCTTACAGGATGTACGCGATCAGGTCTCGCGGATTCTGAGCGAACTGCCGGCAGACGCGAATCCGCCCCAGGTGCAGAAACTGGACTTGAATGCCGAGTCCATCGTCACCCTGGCGGTCCAGGCACCAGGCACGGCAGCCGACGTGACTCGTTTCGCACGCAAGCAAGTGAAAGAAAAACTACAAACCGTGGCGGGCGTGGGTTCGGTCAATATCGTGGGCGGCCAGGAACGAGAAGTGAAGGTCTCGATAGACCCTGATCGCTTGCGCGCCGCCGGCCTGACCGTCACCGAGGTCATCCAAACGCTGGCCGCCAACAACCTGGATTTCCCCGGCGGACGCCTCACCACGAACACCGCCGAGGCCTCGGTTCAGATCAAGGGGCAATTCACCGACCCGGCGGAAATCGAAGGCCTCAAGATTATCGAAAAAGTCGGCCGGTCCATCCGCATCGGCGACGTGGCCCGCGTCGAAGACAGCATGGAAGAGCGCAGGAGCTCCGCCCTGCTCAACGGCAGCCGCGCCGTCACCTTGCAGATACGCAAGCAATCCGGCACCAACTCCGTGGAAGTGGCCGAGCGGGTCAAAACCCGCCTGACGGAACTCAAACAGGGCTTCCCGGCCGGCCACTCGGCTCAACTCATCGTGGATCGCACCACCTTCACCAAGGTCAGCTTCGATCACGTGATCTTCGACTTGATCTTTGGCGGATTCCTGGCCGTGGCCATCGTCTTTCTCTTTTTGCGAAATCTCCGCTCGACTTTGATTGCAGCAGCAGCCATCCCCGCCTCGGTCATCGGCACCTTTACTTTCATCAAATTCATGGGCTTCACCTTCAACACCATGACCATGGTGGCCCTGTCTTTGTCCATCGGGCTGCT
>JAFCZJ010000109.1 GCA_019314375.1 Deltaproteobacteria bacterium | reverse complement strand
AGGAGGAAGAAGAAGAAGCGCCTCAGGAAGATGAAGAAGAAGAAGAAGCGCCTCAGGAAGAAGAAGAAGAAGCGCCTCAGGAGGAGGAGGAAGAAGAAGAAGCGCCTCAGGAGGAAGAAAGACCTGAAGCTGAAGAACTCGAGTCTTTGTGGGGCGATGAGGAAGATGACGAAGAAGGAGAATTGGCTGCAGGCGATGAAGACAAGACGAAGGCAGGTGAAGAAGAAGAGCCGCCGCTCAGCCTGGACGAAGACGCCGCGTCCCCCGAGCTAAGCGACACGAACGCCTTGCCCGATCCGGGTAGCATGTTTACCGGTTTGGCCTCGGATCAGGATTGGGCCGAGGCGGCAGCCAAGTGGGCCCAAAGCGGTTTCTCGGCCGACTCCATGCCCTCGTTCATCAAGGGTGGCGAGTCCAGCGTTATCGTCGAAGGCCAGGAGTCCGAACAAAAAACTGAAGCGGGGCAGGGCGACCAGGATGAATTTGGCCGACTCGAGCACACCCTTCCCCTGGGGCAGCCACCTGGGGCGAGGCCGGCTCCCATCATGGGTTTGAGCGGGGACGAAGTGGAGGTCTCCGACGCCGACATCATGGTCATCGACGACGACGAGATTTCCGAAATCGAAGAGCCCATGCCTGATGCCGCATCGGCGGAACCTGAGCCCATGAAGGATGGGTCCTCCTGGGCCAAGCAAGCCAGTGAAAAGATGGCGGCCAAACGGAAGGCCGCCGAAGACAAGGCCAAACCCACTCCGGCGATTCATCTGCCGGGTTATCTCGCCAAACTGAGTCATCCGGCCGTTCTGGCCTCGGTGTTGGGACTTTTGGGTTTGATTCTGGTGACTTTGCTTTGGGTCTTTTTGGGCTCCGGTGAGGACCCTGCATCTTTCGTTTTCCCCAGAGTGGAGACCAAGGCACCTTTGACCGATTCCGTGCCCATGCCGGCCCCCTATGCGGCCAAGTCCGAGGCACAGCATCACTATGGCTTGGGCAACCGTTACGCCTTCTTCGGCCGCTTTGAAGATGCCATCGTCGAATACCAGCGGGCCACCCAGATCGATTTGGGCTATCCCCATCCCCATCGGGCCATGGGCTCTCTGTACGCGGTTCTGGGCAAAACCATGCTGGCCGCCACGGCTTATGAGAGCTACCTGAGATTGAGCCCTTCGGGACCCGACGCATCCGCCGTCAAGCAATTGCTGGCCGAACATCGATCAAGATAGCCTGCCCCTGAGGGAGAGGATATGACCGACAAACCAAATTCTGCCGGTCTGGTCCTGCTGGCGCTTGCTTACTGCATGGCCTTCTTGAGTGGCGCGGGCTTCTACTACGCCATCTACTTGATGCTGGCCTGTGGACAGGAAGGCGATCTGATCGTCCCCTTCGTCATCGGCGCTGTTGCCGCCGTGGCCGGAATCGGCTTCACTTTCGCCGCCGTTTTGAAGCGGACCTCGGTTGCCGGTGAACACATTTTGTTCGACACCTGGTTTCCCATGTTCATGTCGGCGGTTCCCGTGGCGGGGCCCTTTATCGCCCTCTGGAGCGCTGTCAGACTCATCATCGGCAGGCTGGGATCGGCCACCATCACGAGCAGCAGTGGTTCCTCCCGTTCGACACGCCACCATAAAGCCATGGGCTTGAGGGGCTCGGGTCTGCCCGGTGGCCTGATTCTCTTGGTCCTGGCCAGCATGCAGCCCTTGATCGTCCTGAGCAGCACCATGCCTGTTGAAGCCGCCGAATTTCTTGGAATTTCACCCATAGAGAACAGTTGGGATGGCCGTTCTGATCTTTTCTGTAATTCAGCCCAGATCTTCAAGGCAAAGGCCTGCAAGATCGTTAACCGAAAAATTGTGATACGCGAAAACTGTCAGCTTCAGATCGAGGATTGTGAGTTACATTTAGAGCATGCCATTTCCGTCCAGGCCAAGGGCCGGCTGAGCATCAAGGGTGGACATTTGAAGTCTAAATCCATGGCCATTCGAGCCGAAGGGCATGCCACTGTGTTTTTGGAGAGCCTGAGCATCAAGGCCAAAAATGGCGTCATTATCGAAGACGATGTCGAATTGCAGATGAGCCAAGGGAAGTTGGTGACCGATTCGGCGGGTCTTCGGGCCTCCGATCGTTCGCATGCAAGCATGGAGGCCATGGATATCCAGGCCCCCAACGCCGTCAAAGCCGAGGACGAGTCCACCATTTTCATCATCGGCGGCAAGATTCACGGCAAGACGGCCCTGTTTGCCGATGACAACGCGGTCATCACTTTGCGCGGGGTTGATTCCCTGGGCAAGGTTCGAAAGAGCCGCAAGGGCTACATCCACCAACTCGAAGAGGGCGAATCCTCGGAGGCCATCGTCAAAAAAGCGCGCGGCAAAAAGGCCCTGGCCCAGACCAAAAAAGATCACATCGAGCGCTATCAAAAGGAAGCCTGCAAGGGATTCATTGAATGCTACCAGAGCCACGGCCTGCGAGGTGAAATCTCAGGGGATATCGTGATGCTTGTGGGTGACAAGGGGGCGGTCACGCGGGTCAGGAAAATGCGCATTGGGCCCACAAAGCCTGAAATCAAAAAATGCATCAAAGACCTGGCCGCCTCAAAAAAGATCCCCAACTTCGGCGGTCCCATCGGCATCCTGTCATGCAAGTATTCCGGGACGGTCACACCGGACAGCAAGATGTTGGAAATGAACTCTCGATTCATACCCAGCAGAAAATCCGATCTGTATCTGGAGAAGGTCGAGTAGGCTTCTTCATCAACTTTTCAGGCCGCTTTTCGATTCTTGATTCCAATCAGTTTTCGATCGTTTATCGATTGTTCTCTCTGCGGTGTCAGGGATTTGGAAGCTTGGCCTTTGGTGGCGGCGAGGATTTTTTCGAGCAAGGGACGCATGTGGGCGACCATCCCGATCTTGACGATGGGATTCCAGAGAAATTCGAACTTTTTCCAGCCGGCGCTATAGGCAAGGTGACGAAGTTGAGCCAATCGATTGGGCTTTTGTGAGGCTGCCTTGAGGATGCTGGACCAGCGATAGAAGCGCCGATAACTTCGCCAGTAACCTTGCTCCAATTGGCCGACGCTCATGTGTGCCGGCTGAAAAACGCTGTGGCGGGTGTCGTAGAGATTCCAATCGTCGGTCAGGATGCGGCCTTGTTTCTGTAAGCGGCTATACAAGCGAGTGCCGGGGTAGGGGGTGAGAATGTGAAAGGTGGCGGTCTCCAGGCCGTGGTCGATCGCCCAGTCGACGGTGTGATCGAAGACGCTTTGATCGTCGTGATCCATGCCGAAGACGAAGCTGGCATTGATCATCACGCGTCGTTCTTGGAGATTGGCGATGGCCTGTCGGTATTGCTGAAAATGGTTGTGGTTTTTGTGTTGCTCGCGCAGGGATGCCTCGCTCAGACTTTCAAATCCGACAAACAAGCTTCGAAGACCGCAGGCGACAGCCTGGTCGAGTAAAGATGTGTCGAGGGCTGCCTGAACCGTGCCGGCGGCTTGCCACAGTCTGCCCATGCCGCGCATGCCTTCGAACAAGGCGGCGGCGAAGCGCGGATTGGCGAAGAGATTGTCGTCGAGGAAAAACAAGTGGCGGCCAGGTAATGCTTCGATTTGAGCAAGAGCATCATCTACTTTCTGGGTATAAAAGGAACGACCTCCCTTGAAAAATGGCTCCTTGTAGCAAAAATCGCATCGGTGGGGACATCCTCGGCTGACCACCAGGGAGTTGGGGACCAAATACCGATTGCGTTTGAGGAGATCGCGGCGCAGAGGGGGCGTGTCGACGAGGCTGCGTATTGTGGATTGATAGAATGGGGCTGGCATGCCTCGGGCGAAATCGTGGAGGAAACGAGGCCAGGTGTCTTCGCCAGGGCCTGCAAAAACGGTGTCGGCATGTTTTGCGGCCTCGTCCGGTTGCGAGCTTGGGTGTACACCGCCGATGCAGACATGGGCACCGCGTGATCGATAGTGGTCGCCAAGCTGATAGGCGCGTTTTGCAGAGGTGATGTAGGCCTCGATGACCACCAGATCCGGTGTATCGGTCAGATCCAGGTTTTCGATGTGCTCGTCCTGGATTTCGATGGAGTCGTCGGGATTCAGATATCCGGCCAAGGTGGCCAAACCCAGGGGAGGGAAAAGGGAATATTTGATGGGTCGGAAATAGGGGCTGGTGGCTTCGGTCAATGCTGGCAGGATCATCTTGACTCGCATGGCATCACCTGCATCTTTCAGGAGGGGGCTTGGGTGCTGCTGAGCAAGGCCTCAATCTTTTTCAAATAGTTTCTGACTTCTCGTCGTCCTGCTTTTGTGCATTCGTAGGTGGTCTTCGGCTTGCGTTCGACAAATTTCTTGGTCACTTTGAGCAAGCCGCTCTCTTCCAGTTTTCTTACATGGGAAGACAAATTGCCCTTGGTCAATTTGAGGCTGGTCAACAGGGTGTTGAAGTCCACCGGATCTCCGACTCCGGCCAGCGTGGCCATGATGGCCAATCGCACCCGATCTGAAAGCAGCGAGTGAGTGCCTGTGATGAGCTCGATTGGTTTCATGGCGGCTCAACTCGCCTCGGTTGTATTGATCGTGATCCGATTTCGAATTAGGCGGGCCAAGGAGACCATGTTGGCCACGATGAAGACGAGCAGGGGCCAGATCAACAAGGTGGACTCGGAATAATAAAGCAGGCCCGCTGCCAAGAAACAGGCCAGACCCAAAAACAGGGAGAGTCGAATGCTCAGGGAGAAAAACCGGCCCTGGATGAGATAGTCGCCGACAAACAAGGCAAGCAAGGCTGGAATCCACTCGGATCGCTGCGCCAAAACCAGCAGGGTGAAGATGATGAACTTGACGATCAAATCGGCAACAAAGGAGAGGCTGCGCAGGTAGCGAAAATTTTGGGTCACATGGCTTTCAAAATCTTGTTCGCCATGTCGGGCTGAGCGCCAAACGATGTAATAGAGACACATCACGAAAAAGGCCAGGGTGATGCCGACATGAATGATCCCGAGCACGGCAAAGCTTTTGCTGAGCTGAGACAGTTGCAGGCTTTGACTCAGGGAATGGTCGGTGGCGAGGTCAGCCCCCAGAATCAGAAGCGCCAAGAACAAAGAGACGCCCTGGATGAGCAGGTTGGCATCGAGGGCGGCGAGGCGCGCTTTCAAGGGCAAATTTTTGCCCTCGGCGCGTTCGATGGCGCAACGGATCATGGCCAAATCGTTGACGGCTTGCTGGACGTTCCCGGAATTTTCCATCTCAACACCTCCAGTGCAAACAGGTTTGCGATACAAACCATGATACCCGATATCCAAAACATGTCAAGCAGAAAAATTGCAGACAAAAAAGCGACGACCCAGGGGGCCGTCGCTAATGGGAGTCTATTTATTCGTTGCTGGTCCTACAGGCAGCTTTCGGCGTAATCGTCGCAGCAGTCGCCGTAGCCTTCGCAGACTTCATCGCAGGCGCATTCGAGATCGGGGGAGAAGCCGCCGCAGCTGGCTGCGCAGCTGGAGCCGAAGGGTTCGTCGGGCTCCACCACGGGGTCGATGTCCAAGTCCGTGGGTACGGCTTTCTTTTTGCAAGCCGAGACGTGTAGTCCGTGGCCTACGTACAGCAAGCCGATCATACCGCCATTGTGCTTGCCCTGGGCGATGATGTGCAGCAGGGAAGGCGGCACGAAGAGGCCCTTGCCCGTGTCGTCCCGGGGGCCGGTCATCATACGGGCCTGGTCCATGAGCGGCGCCAGGGCGGTCTGGAAGGCGGCGTAGTTGTCATAAGGGGTGGAGACCACGCTCACGAGTTGGGCGAAGAGGCCGTCGATGGCTTGGCGGCGCGGGTCTTCCGCGGGGATCTGGTCCATGGCCATGGCTTCCAAAAGGCCTGGTTTCATTTTTTCGAGCAACATGCCCTGCACCGGTGCCATTTGCTCGCCGAGTTGCTCGCGGGGTACATGGGTGCGCATGAAGCTGGCCACGATGTCGGCCATGGTCATGGGCTGGAAGGCCAGCTTCTGGCGTTCGGCGGCCTGGATGTCGGCCGGGGCATAGTCCGGGGCCGGCAAGAGATCCTCGGGCGCAAGGCTGAGTTCCACCAGGGCCACGCGACCGTTGTCGTTCAACTCGGTGAAGGTTGATGAATCGCCAGCGTTGTGTTTTTCCAACTCGGCGATGAATAGATCCCAGGTGTCCTGACCGACGCGCGGTACCATGGTGCCTGCGTTCAAAGGCATCAGCATCCCGGCGGAGGTGGCCACGTGGGCCAATTCGGCGCAGTAGATTTCGTTGGCGGGATCCAAGAAGAAGTCGCGGGCCAATGTGTCTCCGGCGATGGAGCGCACCATCATGTCCACATGCTCGCGTACTTTGTCTGGGCTGTTGGCCGCCAAGGGGTCGCCGCCGTTGTAATCACCCGGGAAGTTGGAGACGGAGTTAAAGCCCACGACCATGGTCCGGATGTTGTCCATGAAGCTCGTGAGTTGGGCACCGCTCAGGTACTCGGGGAAAACCGGCTTGACGAAGATCATGGGGTAGTGAGCGGTGCCGAAGAGACCGTCTTCATAGCCTTGGGGGTTGTTGATGGTGATGGCGCCATGCTGAGAGTCACGCCAGACACCCACCACGATTTCGATGTGGGTGTCCTGCAGCTTCATATGCTCTTTCATGTCGTCTTCCATGCCGGCCACGTTCAAGGTGCGGTACTGAGGCCGATGGTGCTTGATGGCATAGCCCACCTGTCCCGGCGGGAAGAGCTGGGCGATTTCCTGGTCCCCCAAGGGGAAGGCACCGCCCTCGGCATCGGTGACGCCGTCATCGTTGGAGTAGGGGATGATGTTGACCGGCACGCCGAAAAGGTGGGTGGGGGCGCCGAATTTGATCTCGCCCAGGTCCACCTGCACCGTGTAGGCCTGCTCAATGCTATCGATCTGTGGGCCGGGCCAAATCTGCATGACCTTGGCCAAGTCGGCTTCGTAAGGGCTGACGTATCCCGTGGGCGGTCCATCGCATTTGCCGTAGCAATCCGCCGGCCGGTCTGAGCCGGAGCTGCCGCTGTCGCATGCGATAGTGAAAGTCAGGGCCGCACAGGCCAAAAACAACGCCATCGTGGAAATGATGCTTTTCTTCATGCTTTCCTCCACCCTTACTCAGTAGATACTTCACAGATTTGTAAGACTCAATTCTTGAATTTTGGAATGTTTAGCATAGCTTGGCTCATTCGGCAAGGTCCTTACCTTTGAGCTGTTACTGCGATTGCAGGGTGTTGTCGGGCAGCCGGTAATCGGATATTCTATTTTTCCACTGAACCTGTCGTCCGGAATGCCGTATGCAGGGAGGGAAGATGCGAAGATCTGAGACTGTCGCGGCCACATTTTGCTTGCTCATCGCAGTCTTTGGGCTGGCGATGGGTGCATGTGACTCAGAAGGCACTGAATGCGAGCCCGATACCTGTGTCGGATTGGGTTACGAATGCGGCATCTGGGATGATGGCTGCGGAGCCGATTTGGATTGCGGTGGGTGCTCCGGCGGAGAGACCTGCAACACCAACATCGGTCAGTGCGTGTGGGAATGCAGGCCCGATACCTGCGTCGGATTGGGTTACGAATGCGGCATCTGGGATGATGGCTGTGGAGCTGAATTGAACTGCGGCGACTGTTTCGGCGGAGAGACCTGCAACACCAACACGGGTCAGTGTGGGGGGGAATGCACACCCAGTACCTGTGTTGGTCTGGGCTACGAATGCGGAATTTGGGGCGACGGCTGCGGAAACGATCTGGATTGCGGCGATTGTTCCGGACGGGGGACTTGTCAGGACGGCGTTTGTGTTCCCGCTGCGACTGAGTTTTTCGTGTCGCCGACAGGAAGTGGGGATGACTGTACCCTTGATTTGCCCTGTTCGCTTGTCAGCGCTCGTGACGCGGTGCGCGCGAGCAACAGCGACATGAGTACCGAGTTTCACGTTCATCTTCGCGGGGGTACCTACGCGCTTTCCGAGACATTTGAGCTGGGGCCGCAGGATTCCGGGGGCAAGGGGCACGATGTGGTGTACCAGGCTTTTGCTGGGGAGACGCCGGTTCTCAGTGGAGGCCTTCGGATCACAGGCTGGGGCTTGCACGACGCGGGTGGGAACATTTATCGAGCGCCGGTGCCGGCGTCGATGGAGACCCGCCAGTTGTATTTCAACGGAGTTCGGGCTCAGCGGGCTCGCGGGGCCCTGAACCCATCGGGCTTTGCCGAGACGGCCACGGGTTACACCGCGCCGGACGCTTCCATGTCGGCCTGGGGCAATCAGAGCGACATTGAGGTTGTCGCCCTGGTCCACTGGAAGACCTTTCGCTGCTCGGTCGCGTCCATCAGCGCCTCTGCGATCATCATGGATCAGCCCTGTTGGGATCTGACCCAGTGGCACCAGGGTTACGACATGGGCTTGCCTACCTGGATCGAAAACGCCTACGAATTGTTGGACATACCTGGAGAGTGGTACCTCGACAGGTCGGATGGCTTCATTTATTACATTCCCCGTGCAGGCGAGGATCTGGCGACGGCGGAGGTGATCGTGCCGGTGCTGGAGACGCTGCTGAGTGTGACCGGTACCCTGGATGACCCCGTACACGATATCCGCTTCGAGGGAATCACCTTCCGGCATGCCACCTGGCTGAGACCCAACAGGCCGGAGGGCTATCCCTGCGTTCAGGGCGGGCAGATGCTCACCAACGATCCGACGCCCTACAGCACGACCAAGACACCTGGCAACGTGACCTTGCATAAGGTGAACGATATCCGGATCGAACGATGCAGGTTCGAGCATCTTGGGGCGAGCGCTCTGGTCATCGAGTATGGGAGCCGGGACAATATCGTTGAGGGATGTGTGTTTGAAGACATCTCGGGCGGCGCGATTCAGTTGGGCGACGTCGACCAGGGTAACCCGGCCGATGACCGGGAGGTCACCCGCAACAACGTCATTCGCAATAACTACATCACCGAATGCGGCCAGGAGTACTTCGACGGCGTGGGGATTTTTGTGGGCTACACCGACGGCACGCTTATCGAGCACAACGAGCTGCGCAACCTGTCATACACGGGCATCTCGGTGGGATGGGGTTGGAGCACGGCTTCCACGGTCTTAGGCAACAATCGGGTCATCAACAACCTGGGCGCTCATGTGATGCAGCGTCTGACGGACGGGGGCCAGATATACACCCTGAGCAGTCAGCCGAACTCCGAGATCAGCGGCAACTATTTTCACAATCAGGTGCATGTCTACGGTTCCATCTATTTGGATCAGGGTACCCAATATTACTCGGTCACCAACAACGTGATTACCTCGGCACCTTACTGGTATATCTTGCAGCCACAGGTGGCCCCCCGCGCCCAGAACAACGTGGTTCGATTCAACTTCAGCGACAGCTCTGATGCGTACTGTTGCGGTGGCCTGGGCTGCTGCACCGAGGTCAATGACGTGAGCGACAACACCGTTTTTGCCCCGGGCGCTTTTCCCGTGGACGCCAGGCGAGTGATCGGAAATGCCGGCATCCAGGCCGCATACGAAGACATTCGAGACGCCACCATTCGTGTCGAGGCAGAGGACTACAACCATGGAGGAGCCGGGGTGGGTTATCATGATCTCAATGCTGGCAACCAGGGGGGCCTTTTCCGCGCCGATGACGTGGACGTGTATTTTAGCCCTGTCTGCTCCAACGATCACACGGTGGGCTACACGCAAACGGGTGAGTGGCTGGCTTACTATATCGACGCCCGCCCCGGGGGCGTCTACGATTTCGCCTTCTCTGTCGGTACCCAGAATTCGGCATGCGCGATTGAGCTTTTGGTGGACGAGGTTTCAGTGGGAAATCTGAACCTGCCGAACACGGGGTCCTGGAATTCCTATGAGGCGGCGACCATGGCTGGCGTGCTCTTGGGCGCCGGAGCGCACCGGATCCGGCTCGTTTTTACCGGTGGGTTCAACCTGGATCATTTCGAGTACACCCTGCGCTCCTCGACCTGCGACCCCAGTGGAAATCTTTCACCAAGCGACGTCTTGCACGGCGATTTCGACGGCGACGGCGTCGAGGACATCCTGTCGATTTACCAGAACAGGCTTTGCTGGGAGGTGACTTCGGGTGTTGGCGCTTCGTCGGTGTGGCTCACCGGTTGGGGAAGAGGGGGCGTGAACCATGTGGGCGATTTCGACGGCGACGGTCTCGACGACCTTGTGATTGTTTTCCTCGATGCCGGAGATCAGCAATGGCATTGGCATCTGGCGCTGTCCACCGGAAGGTCGTTCGCCGGCCGTCCCAATGCCCATGTGGGCTACGGTTACGGAAACGGGTCCTGCGTTCGTGACTACGACGGCGACGGTGCCGATGAGGTGATCGTGCTGTGGACCCCGAGCAACATTTGCGCTGATCTGAACGCCGGATCAGGGGAATTTGTGATGAACAACCAGTGCGCTTTCGGATGCGACTGAGGAGGAAGACCATGAGCATGGAAAAGATTCGTGAGATCATCGAGGATTCGGGGTACGGCAGCTTGGCCACAAGCGCAAATGGACAAGCTCGAGTCCGGCCCATGGCCTGGATTATGTTGGAGGACGGGCGGCTTTGGAGTTCGACTTATCGCTCCAGCGGTAAGGTCGTCGAAATGGAGCAGAACGAACAAGTCGAGATCTGCTTCGTGAATTCCAAGAAAGTCCACGTCCGCATCACGGGCATCGCGGATCTTTCCGGCGGGTCTGAAAAGAAGGAGGAATTGCTTCGGACAAACCCCAAGGTGGGGCGGCATTTCTCCGGCGGGGACGACGAGAAGTTCGTGCACATCGAGATTCAACCCATCCGTATCGAGTGGACCGAACCGGGCTTCGGTGAATACCATCAGGTGGAAAGGCAGAAGCAAGGATGAGTACCTCAACACGTTGGCGCTGTGCAGTGTGCGGTTATGTTCACACGGGGGACAGTCCCCCCGAATCTTGCCCAGTCTGCGGAGCGCCGGCAAGTGAGTTCGTGGTTTTGGAGGAGGCAGTGGCTCCGCCCAGGGCCGAGCAGGCAGTCGTCGAGGCTTGGCGTTGTATGAATTGCAACTATGTCACCAAGGGGGCGAGTCCCCCCCAGTCCTGTCCGGTTTGCGGTCTACCGGATGAGCATTTCTCTCCGGATGGCGGTGGGCAGGATGCGTCGGTCAAGGGCGGTGAGGAGATCCGCATCTTGGTGGTGGGCACGGGCATCTCCGGGCTTTCAGCCGCCGAAGCGGCGCGTGAAGCCAATAACGCAGCTCAGGTGACCTTGCTGGGGCGCGAAACCGAGTTGCCTTACTATAGGCTGAATTTGACCCGCTATCTGGCTGGCGAAGTGAAGTACGACGATTTGGCCATTCATCCTGAGTCTTGGTACGCCGAGATGGGCATCGATTTGAAGTTGGGCACCGAAGTGCGTTCCATTGATCCAGAGGACCACCGCGTGGAACTCAAGGACGGGAGCCGCTTGGGCTACGACAAGCTCATCTTGACCGCCGGCGCTCATCCCTTCATGCCCCCCATTCCTGGGGCTGCTCGGGCCTGTGTGAGTACCTTGCGTTCGGTCGATGATGCCGACTGCCTTTTGGCCGAGGTCAGGCCCGGGGCGCGTTGCGTGGTCATCGGCGGCGGAATTTTGGGCTTGGAAGCAGCCGGAGCCCTGGCCCGTCAGGAATGTGAAGTTCACATCGTGGAAGGCTTCGGCTATCTGCTGCCACGGCAACTGACGCCCAGGGCCGCCGAGCTTTTGGCCCTGCGGGTGGGTGAACTGGCCATCCGTGTTCATACCGCAACTCAAGTGGAACAGATCCTCGGGGACGAGCGGGTTCGCGCGGTGAAACTGAGCTCGGGCGAAGAGCTTGAAGCCGACTTCGTCGTGGTGGCCGCCGGCGTACGGCCCAACAGCTATCTGGCTCGTCAGGCCGGTCTCAAAGTCAAACACGGTCTGCTGGTCGACGATCGCATGACCACGAGTCATCCGGACATATTTGCCGCTGGCGACGTGGCCGAACATGCCGGATTGTTGTACGGCATTTGGGGACCGGCCTTGTTTCAGGGCAAGATCGCCGGCATGAACGCCGCCGGTGAGCAGGCCGAGTTCGGTGGCATCCCGCCTTCCAATATGCTCAAAGTCCTCGGTGTGGACTTGTTCAGCATCGGCCAGATCGATGGCTCCGACGGGAGTTATCTGGTTTTTGATCACGAAGATCACGATTGCTATTACCACTTGCTGTTTAGGGATAAACAGCTCGAAGGTGCTGTTTTGCTGGGCGACACCGACTTGAGCCAGCGCCTCAAATCCGCCATCGAGTCAGGGGAGGATTTTTCCGGCTTGCTCGACGGCCGGCCTGCTGCCCCCCAAGTGGTGCGGTTTCTAAAAGACTGATTCAGTCCTGCAGGAGCTTTTCGTAGGTTCGGATGTGCTCAGCCATGCGTTGGACGAGTGCAGGCATGCTGTGCGACGCGGTCAGGCGGATGAGGAAAGAAGGGGGGAGATCTTCGTTGTTCTCCGGGATCGCCAGGCCGGCTGCAAGGGCTTTTGGATCATTGCGGACGGGTTCTAGCGCTTCGAAGCGATCCGCGTTGTATTTTTTTATCCAAAGCAGTTCGCGTTCCATCACGAAGCTGGCCCCGAAAGGTGCCCCTGCATTCGGCGTCCTTCCGTCATCTGCCTTCATCTCTCGTTCGGCCATCTCCGTCATGCAGATGGATTCGCGGACCAGGCCGGAAAAAATCGCTTCGCGTTTGGGTGCCAGTTTGGAAAAAATTGGGCCTGGGATGAGTTTTCGATGGCGGCACCATTGGATGGCCTCTTCGGCCAGGACCAAACCCAGCATTTGATGGATGAGCAGGCCGTGACGCCTGCACTGCTCGGCCAGGTAGAGCATGGCCTGGACTTGCGGGGCTTCCGGGTCGTCGGGGGCCGTGGCCAAAGCCAGGCGACCCAAGGTCAGCATGGCTATCGGATTGTCGATGTCTGGGCATCTCTTATCGCTCAGTGCTGCCTTGGCTTGCTGCCAGGCGATCAAGTGCTTAATGGCTTCTTCCGCTTCAGGCCCGACAGCTTCCATGTCGAAAATGGGCAGACGGTTTTCATCGCCCTTCGTTAGGCGTTTCATGAGCTTGGCTTCTTGCGGGTTGATGAGGGTCAGGGCTTGTTTTAGGCCTGGGTGCTTTGGCCTATCTTTCGGAAAATCCGCCAGCTGACTCAGCGCCGCATAGCGTTTCTCGATTTGTTCTGCGGGTTCGCCCGGACCGGCAAGCCAGGGCCAAAGCACCACCAGCACGTAGATACCCGCGGCCAGCAAGGAAAGAGCGAAAAATAAGAGAGTCGCTTTGAGAAAAGTTCGCATTTCAATCCCCCATGCGTTTTAGGGCCAACAACAGGAAAAACAAGCCAAGCCAGAATGAGCTGGTTCCCTGGGCGTTGTCGCAGGCGCAGCCGCCGGTTTCGATGAGGATGAGCGCCTCGCCAGTGCCGCAAAGCTTGCCGCGTACACAGACGCTAATGTCCACGGGTCCTGTGATGGCTTCCTCGCTCACCTGCACTTGTTTGAGCAGAAGGGTTTGTGCATCGACATATTCCACTTCTTCGATGCTCAAGCTCGGACCTGCGTCCACTCGCAGGTCCGGCCCTTCCGTGAAGTGGTCTCCTGTAATTCGAATTTCGGCAAGCTGTTCTCCAGGAGCCAGACTGGCAGGTTCTGCTGACAGCGTCTTGGGTTGTGAAAAGGGGGCGGAGGCGACCAGAGCGTATCCTTGTGAAGTGCTGCCTTCCAGGCCCGCGACCCCGGGCACATTTTTTGCTTTGACCCGTACCTTGTAGCGACCTGCCTGCGGGCTGCGGATGATGAGGCCCTCGACGTTGTTGATGCTGTCGGTGGCACCATCTGTTGATGGCTGGCTTTCGCCTCCTGCATCAAAGCCCAAGTTGCCGACATAGCGCGAGCCGTCTGGTCCGATGACTTCCAGGTCCAGGTCGTTGATGAGGGTTGGGTTGGCACCCGGCTCGGCCGGTGGATCGGACCATACCAGATGGACCTTGAGCAGCCCTCCTTCGGGTACGAAGGGTAGGTTGTGCTCTGCCTCATCACCCTGGCTCAGGGCTGAACTATCTGAGGCAAAGGGCATCAAGGGCTCGTCAGGAGCCAGCATGGGGTTGTCGGGCACCGGGTTGGGTACGTCGGCCAGAACGAAGATTTGACGTGCGTCGTCGCGGTAGCTCAGGGCATCGGCCAACTTGATGCGGCCCCAACCCTGGGCGCCGGAGGGGGGTGGTCCCAAGGCCGTGTTGTGCAGCCAGATGATGCCGGTCAGAGGAGTCGCTCCATTGAGCAGGCAGGCTTTGAGCAGGGCGTTGGTGGGGTTGAAGGCACGCTCAGGATTTGGCCGGCCGCGTCCTTGTTCGTCCAACTCACCAAGATACCAATGCCCTTCGGTGAAGTGCTGGCGCAGCAAAAGGGCCACGCCAGCGCTCATGGGTGCCGAAAAGCTGGTGCCCGGGCTGGGCCAATCTTCGTCTGTATTGCAGTTGTCGTCTTCCGCGTTGCTCACCCGGATGCGGTTTCCGTTGGCGTCGCAGCAGCCCTGGTCGATCACAGTCTCTTTGTCGGCCGTGGCGGAAAAAACCATACCCGGGGCCACCAAATCGGGCTTGATGCGCCCGTCCTCGGTGGGGCCCTGGCTGGAAAAGAAGAGGAGATCGTTTTGCAAAGCAAAGAAGGAACCGAAGAAATCCAGTTCCACCGGGCCGGAGGCACCCACCACCAGGGTGTTTTTGGCCGTGGCGCCCAGGCCGGTGAGGGTGCCCGGCTGATCCATTTCGCCCGAGTTGCCGGCCGAGTGTACGACCAACAGATCGTTCAGGCGCCAGGTCGCCTCGTCGATGGAGGCTGAATCTCCTTCATAGCGGGTTACTACTTCCACTCGTCCGTATGAGTTGTTATGGACCCGAGCGCCCGTGCGGTGTGCCTGCAAGAGCATGTCGTATTGGCTGACCCCGCCCAAGCCCGTGAGGTAGCCCTCGGCGGAACCGATGTCCTGAAAGACCACCTGAGCGCAGGGTGCCATACCATCGTGTAAGTCGTAGCCAACATCCATTCCTGAGCAGAGGTGGGCATAGTTGTCGCCGGTCAGGGTGCCGGTGGTGTGGCTTCCGTGAAAGCCGGAAGATGCCTCGTCGAATGCGTCTGCGCCCTCAAGTACATAGTAGCTGATCACTTTGTTGTCGGGCTTTGCGATATGCGCCTCGGGCGGAAGCACATCGTCTTCGGGCCAGGTGATCGCCTCGGCCTCAGGCCCGAAGCGGAACTGGCAAGCATCCACATCCATGCCCGTATCAGCCACGGCGCCCACTTGTCCTCTGCCCGTGAGCCCGCGAGCCCAGAGCGTTCTTCCCAATTGGTCGTCGCCGCTTTGAACCAGCCAAGAGGATTTTTCGTTGTTGGGCATGGCGGGAATGGCTCTTTCGACCCAGGCAAGTCCTTCCGTCTGCTCCAGTTCTTTCAAGAGACCGGACAGATCACGGGTCGAGACCTGGAGAATCCGCCAACTGCGGCCCGTGCTGTCGGTATGCTGCCGTAGAATTTTCCCATGGGTCGGCTGTGCCGGGTTCCGATGGCGCTGGCTGACGACTCGCAGGCGCAGGGAATCGACGTCGAGGGGAGTTTGTCTCAAATCAGGGCTGATGCGGGGCCCCGCCTGGGAGAAAGGAGAGATAAGTAGCAGGAACAAACAGCAGGACGCGGTACGCATAAGGCCCCCTGAAATGGCGTTATCCCAATCGACGTTGGAGCAACAAGATTGCCATCAAGCCTAGCAAGGACAAGCCGAAAGGCGATTTGTTGCCGCAAGAACAACCACCCGTGCCCACGTCGAAAAGATCGGCGGGCGCGGAACGCAGGCTGTGATGCACGATGGCCACGGCCTGACGAGGGCCCTCTTCCGTGTCGGCAAAAACCATGATGCTGCCGATGTGGGCTGTCTGATGGTCGATCATGGTGACATCCCGCACCGAGATCCCCGCACCCAGTTCGATGTCCAACCCGGGCAGGAATCCTTCACCCCGGGCCTCCACATCCAGGAGTACTTCGCCCGGGGCTGCTCTGGTGACCGAAAGGCTTTCGATGATGGGCGGCGTGAAGGCACCGATGGCCACCAGCGCATAGCCCTGACCCTCGGAGCCAGCATCGCCGTTGCCCGGCACGGAGACGGCCCTCACCCTTAGGCTTGCGTCTTTTGTGTCTCCACCGCTCAAGTGAATGCATTCCACGTTGTTGATTCCGTCCGGGCTCTCGGTTGTGACCGGCTGGCTCTGACCCTCGGAATTTATGGCCGCATTGCCCAGATAGCGGCCGCCGTCGGTCAGGGTGAGCTCCAGATCCAGATTGTTGATCAGGGTGGGGTTGGCGCCGGGGGCTGCGGGCGGATCAGACCAGACCAGGCAGACGCTCATCGGGCTGTCATCGTCTAAGCCTGGCAGGGTCCAGCTTGCCTCTTCTCCGGTGGAAAGGGCCTCCAGTCCCGCTGGGTGCAGGGCGTCCTTCGTGGTCAACATGGGGTTGCCCGGTACAGGGTTGGGCACGTCGGCCAAGACCAAGCATCTGGAGACGTCCCCTTCAAAAGCCAAAACATTGTCCAGGTGGGCTCGTCCCCATCCCTGAACCGGCGAAGGAGGCGTGTCCAAGGGCTCGGGGTCCCCCATGGTCAGGATCTGACCATCCAGGGGCTTGGCGCCGGTAATCAGCATGGCTTTAAGCAGAGCGTTGGTGGGCAAGATGCCGCGTTCGACATCGGCCCGGCCAAGGGCCCAGTATCCATCGGTGAAATATTGTCGTACCAGGGCGGCTGCGCCAGCCACCAGGGGGGATGAGAAGCTGGTGCCCGGGGTGGGCCAGTCCTCGTCGACGTTGCAATTGTCATCCTCATTGTTGCTGGTGGCCATGTTGTGGCCATAAACGTCGCAACAGCCCAAGTCGATGCGTGCGGCGTAGTGGCTGTCGGCGGAAAAGACCATGCCGGGGGCCACCAGATCCGGCTTGATGCGACCGTCCTGGCAGGGACCTTGACTGGAGAAAAAGAGCATGTCTTCGGCCAGTTGATAGTAGGAACCGTACATGTTGAGTTCCACGGGTCCGGAGGCCCCCACCACCAAGGTGTTCTTTGAGGTCGAGCCCGTGCCCCCCAGGCTTTCGGGGGCCAATCGGCTGTTGTCAAAATCGTAACCCGAATTGCCCGCGGCGAACACGATGAGCAGGTCGTTTAAGCGCCATGCTGCCTCGTCGATGGAGGCCGAGTCTGCGTCGTAGGAGGTTGACAGCATAGAGAATCCATAAGAGTTGTTGTGGATGCGGGCTCCCGTGTCGTAAGCCTGTTTCATCAGATCGTAGCTGGATACACCGCGCAAACCGCTTAAGCGGCCGTCGTTGGCACCGATGTCTTGCATGACCAATTGCGCCGCTGGTGCCATGCCATCCTGGCTGTCGTGGCCTGCGTCGCCGTCTTCGGCCAGATGGGCGTAGTTGTCTCCCAGCACGTTGCCGGCGGTGTGGGTGCCATGGAATCCGCCTGTGTTGTCGTCATAAGCTTCGGCCGCTCCCACCAGGTAGTAGGTGATGACCTTCTCGGCGGGTTTGTCCTGCACCGCGCCCGGTGGTTGGGGGAAGTCGATGGCGAGGGTTACCTGATCTCGCTCGGGCCCCAAACGAAATTGGCAGGCGTCCGAGTCGAGTCCCGAGTCGGCCACGGCCACGATTTGACCCCGGCCGGTTAGGCCGTGGGCAAAAATGCTGCGCCCTGTGTCTACCGGTGTCTACCGAGCCTGACTGAATAAGCCAGGATGAGTTGTCGTTTTTGAACTCCAGTTCAGGCTGTTCGGCGACCCAGATGACCTCGGGGCCGGCCAGTAGTCGGTTTACGGTCTCTTCAATTTCTTCCGGCGCCACCCGGAGCCAAAGATGACCGCGTCCGCTGGCATCATCGCAGGATGCATGGGGGGCCTTGGGCGAAAGAAAGCCTCTCACTCGATTCATGGGGACAGCGGCCTTTGCGCCTTTGCGCGTGACCACCCGCAGCCAAATGGGACCGCCGGGGCTACTCTCGCCGGACAGGATACGACTGAGGCGGGGGCCCAGATTCTTAGGGCGAGCTTCTGCTTGGGCTGAGGTGCCCGCTAGCAGACCCAGCAGCGCGGTCATCATCCAGCTAAGCAAATTGATTCGCATGCCTAAATCCCTTCGCCCCCTCCTCGGGCAGTCTATCCTGGGTGGCCTCTTGGACCCATGCTTTTTTCAAGGGGATTGGCGCAACGCCTTCTTGAAGCGACTTTTGAAGATGTGGTACAAAACTCAGGACTTCCCGGCAGATCGAAGATTGGGAAATTTGGGAGAAGCATGAGGATTTTGGTGTCCGGTGGCGCGGGAACAGTTGGAAGCCGACTGGTCCGAGGGCTTGTGGAGAAGGGCCATCGGGTGCGCGCCTTGATCCTGCCGGGCGACCCCCTGCGCTCGCGTCTCGATGGGGTGGACTGTGAAGTCGTCGAG
>JAFCZJ010000108.1 GCA_019314375.1 Deltaproteobacteria bacterium | reverse complement strand
TTTTACTCTTTTTACTCTTTTTCTTCTTTTTTGAGGCTTTCTTGGGCTTCTTGCGGGCCAGGGCATTGTTCTCCGTCCAGAGGGGCTGGACGCTCAAGTTGGCCAATTCCACCCGCTTGCCCGCCGGGCCGTAATCGCGGCGAAGCACGGAAAACCGAAAGATGACCCCGTCCCGGGTGTTGCCCATCTTGCTCGGCTGCAGGCCGTGTACATAGTAACGAGACTGGTTTGAGACAAAATTGCCCAGACTGTAGGCGATGATGCCCACCCGTCCGTCACTGGCTTTGTGGACTTCCACCGGCCGCAAGACGTGGGGATGGTGGCCCAAAAGCACGTCCACGCCGCCCTCGATGAGCCGATGGGCTAATTGGACTTCTTTTCCGCTGGGTGCGGTAACGTATTCGCGGCTCCAATGCAGGCTCAAGATGACCAACTCCGCCCCGTCCTTGCGAGCAGCAGCCGCGTCTTCGAGCACTTGTTTCTCATCGAACTCGGCGGCGCAGGGGTCCTTGGCACCCCTGTTCATCCGTTGATTGAAGAGATCAGAAGCCCCCAGAAAGGCCAGCTTGATGCCCTTGACCTCTAAAATACGAGCGCGTCGGGCTTCGGCGCAGGTATTGCCCGCCCCCACATAGGCCAAACCCGAGGCATCCAGATGCTTCAAGGTCTCGATGAATCCTTTTCGCTTTTGGTCGTAGACATGGTTGTTGGCGAAACTGACAACACGCACGCCCAAGGCCTTCAGGCTCTCCAGCATGCCGACGGGGGCATTGAAAAAAAAGGGCACGGACTTGCCCCCGCTTTTGGGGGCGATGGGGGTCTCTAAGTTGGCGAAAACGATGTCCTCGTCCTTCAGGACCGGAACAAGCGCGGACCACAAAACGTCGAAGCCGCCATGGTTGAGGCTCTTGCCCTTGGCGTCCAGCTTGTTGGCCTGCCGCGCACACTTGATGACCGCGCCATGGGCCACGATGTCGCCCACGGCGGCGATGCGGACTTCGGCCAGAATTTTCGCCTTGGGCAAAACCGGCGCTTTCTCCGCCGCCCCCGCTTGCGTGAAACAAAACAGACTCAGCAAAGCCACGCCCATCCTGCAGACGACATGTCGAGACATAAAACCCATGAGCTCAGTCCCCCTCCACCTCTGACGCCAGGGCCTTTTCGGCATCGGCTTTTTCTTGCCGATGTAACGCGCCCGCTTGGCTTAGTTCGGCCGCAAAGCCCTCACCGAAAAGCCAGTCCAAAGTCGGCCCCATGGACTCAATGACCGGCGGCAGCTCGGGATCCGAGAGACAAGGAAAAAACTTGGGGTGCTTGCCGCCCCAGGCCTTGTAATTGTCCTTGTTCATGGCCGTGACCAAGACCCGCCCGTCTTCCAAATCCACAAGAATCAGCGGGAAAAGCCGGCAGGTCACCGGCTGGATATCGGTTTGTTCAATACCGTTTTTGGCCGCGAAATTGTGCAGGTGGCAGCGGATGCGGCCCTCTGAATCGATGAGGGAAAACACGCAGCGCTTCTTGGGTCGCGCAAAAGCATCGCCGTCGCCATCCAACCAAAACTTCTTTTTCTTCTTTTTGCCCTTGATGCGCTTTTCCAAGCGAGGCTCACGCGCCAGCATGTATTTGGCCAGGGGCTTGCGATATTTATTCAAGCGTTTGCGTTCTCGCGTGGTCAAATAAACGGTCAGATCCGCACAGCAGCTTTTGAACTTGCCCCGCTCTACCTTGGGCGAGCAACGCTCGGGCACGCAGGCGAAACGCACATCCAACAGGGATTCATCCACCAAGACCCCACCCACATCGAAAATCGCATTGTGCGACATGCGCCTAAGCAGCCAACCGTCGAAAAACGAATCGCTCTCGATCTGATTGTCGCTTTCGTAGTCCGGATCCGGCGTTTGCAACCAGTGCCCAACCCTTGCGTCCATCTGCCCAAGAAAGTCCTTCTCATGCCCTTCCATATCGCCTGCCTCCAATTTTCTTACCTTGGAATCTGTATACCTCATCTTTGCTTGCCAGGGGAATAATGGTTTTGGGCTGGGATCAATTTCGTACTGTAACGATGGAGCGCACGGGTCTGAAACCGATATCGCCACAAGTAGTCCCATGACAAGGTTCCGTGGCGCGCTCGGCGTTTCTGCAATACAGGGCCAATGCGCCATAACTACCGCCACGGTAGATGGGAGCATCGCAACCCAGGGGCCCGACCGGGTCGATTTCTTGACCTGTCGGATAGCTGTATGGGCAATCCATCACCCATTCCCAGACGTTGCCGTTCATGTCGTAAAGACCCCAGGGATTGTAGCTCTTCTGCCCCGTTGGATGCGGTCCGACGTTTTTGTCTAGCCCGTCGCATGGAATCACCGTGGCGTCCTCGTAGCTGACACTCGAGTTCGCCCAATACCAGCCCAACTCATCCAGATTAGCGTCCAGCGGGCTACACTCGCTGTGCGTCAGGGATCCGTTGGAAAAAGCCGTCTGGGTGCCGGCCCGGGCGGCGTACTCCCACTCGGCCTCGGTCGGCAGGCGATAGCCCGGACAGTCATATGGAGAGCCGAAATTACCTGAGAAGTCGCAATTCACGCTGCTTCCCGACCCGCCACAGGAAAAACAGGATTGCAGACCAAAAGCCTCGGAGAGGCGGTTGCAAAACAGGGCGGCTTCGTAAAATGTCAGGTCCTCCACTGGGCAGGTGAGACCGCAGGAGAGGAAATGGGACGGGTTATAGCCCATCATTGCAACGAAATCGCCTTGGCTCACCTCTCGGTCGGCGATCACAAAGCCATGGCTCAAGCTCACGCTGTGTGCGGTCTCGTCCAGGGTGGGCCATTGACCCGTGTAAAAATCCCGACCGGGTTCCCCGATCGGACTGCCCATCACGAAGTCACCCGGCAAGATTTCCACCCATTCGAAATTGAAATGGATGCAAACACCATCGACCGAACACAAGCCACCGCCCTGGCAATCTCCACAGGATTCGCCACAGACAGGGTCGGGTCCGCACTCTACCTGCGTACAATCTGGTTGACAGGATAGACAAGCCGCATCAAGGCAACCCGAGGGGCAAATTTCTTCGCTGAAGGAATAAACGCACTCTCCTTCTCGACATTCGCCCAGATCGTCGTAAATTCGCAAGACATCGTCGTTGCAAAAATCATCCGGGACCTCTTCGCATACGATAACTCCACCGAGATCCAGGCACTCCGTATCAACACATTCATGCTGAAAGCACACTTCGTTCGCATCGCAAGCCTGATCAGCACAGGCATTCGGATAGCAAGTTCCTTCGACGCAAGTCTGGCCATCGGAGCACTCGACCCCCACGCAGAGCGGCACACACTCATCCTCAATACAAATCTCTCCGCTGCCGGGGCAAATGTGGGTCTCGCAATCCTCGGGATAACAGTGGCCCCCGACGCATACCTCGACCTCGGCGCATTCCATCTTTTCGCAAAGCGGCACGCACTCATCCTCGATGCAAATGTCTCCGCTGCCGGGGCAAGGGTGAGTCTCGCAATCCTCGGGATAGCAGTGGCCCCCCACGCACACCTCGGCATCAGCACATTCAATCCCTACGCAGCTCAGCCGCACACATTCATCCCCGATGCAAACCTCTCCGCTGCCAGGGCAATGGTAAGTCTCGCAATCCTCGGGATAACAGTGGTCCTCGACACATACCTCACCCGCTTCGCAGGGTACCTGGGGACAAGTCGTCGATTCAATCCTGCACTCGCCGTCGATGCACATTTCAAGACCCGGGCAGTCCAGATCATTGGCGCAAGCGCCGCCTTCATCTTGACAGCCAGCGAGCAACACCCCCGTCCACACAGAGAGGACGACAACAACAAAATTTTTCCAATAATTCATTGTTTTAACATATAACAACAAGAAAAATAACAGGTCAAGGATCGCTCAAGTAAGGGCTTGACCCATCCGGAAGAGATAGAAAATGAAAGTTCAGTGGGTTCTTTTCCTGAGTGGATTTGTTTTGCTCTCATGCGCTCCCCGGACTCAACCCGGCCAGATCCAAAGCACGGCCCAGTTCCTGGCCGAGAGGAAACGAGCGACCAGGTACCGCCGCAATGCCAAGCGTCCGATCCGTCAAAACAAAGGTTCGATGCAATGCTATTTCGCAAGAAAGAAAGCGAAACGCCTGAAGTACAAAGAGGCGATCCACCACATAGATACCTACTTGGCCATTCAGGAAAAAGAGCCTGTCCCCAGCTCGTCTGTGAAGTTTACCAGAAGGCAACGGAAGCACTACGCGGAGCTACAGAATCTCTGGGATGCTGCCCGCAAAAATCCCAAAAAGAACCTGCCGGCCCTGATACACGGATACAACTTGACGGATTCAGGCGAGGTCCCCGCCCCCTCCGTGGTGGAAGTTGCGGCCTGTTTTGATTTCGCCATGCTCAAGAACAAAGACATCCGAGGCAAAATAATGGGTCTCTTTCCCGGCAGGCTTGACCCAAGCACCTATGGCCAATTGACCGGCACCGAGGTCGGAAGCTTCAAAGCCATTTGGGCCGAATTGATCCAAAAGTTTTCCATCCTCCCGGGAGACGGCAAAAACACAAGAATCACCAAGGTTCGAGTAAAGCGAGAAAACAACGTCCATTCGGACTTCAGAGGGAGAACGCAGCACGAATCCAAATTTAAAGCCGAAGTGCAAGTGGTCGATGAAAAGGGCAAAATTTTGCTGGGTTTCTCCGTCACATCCAGGAGGAGTGACCTAAAAAAAAGAATCGCCAACAAAGAATGCGCAAGCGCTCTGGCCGAAAAAATCTTTATCAAGCTTATCCGCCTGACGCTCGCTGAAGTCTTCCCTTTCTCCCCAGTTGTAATCGAATCAACGCGGGTGCGGGCTTAGAGCGCCGCTTCAGGCGACCCCCTTGACCTCATCCTGCTTGTCTTCGGCGGCCGTGCCCGCCTTCTTATTGCAGGCCAATAGCAAAAACACCGCCGAGCCGGTGACGGCCAGGGCTATCCAGATTATGCCCCAGAACTGGGTGGGAAGACCCGTCAGTTCGCCCAGCATGAAGGCGTCGGAGCGCAGGCCGGGTCGATCCAGGATGTCGCTTTTGATGTCGAAGACGGCGTAAAGACAAGAAGTCAGGCCGATGATGCGCAGGACGAAGTCATTGATGCCCTCGGACAAAAACCTAGCCATGCCAAGCAAGACAAGACTGGTCGTCAGACCGAAAACCAAACCAAAGGAAAACCAGGGCCGAATGAGCAGCAAGGTCACCAGAAGCAGCAAAACCCCCAGGACCCCGGAAGCGATGCGATCGAGGCGAGTTCGAGACGCCACCAGCAGGATCACGCCGCCGAAAATCATCGAGCCCAGATAACCCGCGCTCAAAACCACGAAACGGCTGCCCCCCATCGTCATGCAAAGACCCCCTTGCTGGGCCACCAATTCGATGCGCACGATGGAGCCGCCCGTGACCAGGGCCGCCAGGCCATGACTGAGCTCGTGGAAGAAGACCACAAGGATCTTGAGCGGCCAGACCACGGGGGTTTCCCAGGCCAAAAGCACCCCCACGGCAAGAAGCACCAGGCCGCCAAAAACCTGCCAATCCACCTTTTCAAAAAGACGATGCATGCTTGCAACCTACCACAGCAGAGCCCATTTGACTTGTCGAAATGTCTCCCGGGTGTAAAGGTGATCTTAAGCATAAGTATTGCGAAGGGCTGGTTCGATAGGGCTTCAAGAAGGGCGGCATTGGTGACAACAGAATTGATGACGATAGAGATGATGAAAAAACTTTGGGTGGTCTGCTTGTCGTTGAGCCTCTTTGCCTGCGGACGATATGGATTCCAAGAGGAGTCAACTTCTTGCCTCGTGAATGCCAACTGTCCCGAGGCCTGCATCGATTCGGTTTGCGAGGCCTATGCCACCAGCGGCGGAAGTTGCGATGAATCCGGAGATTGTGGACCTGGTTTGGATTGCAGGGAGGGAGTCTGCAAGGGCATTGAGGGCACCGCTTGCACCAGCAACGATGACTGCATGGACGTGTGCATTCAAGGGACCTGCGGTTCCAGTTCCGCGCTGGGGGGGCCTTGCGACGAGTCGGACGATTGCGAACCCGGTTTGTTTTGCACGGAGGGCGTGTGCACCCAGTGTGGCAACGGTGCCTTGGACTCGGGCGAAACCTGCGACGACGGTCCCGGCGAGGGCGAAGGCCTGTGCTTAGACGATTGCTCCGGCCTGCAGAACTGCGGGAATGCGACGCGGGAGGGAAGCGAGGCCTGCGACGACGGCCCCGGCGAGGGCGAGGGCCTGTGCTTAGACGATTGTTCCGGCGTGCAGACCTGTGGGAATGCGACGCGGGAGGGAACCGAGACCTGCGACGACGGTCCCGGCGAGGGCGAAGGCCTGTGCTTAGACGATTGTTCCAGCATGCAAGTCTGCGGTGACAACATCCAGGAAGGGACGGAGGTGTGCGATGTGGGAGCAACCTGTGCCGTCGACTGCAATGCCACCTGTACGGGACCCGCCAACACCTTGAAGAGAAACGACCTGTTTGGGGATGGCAGCATCATCGTCACCTACTTGTTCGATCATGGAACCAAGTCCCTCCTTCAGGAGACCGCCTTGTATGGTGTTTACGACGCGCAGCCCGTCGGCGCACCGAGCATCGTGACCGGACACATCGCAGGGGCCGTGCTTCTCCATGATGGGGACGCCTTGGCGTTTGATGCGGTTCCCCTCCCCGACGGAGCCAACCCGCGCGCCTTTTCCTTCTGGCTGAACCTCGACGCTCAACCCGTCAGCCAAGCGGGCATCTTGACCTACGGCAGCGACAGCGGGGCGCCAAATGAACTGTTTTCCTTGTGCATTCTGGCCAACGGCGAACTCGCCGTCGATACCAACAGCAGGGCGCTCGGCAGTGGGTTCTATCCTGTGGTCGATGAATGGGTTCATCTGGTGGTCAGCTACGACGGAGTCAATCTCGAGATCTTCGTGGACGGAGCGCTTGCGGTTGAATACCCCGTCGCCTTGGCTACTGGAACCGACACCCATGGCAAGAAGTTGGGTAATTACGACGGCTTCCATCCATTGAGCGGAACCATCGACCATCTGCGGGTATTTAACCGTGCTCTTTTGGAGACTGAAGTTCTTGCCTTGACGGGGGAATGTGGCTTCCCCGATCCGCTCGAAGGGTCCACCTTCTCGACCCTGGTTTTTGAAGATGATTTTGGTGGTGATTTGAGCGCGTGGAACACCTGGGGCTCGCCTTTGCCGAGAATCCTGTCTGATGGGCAGGCGAGCAACGGCTTTGCTTTTGACACGAACGGCGATGCCAACTACCACAGCGGCGGCGACACGCTGTTCTCTCTCGACCATGCGCAGGGCTTTGCCGTGGAGTTTCGCGCCAAGCAACCCCAGGACCTCGCTGTTTCCAACAAGTGGTTCTACCTCGATCTCGGGCTCACCCACACCCAATCTACAAACAACGGCACAGGCGCGAGGACGTACTTCCGAATTTCCGGGATTAGCGACACAAACAAATGGGAATTGTTCAGTCCTTTCGCCCTCGGCTTGTTCTCCCCAGGCAATTCTCCGATTTTCTGGGACTACTGGAACGACTTTGACTACCACGTCTTCCGCATCGAGACCGTGCTCGCCGACGGCATGCGCCACTTCCGTTATTTTGTCGATGGTGTGTTGTTCGATCGAGCCGCCTGGGAGGATACGTCCGGGGAGCCTTGGTATGTCACCATGCAGGGACGCTCCCATACCTACGACCACTACGTCGACTGGATTCGAATCTACACGCCTTAGATTCCGTCTAGCAATCTACCCTTTTTCCGGTCAAAAACTTGACGCGCACACTGTGCGCCGTTATCTTACATGTAGCACATCCAGCCAGGAGGAATACCATGTTGAGCGAGAACCGCCGAAAGAGTTCCCGGGTTACAGTGCACATGCTGGCCGGCGAGACCTGTGGAGGCCAATTCTTCCTGCCCATGCTCTCCAATCTTTCAGACACGGGCCTGATGGTCGAATGCCCCTCTGGCTTAGAGATGCCCCACACGGCCTCGGCCACGGTGGAACTCACCTTGCCGGGCGTTAAAACCATCATCAAGGCGCGCTGTCAGCTCGTACGCGAAACCTGCCACGGCTTCTTCAGACGACGCGCCATGCGCTTCGTCGACATCGCGGCGGTCGACCGCCTGCACATTCAGAACTACCTGCAACGCGCCTGCGGACAAGCCTGATACCAAAGCGCCAGAAGCATTCTCTTCAAGCCGACCGCGCCTCTTTAAAACCATTCACACCCACCACCCGGTATCACGCCAGCTTCTGATCGAAGCCAAGGCCTCGAATCAGATCGACATGTACCAGATCGAAAATCTCAGGATGCTCTGAAATGAGTGCACGAATCTGATGCAGCTCTTGAGCATACTCATGCTCGATTGCGGGCTCACCAACATGCTGCTTGGACAATTTTTGACTAGGGTTCCTTAACCAGGCACAATTCTAACATTTGAGTCAAGTATCCAAACATGTTGTTTTTTAATAATCCCTTAGGCCGTGGGGCGTCAATCGGCCTGTTGACATTGCGCAACGATAGTTGAGTTCAAACCGAGGAGAGGAATAGCATAATGTTGAACGACGATGACATCCTCGTTCTTTTTCGAGACCTCGAATCAGATCGCGTGGAACGCAAAGCATCCAGCGCGGACATGAAGAAAATCCGCAGGGCCGTATGTGCATTTGCGAACGACCTCCCTGGCCATGGTTTACCTGGTGTGGTTTTCGTCGGCGTCAACGATGATGGAACATGCGCTGGGCTCGACATCACGGACGACCTCCTAAAAAAACTCGTCGAGGTACGCAGCAACGGAAACATCCTTCCGATCCCCTCGGTTCAGGTGGACAAACGAATGCTCGACGGCTGTGAGGTGGCGGTCATCCAGGTGGAACCATCATCAGCCCCACCGACCCGATTCGAGGGACGAAGCTGGGTTCGCGTCGGCCCGACCACCCATCAAACCAGCCAAGAGGACGAACGTGTCTTGCGAGAGCGCGCTCGGGCCCACGATCAGGCCTTTGACCGACGCGCTGCGTTTGGTTCAATACTCGACCACCTGGACATCGACTACTTCACCCGGGAATACCTGCCCATGGCGGTGGCAAGTGACGTGCTGCAACGCAACAAGCGAGACACCGAAGAACAGCTCGCATCGCTTCGCTTTCTAACCGGCAACACGCCGACCAACGGCGCGATCATGATTTTTGGCAGGGAACCTCGCGATTTCATCCCGGGCTCCTACGTGCAATTTCTTCGCATAGATGGGCAGGAGCTAGGCGATCCCATCAAAGACAATAAGGAACTCACGGGTCCGCTCCATCGAATCGTCAAGCATCTCGATGAGCTACTGGATCTCAATATCTCCACGGCGCTGAAATTTGTCGACGGATCTCGTGAACATGCAACCCCAGACTACCCAGTCGCGGCCCTTCTGCAGCTTATCAGAAATGCGTTGATTCATCGCAACTACGAGACCAGCAACGCTCCAGTGCGCTTGTATTGGTTCAACAATCGGATTGAAATTCACAGTCCGGGCGGGCTCTATGGACAGGTAACAAAAGACAACTTCGGCAAGGGAGCCACGGACTATCGCAACCCTCTCATCGCGGAGGCGATGGCCAACCTGGGCTATGTGCAACGGTTCGGATACGGGATCCCAACGGCAAAAAGGTTGCTTCGTGAAAACGGAAACCCGCCGCCCGAGTTCGAGTTCCAACAAACAGCGATGCTCGCAACCGTGAGGCCACGCCCATGAAAACCATCGCGTTTTTCAACAACAAAGGCGGCGTGGGAAAGACAACCCTAGTCTACCACGTCGCATGGACCTTCGCCGACTTGGGATTCAATGTCCTCATTGCCGACTTCGACCCGCAGGCGAACCTCAGCTCGATGTTCCTCGATGAGGACCGGCTCGCCGAACTCTGGCCCGACGGGGCGCATCCCGACACAGTTCTCGGTGCCGTGACGCCGATTCTGCGAGGGGTCGGCGACGTGGCCGAACCGCATATTGAAGAAATCGTGGACTCTATCGGCTTGCTGGTGGGCGACCTTGGTCTGTCGCGCTTCGAAGACAAGCTGTCACAAAACTGGCCACGTTGCCTTGATCGTCAAGAAGATGCCTTTCGCGTGCTCTCTGCCTTCTACCGCATGCTGCACACAGCCGTCGCCACACGACACGCCGACATCGTACTCATAGACGTTGGGCCAAACCTTGGTGCCATCAATCGAGCGGCGCTGCTTAGCGCAGAGCATGTGGTGGTTCCCCTTGCGCCCGATCTGTTTTCCCTGCAAGGGCTCCAGAACCTAGGGCCCACGCTCCGTGACTGGCGACAGGGCTGGAAAGAAAGAATGGACAAGGCCCCCGACGACCTCACACTACCCTCGGGAGCGATGATCCCGGCGGGGTACATCGTACTCCAGCACAATATTCGTCTCAATCGTCCTGTGCTCGCCTATGCAAAATGGATGAAGCGAATCCCGGGCGAGTATCAACGTTCGGTTCTCGGACATCAGAGTATCAGGCAAACAAATCTGGACAATGACCCCAACTGTCTTGCGCAACTCAAGCACTACCGGAGTCTAATGCCCATGGCGATGGAAGCGCGCAAGCCTATCTTTCACCTCAAACCCGCTGACGGCGCACTGGGAGCCCATTCCTCGGCGGCACAGCAATGTGGCAAGGATTTTCGCAAGCTCACCAAGGCGATTGCGGACAAATGCGGAATCAAACTACCATGAACACCGAGATAGGACCCCTTTCAATTCCCAATCATCTCGCTGGCCAGGCACTTTTATCTGGACAGACAGCAACCTGGCGGTGGACCGCCTGCACATTCAAAACTACCTTCAACGCGCCAGCGGACGAGCATAATCTCAACAATCTGCGGTTTGACATCATCCCTTCCCATCGCTAATCTCACTGCCTATGAAATGCGTTCGCTTCGGGGGCCTTTGGGCCTTGTGTTTGTTGATTTTCCTGCCCGCCTGTCAGACCAGCTTGGTGGGCAGGCCGGCCTGGTCCGTCAGTCAGGTGCATAAAGATTACCCGGCATCGAAATTTTTCTCGGGTGCCGCAAGCGCGGAAAACTTGGAAGAAGCCCGCAAGATGGCCCGTTCCCGGCTGGCTGACAATTTGAAAAAACGGGTCCGCGAGGCCTTTGAAAAACAGATGGCCCAGGTGGACAAGGGCAGTCTGGCTTATCTATCCGAGCAGGCCATCGACGAACTCATCGCCGAACCCGCGGGCATTCGCATCGCGGTCGATTGGTCATCATCCAAAGGAGTGCGCCACGCGGCTTTGGCCGTGGCCTCGCGGGATGAGGTCTTGGCCTCGGCGCGGGAACAGTCCAAGGCTTACAGAGAACAGGTGCAACAGCTTTTGGAGACCGCCAAACAAATGGAAGACAAGGTGCCCTACGCCGCCCTGCTCAACCTTTTGGGCGCGGTCTACATCGAGGCCCAGGCCACACACCAGCGCATTTTTGTCCAGGCCCTGGCCGAAAAAGAGGCACTTGAGGATAACCAAGAGACAGGTGGATCGGAAAAAGCCCTGCGGCAATGGCTGGCCTCTTTAAAGCTATCCGTCATCCGTGGGCAGGGACAAAAAGCCCACCCGGGTCAAGCCCTTTCGGCGCCCCTGGTGGTGGCCGTGGAGTGGCTGGACCAAAAAGTCCCCCGCCCCCTGGCCCGCGCTCCGCTCCGCTTGCTCATGCAGGTCGCCAAGTCGAAACCCATCAAGCTGCGCTGCGAACAAAACGGATGGGCCACATCAAGTCCCATGGTGCCGGCAACGGCCCAGGGCAAGCTACAAGTGCGTGTCAGCCTGGACGCAGCGCAGATTTTGGAAGACGCCGGGCTGGATCCGACGGATACCAGAACAGCTTCTTTAAAAAATATCATCGAGGGTGATGCCCTCAGCATCGACCTTCGTGTTCCGGGGAAAGACACCCCTCGTTGCATCGTGCTCATCGCCGAGAGCCAAAACGGCGACTTCGTCACGGATCCCGTTTCGGTAAGAGAGCTCAATCGTCTCTTGGGGGATTTGGGATGCGACGCGGTGGGCACGGACCAGGTCAAGCTTGACCTGCCCGATGCCCCCAGCGAGGCGCAAATCGTTGCCGCCCTGCGCGGGCAAGTACGCTGGGCCGTGTTGGGCGAAGCGGCCTGCGGCGTCAGCCGAGAGCTATCCGAGAGCTTCCTCTTCAGCGAGGCCTGGGGCCGATTCAGCCTTTACAGCGGCATTGACGGCAAGGAAGTGAAGCGCTTCGAGGCCAAGCTCACAAGCCCGGGCCAAGACGCCAAGACCGCGGGCAAGCGAGCGCTTAAAAAGCTATCCAAGCAAGCCCAAAAAGCATTCCAGCCCTTCTTCAAAGGGCAAAGCACCCGTCCATGAACCCACCAGCCCTGGATGGACTTCGGGTCCTGGATTTAACCCGCCTCCTGCCTGGTCCCTTGGCTACCTGGATGATGGCCGAGTTGGGGGCCGATGTGATCAAAGTCGAGGATCCCCGAGTGGGGGATCTGACCCGCCACTTGCCGCCCATGGATCAGGCGGGTCACGGGGCCTTGTTTTCTTTTCTCAATCGTTCCAAGCGCTCTTTGGCTTTGGATCTGAAGCGCAAAGAGGGCCACGACATCTTCATGAGGCTTGTTGAAACCTGCGATCTGGTGGTGGAGGGTTTTCGCCCGGGTGTGATGGAGCGACTGGGGCTGGACTACGAGACCCTGAAACAGCACAAGGAAGACGTCATCCTCTGCTCTATCTCCGGCTATGGCCAAACCGGCCCGCTGAAAAATCGAGCAGGGCACGATCTGAACTTCCAGGCCTTGGCCGGCCTCTTGAGCCAGCAGGGTCCGGCCCGACAGCCTCCTGCCTTGTCCTCGGTGCCCGTAGCCGATGTCGTCGGTGGCACCTGGCAAGCCTTGGCGGCCCTCTTCGGCGCCCTGTACCAGCGAGAACGAACAGGACAGGGCCAGTGGCTGGATGTCGCCATGTGCGAAGGTGCCCTGAGCGCATTGGTCATGCCCCTGGCCGACCTGGCGCTTGGCAAGCCCATCCCGGCCCGGGGTCGAGGTCCATTGACCGGTGCCCTGCCCGCATACGGGGTCTTTGCCACGGCCGACGACGGCTACCTGTCGGTCGCCGCCATCGAACCCAAGTTCTTCGACAATCTCATGGAAGTGCTCGATCTCGAACAGCACAAAGGTCAAGCAGGCCTTAGCGGCGAGGCCGGCCAATCCCTCCGCGCCGACATCGCCGAGCGCCTGGCGAGCAAAGATTTACAACATTGGGTCGAGCGACTGGACGGCGTGGAGACTTGCTGTGAACCGGTGGTCGAAGTCTTTGACCTGCCCAAACAAGCTCAATTTGCAGCGCGAGGGCTGTTTCGCCCGGGTCCGGAGGGTCCGCGTTTGGCAAGCCCCTTGCGGTTGGCAGGCGGATTGCGCCCGGAAAGCGAAGCCCCGAGCTTGGGCCAACACTCAGCCGCGCTCCTCAAGGAAATGGGTCTGGACGAATCGAGCATCCAAGACCTTGCCTTTTTGGGTATCCTGCGCCTTGGTTAAACGGGCGGAATCATGAGCCAAGGATCAACGGGTGGAATCATGAGCCAACGCATCGTCATCGTGGGGGCGAGCAACACAGGCTGCGAACTGGCCGAGCGCCTCTCCTCCCGGCACCCGGTCTTTCTGCTGGACACGCGTGAAGAACGCTTGACCCAATTCGGCAGGGTCCTTTCGCCGGCTGCCGCCGGCGAAAAGCTGCAGCAGCACGGCGTGATCCCAATCATCGGTGACGGCACATCTCGATTGGTGCTGCGCCAGCTTCTGGATCCGGACTTCCAATGCGCCCTGGTAGCCGCCGCGGGCTCGGACGACCACAATCACGAGATCGGGCGATTGGGCAAGGATATCGGCTTTGAGCCGGTGGTGGCCATACAGCATCACCCCAGCGAAGCCGAACGCTACCGGGAAGAAAACATCACGGCATTGGATCGCTCGGCCTTGCTGGCCGATACCATCGGACGCTCCCTGCGAAATCAAGGTGCCGTGGTGCCGACTTGCGTGGGCCTGGGCAAGGGTGAATTGATGGAAATCCGCCTCTTGCGCACCTCGCCGGTCATCAACCGGCCCCTGAAGAAACTGGCCCCCCATCGCTGGCGCGTGGCCGCCGTCTTCCGGGACGACGGGCTGATCGTACCCACCGGCGAAACCCTGCTTCAGGTCGACGATCGGGTGCTTTTGGTTGGGGACTGTAAAATCCTGCCCACGGTCGCCGAATACCTGCGCCTGGGCACACCCCAGTTCCCTCGCCCCTTCGGGCCCAACGTGGTCACCCTGGAGTTCGGCGGGCCCGACGAGAAAATGAAAGCCGAGGGCCACGGATTGGCCTGTAACAGCAACGCGGCTCACCTGGTACGCGGTACGCCCCAGGGAGAGACCAAAGAACCGGAAGATGTGGCCGAACTGCTGACCGTGCCCCAATGCAAAGAGGATTTCAAGTTGGCAAGCTTCGCCCTGCCCCGAATCGACGATCCCGCCTTCGGCCAACAGCTCAGTCGACAGCGCCCCGGGGTGGTTCTTATCCAACCTGGACGCCGAAGTTTGGCTGCCCGCATGCTGGGCTTGCAAGGAACCGACGCCACGGTCTGCGATCATGTCGATGCCCCGGTGCTCTTTTGCCGAGCCACCCATCCCTACAAGCGGATCCTCTTGTCCGTCAGCCACTCAGAACTGAACATCCGCTCGGCCGAGACCGCAATCGACATTACGCGGCAACGTGAGGCGTCATTGACCGCCATCAACGTGGATCTACCGCGCTACATCTCGGGTGAATCGGAAGAAGTCATTCACCAGGAGGTCGTGCCCATCCGGCGCTTATGCGAACTCTATGAAGTCCCCCTGGAATACCGCCATCGGGAGGGCAATCCGGTAAAACACCTGATCCAGGAATCCAAGCAGCACGATTTGTTGGTCATGGCCAGGCGTTGGGGCCGACGCGACAACTTCTTCGATCCGGATGTGGCCTTGAGACTGGCCCGGGCAGCCCATTGCTCGGTGCTGGTGCTCACCATTCGACCGGAGGCCTGAGCTGACGATGCACGGATTCTCGGCCGACTTGTTGATGCTCTTGGTTTTGCTGGGCGGTGCCTTTCTGGGGCCCATTCTGTCCAGCCGGCTTCGCATGCCATCGGCCATCCTGCTCATTGGTTTTGGATTGTTGGTGGGTCCTCACCTGCTGGGCTGGGTTAAAGACACGACGGTGGTGGCTTTTTTAAGCGAGGTGGGTTTCATCCTGCTCATGTTCCTGGCGGGCCTGGAAATCGACTTCAACGGCATCCGGCGGCGTGGACGGAACTCCTTGCTGCTCATGTTCAGCATCTGCCTGGTCATCTTCGGCCTGAGCTTTGGCGCAGCCTTCTTTTTGGGCCTGCATCCCATCTTCGGCCTGGCCATGGGCGCCACCAGCGTCGGCTTGCCCCTCGCCGTGCTCAAGGAAATGAACCGGCTGCGCAGCCCTTTGGGACAACAAATCCTCCTCTTGGGCTCCGTGGGCGAATTCCTCACTGTGCTGGGTATGACCCTGTTCTATTTCGGGGCGCGTTACGGCCTGAGCTGGGAGCTTGCCTTTGGTCTGGGCAAACTTGTGGGCGTTCTTCTGGTTGCAGGTTTAACGCTCAGCATCGGCAACGCTCTGGCCTGGTGGCGTCCCCACAGTTTTTCCAACCTGGTGGCCACCCACGAAAGCTCGGAGATCGGCGTTCGGGCCAGTCTCTTAATCATGGTGGCCTTCAGCTCCTTGGCCATCTGGGCCGGGGTCGAGCCCATCGTCGGCGCCTTCCTGGCAGGTGCCCTGATAGCCTTCGTCTTTCGAGGCAAGGAGGTCTTGGAGGAAAAACTCTCCGTGGTGGGACATGGGCTCTTCGTGCCGATTTTCTTCGTGGTGGTGGGGCTTCGCTTCGATCCAGCCGCGGTCACGGGCCCCAATCTTTTGCTGGCGGGCCAACTCCTCCTGGCCGTCTTCCTGGCTCGCTTGCTGCCGAGCCTCTCTCTGATCCGGCAAGGCTTGAGTCCCCGGGAAATGCTGGGCGCGGTCAGCCTCTTGTCCGCTCCTTTGACCCTGGTTGTGGCCATTGCGGCCCTGGGTGTGAACCTGGGTGTCATCAACAGCCGGGACAACAACACCTTGATCCTTTTGGCCGTCATGGCAGGCGTGATTTTTCCGGTGCTATTCAGGTTACTTGCATCAAAACAAGGGAAGAAAACCTGAGCCCTCTGAACAGTCATACCTTGGCATGTGTTGTGCAAACAGATAAAGTGAATAGTCTGACTGGTGCACAGGAGAGGCCATGAGCAACAACTTGGAACAACTGCCCATCGCCCATCTTGTCAATCGGGACGCCATCAAAACCCATTGCCAGGATCTCATCG
This sequence comes from Deltaproteobacteria bacterium, assembly GCA_019314375.1. Classification (GTDB taxonomy): domain Bacteria; phylum Myxococcota; class B64-G9; order B64-G9; family B64-G9; genus JAFCZJ01. The sequence goes on along the minus strand of JAFCZJ010000108.1, from coordinate 19,113 downwards.
GCTTGCTGGAAAACGGCCGGGGTTCCAATCGACCTGCCCTGACCTTCTTGGACCGACAAAACAACGAGGATCACCGCAGTTTTGACGACCTACTGGATGGCGCCTTGCGGGTGGCCACCTACCTGCGCAACCGGGGATTGAATCCAGGAGACCGGGTCATCCTGTTGCTGATGACCAGCAAACAATTCATTGACGCTTTGTTCGGCACCATCCTGGCGGGCGGCGTACCCGTGGCCGTCAGCCCGCCCATGACCTTCGGCGACATCACCAAGTATTTGGACAATTTGAGCCACGTGGTCAAAAACTCAGGCGCCCGTTTCATGATCTCCTTTCCCCGGATTCGCAAGGTCATCGGCGGGGTCCTGGCCGCCGACAACGAACTGGTGGAGTTCATCCTGGCCAATGAGATCGTGGCCGAGCCCGCGCAACGTCCGGGCCTGCCCAGCATCGATCCGGATTCAACGGCCCTCATTCAGTACACTTCGGGCTCCACGGGCCTGCCCAAGGGCGCCATGCTCAGTCATCGGGCTCTGCTGGCCAACGTCCATGGCATCTCTCAGGGGCTGGATACCAGCGAGAAAGATGTCTCGGTCAGTTGGCTTCCCCTGTTCCACGACATGGGTCTCATCGGCTCTCTCTTTACCGGTCTTTACGACCGGGTCCACGTTTACGCCATGTCCCCCGAGGCCTTTGTTCTGAACCCGGTGAGTTGGCTTGAGCTGATCAGCAAATACCGCGCCACGGTGGCCACGGCCCCCAATTTTGCCTACCACCTGCTGGCCTATCGTGTGAACGAAGCGGCCCTGAGCGGCCTGGATCTCTCCTGCCTCAAAGTGGCACTGAATGGTGCGGAGCCGGTGGATCTGAAAACCTTGAATGCCTTCGAAAAGAAATTCGCCGCCGTGGGCTTCGGCCCCACTGTGAATTTCCCCGTCTACGGCATGGCGGAGAACTGCCTGGCGGCCACCTTCCCCACCCTGGGTCAGCGCTACCACATGGAGGCCATCAACCGGGAACGCTTGGAGATCGACGGTTTGGCCGTATCCGCATCGGCCGAAGACAACTTTCCTTTCCAGGCCGTGAGCGTGGGCGAACCGCTGGCGGGCCAGCAAGTGGCCATCCGCCGATTGAATGGCCATGGCACGGCCCAAGAAGATGAAGTGGGCGAGATCCTCATCAAGAGTCCATCTTTGATGAGCGGCTATCACAAAAACCCCGAAGCCACGGCCGAGGTCCTGAAAGACGGCTGGCTGCACACGGGTGATTTGGGCTTCATCCGTGGTCGGAAGCTCTTCATCCTACGACATTGAACGGGCAGCCGCACAGGTGGCCGGCCTTCGCAAGGGTTGTTTGGCCGCCTTTTCCGTGCCCAACGAAGAAACCGGTACCGAAGATCTGATCCTGGTGGCCGAAACCCGAGAGACCGACCCGGCCAGTCTGGACAAGCTGGAAAAAGCCATCGCCGCCGAGATCATATCCAGCATCGGCACCCGGCCCGATCAGACCCTGCTCCTGCCACCCCGCAGCATCCCCAAAACATCAAGCGGCAAGGTGCAAAGGCTTTTGTGCAAACAGCGCTACATGGAGGACAAGCTGGTCAAATCGGGCGTGGAGCGCTGGTTCAATCCGGTCAAAACCATCGTGGGCTCCTTCATCGGCAACCAACGATTTCGCCTGCGAGACCGCAAATATTGAATTTTTTAGCTTGACTCAATTCCCTTTTCAGAAAATGGTTTGGCAGGAGAATCCATGAGCGACAACCTGGAACAACTACCCATCGCCCATCTCATCAACCAGGACCCCGTCAAGGCTCATAGTCTGGACCTCATCGGCATGCTGGAAAGCGGCCGGGGCTCCGACCAACCTGCCCTGACCTTCCTGGATCGGCACAACAAAGAGGACCATCGCAGTTTTGAGGACCTTTTGGATGGAGCCCATCGGGTGGCGACCTACTTACGCAACCGGGGCTTGAATCCCGGAGACCGGGTCATCTTGTTGATCATGACCAACAAGCAATTCATCGACGTCTTCTACGGCACCATCATGGCGGGCGGCATACCGGTGGCCGTCAGCCCCCCCTTGACCTTCGGCGATATCAGCAAGTATTTGGACAACTTGCGCCATGTGGTCAAAAACTCGGGCGCACGCTTCATGATCTCCTTCCCTCGCATCCGCAAAGTCATCGGCAGCGTTTTGGCCGACGACAACGAGTTGGTGGAGTTCATCTTAGCCAAGGAAATCGTGACCGAATCCGCGCAACGCCCGAATCTGCCCAGCATCGATCCGAATTCGACGGCTCTCATTCAGTATACCTCGGGCTCCACAGGCCTGCCCAAGGGCGCCGTGCTCAGCCATCGGGCTCTTTTGGCCAATGTTTATGGGAGCAAGATGGGCCTCGGTGTCGACGAAAGGGATGTCGTTGTCACTTGGCTTCCCTTGTTCCATGACATGGGTCTCATCGGCTCTCTTTTCACAACCCTGTACAACAAGGCCAAGCTCTACGTCATGTCCCCCGAAGCTTTTGTGCTCAACCCGGTGAGCTGGCTTGAACTGATGACCAAATATCGAGCCACTGTTTCCACGGCCCCCAATTTCGCCTACCACTTGTTGGCCAATCGTGTGGACGAGGCGGCCATGGGCGATTTGGATCTCTCCAGCCTCAAGTTGGCCATGAACGGCGCCGAGCCCGTGGATCTGAAAACATTGGATTCCTTCGAAAAGAAGTTCGGCCCCGTGGGTTTCGGTGACACCGTGAATTTCCCCGTCTACGGCATGGCGGAGAACTGCCTGGCGGCCACCTTCCCCTCCCTGGGTCAACGCTACCGTGTGGTGCCCATCAACCGGGAACGCCTGGAAACCGACGGAATTGCTGATTCCGCTTCGGCCGATGACAAGTCTCCTTACCAAGCGGTGAGCGTGGGCAAACCCTTAGCGGGCCAGCAATTGGCCATCCGCAGCCTGAATGGCCAGGGCATGGCCAAAGAAAACGAAGTGGGCGAAATCATCATCAAGAGTCCATCCTTGATGAGCGGCTACCACAAAAACCCGGAGGCCACGGCCGAGGTAATAAAAGACGGCTGGCTGCACACGGGTGATCTGGGTTTCATCCGCGATCGCGACCTCTTCATCACCGGGCGCTCCAAGGAAATGATCATCAAGCGCGGTCGCAACTTTTATCCCTACGACATCGAGCGGGCTGCCGCACAGGTGCCCGGCGTTCGCAAGGGTTGTCTGGCGGCCTTTTCCGTGCCCAACTCGGAAAGCGGCACCGAAGATCTGGTCCTGGTGGCCGAAACCCGCGAAACCGACCCCACCCGCAAAGCCGAGATGGAAAAAGCCATCGCGGCCGAGATCATATCCAGTATCGGCATCCGCCCCGATCATACCCTGCTTGTGCCGCCTCGCAGCATTCCCAAAACGTCAAGCGGCAAGCTGCAAAGGCTTTTGTGCAAAAGTCGCTACATAGAGGGTGACCTGATCAAAATAGGCGTAGCGCGCTGGTTCTCCCCGGTCAAGACCATCGTGGGCTCCTTCATCGGCAACCAGCGATTCCGTATGCGATCCCGCAACCCTTGATCCCAAGAGCCAAAAACTGCTATTAAAGCCGCATCCAGTTGGATGAAACACCCAACATTGCTGGAGGTCTCCGTGAGCGACATTTCAAACGAAAAAATCCGCAAAGACGTCCTCGAAATCTTGGCCAAGCTCATCGACATCAACACCTCCGAGGTCACGGACACCGACCGACTGCGCGAGGATCTGGGGCTTGATTCCCTGCAAAGCATGGAACTGATGAGCCGCATCAGCGATCAGTACGAATTGGATCTGGAAGTCGAAGACGTAATGGACGTCGAAACCTTGGGTGAGGTAGTCGAGCACCTGGGCAATTTCATCCGATCCAACGCCTGAACCATGCGGGTCCTCTTCGTCTATCCCGCCTTCGAGCGACACGCTCAGGCTTACCCGGAACTCAAAGAGCACGTCCCCTGCGAAGAATACATTGGTTCGCCAAGCTTGGGCATCGCTTCGATCGCTGCCTGTACGCCCAAGGATGTGGACCAGGCCTTCGTCGATGACCGCATTCACCCCTTCGAAGAAGGGGGCTGGCCGGAGGCGGATCTTTACGCATTCAGCTTCTTCACGCCCGCTGCAACCCGAGCCATGGACTTGGGCGATCGTCTGCGGGCCGAGGGCAAAACCGTCGTCATGGGCGGCATTTTCCCCTCCATGATGCCCGAGGAAGTGGCGCCCCACGCCGACGCGGTGGTGGTAGGCGAAGGCGAGACGGTCTGGCCCCAACTCATCGCCGACGCCCGGGCCGGAACCCTGAAGGCACGCTACCAGGCCGATGAGCCCGCGGATCTGGCCAAGCTGCCCAGACCTTTGGTGGAACTTTACCTGGACGCTGAAGACGAAAATTTTCAACCGGACGACTATCCCTTACAGATTTCTCGAGGCTGTCCATTCAATTGCGACTCTTGCGTGATCCCTTGCGTCATGGGGCGCAAAATCCGGTTTTTTCCGGAAGAGACGGTTTGGGAAACCCTGAAGGCCTTCGCCGCCCGAGGCAAACGCTGCTGCCTCACCGAAGACACTTCGCTGATGTTCCTTTCGGGGGCCCGGCGACGTTTTCGAAAGCTCTTGCGGCGTATCGCTGAACACCGGGAGGCGGAGGGCATCGCCTTGAGCTACATCGGCACCTCCATGCCCCTGCTGCTCAACCTGGAAGACGAGATCTTCGAAGAAATCCGGGCCGCCGGCATCGAGCGCTTCTATCTGGTGGGCGGTTTCGATCCCATCACACGAGCCGCCTTTGGCCCGGGAGACGCCAAGGCGACGGAACAGGCCGAACGCTGCGTCAAGCGATGCCAAGACGCCGGGGTGGAGCCCTACGTATCCTTCCTGGTCGGCAATGAGGAAGACGACGAGGGCACCTTCGATCGCATGTTGGAGTTTTCAAACCGCGTCAAACTTCAAATCGCCGAATTCGCCGTGGCCACGCCTTACCCGGGCACGCCCATGTGGAACAAGATGATTGCGGAAGAGCGCATCATCGACCGCACCTGGCGCCGCTACAACGACACCACGGTCGTCTTTCAGCCTCGCAACATGAGCCCCGAACGACTGCAGCAGGGGTATTTGGATCTGTGGCGCTTGTTTTACGAGTCCAGACAAGATCTGAAGATGGCCGATCGCAGCCTGTGCACGATCCAATTCTAAACAATCCGAAGCCTCGCCAGGACAAACCATGAGTTCCCCAAGCGATCCCTTTGAACGAATATTCTCCGACCTGGATGCCGCCGCGGAAGGCAGCCTCCGGCCTGCCAAAGATCAAGAAGAAGCAGAAACGGTGGAAATGCTCTGCGACGCAATCGCCCGTTTCGCCGAACGCCACGTAGATCCTGAGCGAATCGACGCTGATCACAGCATCCCCAAAGAGCTCATCCAACAAGCAGCCGAGATGGGACTTTTCGGCATCTCCATCCCGACTGAGTTCGGAGGGGCCGGCCTGAGCATGTGCGCCTGTTGCAAGGTCGTCGAGGCTTTGGGCATGGCCGATACATCCCTTGGCGTGACCATTGGGCTGCACGCTGGCCTTGGCCTTCGGGGTCTGGTCCGCTTGGCCCCAAAAAAACTGCAAGAGCGAACCTTGCCCCGCCTGGCCACGGGCGAAGACATCGCTTGTTTCTGCATCACGGAAAGCGAAGCCGGCTCCGACATCGCCTCGGTGCGCACAACGGCCATCCAAGACGGAGACGAGCTGCTTGTCAACGGCTCGAAAATATTCGTGACCAATGGGGCCTTCGCCAACGTGGCCACCACCGTGGTCCGCAGTCCGGGATTGGGCGGCAGCCGCCGGGGTCACAGCATGATCTTCATCCCCCTCAATGATCGCCCCGGCGTCACTCGAGATGCGGAGGAAAACAAGCTGGGCATCCGCGGCACTTCGACCTGTAGCCTGCACTTCGAGGACCTGCGCATTCCTATAGACCACGTCATCGGCGAGCCCGGCAAGGGCTTAGACAACATCCAACATGTGCTGACCTGGGGTCGTACCTTGATGGCCGCGGGTTGCATCGGCCTGGCCCAGGTTGCCTACGACAAGGCCTTGGCGCAAAGCACGCAGCGCATACAATTCAAACGCCGTCTGGCCGAGTTCGGCATGGTACGCGAGATGCTGGCCGGCATGCGTTTTCGACTGCATGCCATGGAATGCCTGATTCGCGTGGTGACGAGGCTGGAAGACCAAGATCCCGAGAGCATCATCTGGGAATCCTCGGTGGCCAAAATCTTCTGCACCGAGGCCGCCTGGCAGGTCATCGACGACTCGCTCCAACTCCATGGCGGCTCGGGCTTCATCGAAGAGACCGGGGTGGCACGTCTGCTCAGGGATTGTCGCGTCACCCGCATTTTCGAAGGTGCCAACGAGGTGCTGCGTTTTCACTTGGCCAGCGCCCTCTTCGCCGGCAAACAGGGAGAGATAAGCACCCTGGCCGCCAAACTGGACTCAACCCTCTCAGAGCCTGCAAAAGCCTTCGACGCCTTGCGGGCACAATTAAATGAGGCCGTGGCCCTGGCCAAGAAAAAACACGGTCTTCGCATCTTCAAGCGGCAAATGGTCCAGCATCGTTTGGCCGACGCGGCCATCAACCTTTACACCATGCAAGCCGTACTGATTCGGGCTCAGGGCGAATTGGGTCGAGGCAGCTTTGACGACGAGGCCAAGGATCTTTGTCTCTTTAGCTGCCACGAACTTCGCCGGCGAGTGGAAATCTCCTTGGACGGACAAGACGACAACGCGGACGAATTGGCGAGCAACTTGGCCGTGGCCGCCTGTGCCAGCATCGGTGAAGACCTAGAGGAAAAAATCGTATGAGCGGTTTGTTCGACAACCAGCAACAAGGCATGCAGCAAATCGGCATGCTGCGGGGCTCGGGCTTGCACGGTTATGCATTGGAGACCAGTTCGGGTTGTGGCCCCACCATGATGGTGCAGGGCAAAGAATGCGTGAACTTCATCTCCAACAGTTATCTTGGTTTTTCGACCCACCCCAAGGTCATCGAGAGCGTGAAGCTCGCGGTAGCAAAATACGGCATGGGCATCGGCGGCTCGCCCCTGGCCTGCGGCACCTCGGATCTGCATAACAAGCTTTGCGAACGCTTGGCGGCAAACTACGGAAAAGAAGACGCGATTCTCTTCGCCTCGGGCTACCAGGCTCTTTTGGGTACCATCCAGGGATTGATGCGACGCGGCGATGTGGCCCTGCTCGACAACCTGGACCACCGCTCCATCATCGACGGCTGTGCGCTGGCGGGCTGCAAGTTGCGCTCTTTCAAGCACAACGACATGGCCGACCTGGCCGATTTGTTGGAACGAACAAGCAAGGCAGGCCCCAGGCGCCTTTTGGTCGTCGACTCGGTCTATTCCATGGACGGGGATGTCGCGAAATTAGACGAGATCGTGCCCTTGTGCAGGCAGGCCGACGTGGCCGTGATGATCGACGAGGCTCATTCCCTGGGCGTGATGGGCAAAACGGGCAAAGGGGTTTTGGAGCACTTTGAAATGGACCCATCGACCGTCGGCTTTGTCTCCGGCACCTTCAGCAAGTTCGCGGGCGCCGTCGGTGGCTTCACCGCGGCGGACCGTGAGTTCATCGATTTTCTTCGCCACTTTTCTTCTCCCCTTGTCTTTTCCGCCTCCTTGCCGCCTCTGGTGGTGGCCGCCGTCTTAGCCAGCTTTGATCTGCTGGAACAAGAGCCCGAATGGCTCGAGCGACTTTGGAAAAACGTAGCCTTCATGTTCGACGGTCTGAACAACCTGGGCCTCGACACAGCCGACTCCACCACGCCCTGCATCCCCATCATGGTGGGCGACACCGAAAAAGTCCTGCGCATGAATCTGGATCTGCTGAAAGAAGGAGTCTACTGCTCGCCCGTGGTGCATCCGGGCGTGCCCTTGCGCAAAGAGCGACTGCGCTTGGGCGTCATGGCCAGCCACAGCCAGGCTCACCTCGAAAAGGCCTTAGACGGCATCGCCAAGGTGGCCAAAAAGCACGAACTGATTTAGCTGATTGGTGATTCGTGGCTACAGGTCTTTGCCGTAGATCCTGCGATGTGAGGATGTTTGGATTTCACAAGCTGTGCTATGATCGACTCCTTGGGAGGCGCGCCATGCACAGGACCTTGTGGATTTCCATCGGGTTGATCATCACGGTTGCAGCTTGGGGATGTGGAGAGCCTTCGGACAGCCCTCCGCCAGAAACAGACAGGGATGGTGACGGCTACTCGGTCGAACAAGGCGACTGCGACGATCGCTTGTCCGCAATCCATCCTGGGGCTGAAGAGATCCCCTACGACGGCATCGACCAGGACTGCTCCGGTGCCGACCTCGATGATCTTGATTCCGACGGTGTGCCGGGGGGACCCCGCGGTGCCGATGCCTGCGACCATGACCCGGAAAAAATTGCACCTGGGGCCTGCGGATGTGGGCACCCAGAAACCGATAGCGACGGCGACGCCATCGCCGACTGCATCGACGCCTGCCCTGCCGACAGCGATAAGTCCGAGCCGGGTGTTTGCGGCTGTGGATTTGCCGATGTGGATTCTGATGCGGATGGGACGGTCGATTGCGTGGACTTGTGCCCAGGGGATCCGGACAAGACGGAACCAGGTATTTGCGGCTGCGGTGAAAGTGATTTCGATTTGGATGGGGACGGCTCAGCCGACTGCGAAGACCTTTGCCCCGACGACCCGAGCAAGATCGAACCGGCTATCTGCGGCTGTGGAGTCCCGGACACGGATTTCGACCACGATGAAACCCTGGACTGCCTGGACGCCTGCCCACATGATCCCGGCAAGTCCCAACCCGGCGTCTGCGGCTGCTTCGTCCCCGACAGCGACGGAGATGCCGACGGCATTCTGGATTGCGAAGACAATTGCCCGAACCGACAAAACCCGAGCCAGGCCGACACGGATGGAGACGGTCCCGGCGATGCATGCGACGGCTGCGCCAGTGACCCCCTGAAAACCCAGAAAGGCATTTGCGGTTGCGGTGTCGAGGATATTGACTCGGACGGCGACGGCACCCTGGATTGCCATGACGCCTGCCCCGCCGACCCGATGAAGACGGAAGTCGGCATCTGCGGCTGTGGAGTGGAAGACGAGGACCTCGATGGTGACGGGGTACCCGATTGCGTGGATGACAGCTATGTCCAAGTCAGCTCGTCCTATTTGCACACATGTGGCATCCGAGCGGATGGGACACTCTGGTGCTGGGGTCAAGTGCTGCGCTACACCCCGGAGACCTATAAGCCGCTGTATCGTGCTAAACCCTTACAGATCGGTTCCCAATCGGACTGGTCGTGGATCAGCGTGGGGGGGGGCCATACCTGTGGGATTCGCAGCGCAGGCGGCAACAACACGCTCTGGTGTTTTGGCTCGAATTTATACGACCAGATCGGCGGTGAATTCCTTGCTTTTGTCTATGAACCGGTTCGAGTCGGCGAGGCGGACGACTGGCAACAAGTGACCTGTGGCGGATCACATACCTGCGGAGTTCGACAATCCGGTTCGAGACGAACCCTATGGTGCTGGGGAAGCAAATTTGGCGGCGCTCTCGGGGATGGAAGCCATATGGATCAACCGGAACCTGTGCAAATTGGCGTTGGTGAACCTTGGCTCGAGTTGCAATGCGGAGGTACCCACTGTTGCGCCCTCAGGGATGAGGACCCGGGCCAGAGTCTCTGGTGCTGGGGCCAGAACTACAGCGGCGAGGTTGGGGTCGGCACGAGGCTTCCGGTGTTTGTTCCGACCAGGGTTGGGGTCGAAGAGGATTGGACGCTGATTTCCCTCGGCAACCATTACACCTGCGGCCTCAGGGAAGAGAAAGATGGCGGGAGCCTCTGGTGCTGGGGAGAAAACGGCTTCGGATACCTTAATCCAGATAATCAGGGTGATCTTGTCTGGCCAACAAGAATCGGAGAGCACACGGATTGGCGAGCCATTTTTCCGTCCGAGGTATCAACACTCTGCGGTTTACGGGGCCCATTCAATTCAGCATCGCTCTGGTGCTGGGGAGACAATAGCAGGGGCCAATATGGCGATGGCACCGAGATCTCAAGTCACACGCCAAAGCTGATTGAAGAAGATTCAAAATGGGTAACCTATCAACTGCCTTGCGGAATTCGGTTCGAGGAAGGCCGGTCGAAGCTAATGTGTTGGGGGCCGCGTCACTATGGGAACTTGGGTGACGGTGTCTTCGGATTTCGACTTCGACCGACGCGCCCAGATAACTTTGAGGGCTGGACTTCTCTTGTGACCGGAGGCAACACCTTCTGCGGCCTTATTGAAGATGGATTTCTCACTACAAGAATGTATTGCTGGGGATCGACACCCAGTTTTGACGGGACCAGCGTCGGTGCGGACTACACTCAGAACCCTGCCTCTTTTGATTCGATAACCGATTGGAAAAAAGTAAGCCACGGGTACATGCACATTTGCGGAATTCGAAGCGATGACAGTATTTGGTGCCGGGGCGGCAATTATTACGGTGAGTTAGGCATCGGCAACAACACAAGCCAAAACTCGCCTGTCCCAGTAGCAGAGGGGTCCCATTGGAGGGAGGTCTCTGCCGGTGCCGACCACACCTGTGCCATTCGTTCCGACGGGACACTTTGGTGCTGGGGGCGCAACGATCAGGGACAAATCGGAGACGGCACACGCCTCCACACCAACCTGCCGTTACAAATCGGGATTGAGTCCGATTGGAAGTATATCGCAGCAGGAGACAGCCACACTTGCGGGATCAGAGGCCCCGAGGACAGCGCCTCCCTCTTTTGCTGGGGTTACAACGCCACAGGCCAGCTCGGAGACGGGACCAAAACCCGGAGGACAACACCGACGGAGGTCCTGGCGCGACCGGGATGGACTGAAGTCTCTACCGGATGGGACTTCACTTGTGCCATCGGGAGCGACACAAGCCTGTGGTGTTGGGGAAACAACTCTGTCGCGCTCGGGATGGGATACGTCCACGACGATGTCCTGGTCCCCACCAAGGTGAACGAGGCGACGGGTTGGACCTGGATATCCGCAGGAAGAAATCACACATGTGGTCTACGAAACGCAGGCACAGAAAACGAACTCTGGTGCTGGGGTCAGAACCAGCACGGCCAGGTCGGCGATGATTCCATCACCAACTGTATCTTCCCCACAAGAATTGGGACTACGACGGATTGGCTTGAGGTCGTCACCGGCATTGAATTCACATGCGGTATTCGAGCGGATCTGGGCGCGCATTCCCGGTGGTGCTGGGGGAAGAACTTCTATGGGACTCTTGGTGATGGCCAGTCCTGGAGCACAGTGCCTGTCCCTGTGAAGTGGTGAGGCGCACCAAGGCGGGGACGGAGGTACGATTGTCGAAATCTTTGACGATCTTGGTTTCTATACAGGGTCGATGTGAAGAAAGATCATCATTGCGTCAGGGCGGGAAGCAAATCGAATTCAAAATTGGTTTTTTGTTTCACCTTGCCGAAAACGGGCAAGCTGAGAATCGTCAGCCTGTAGTGTCCGGGGGTTTCGATCTGCCAGATGCCGGCCAGATCCAGCTGACAGGAATGTGGTGACGCGACCGAGGTCTCATTTTTTTCGGATAATGTAAGCGGCCTGACGTTCATTCGGCCAAGGTCTTTCCGGTAGGGCATGGGCTTATGGCTGCTTCCCTTTTCATAGGCCTTTATTGTCAACTCAACCAGGAAGTCATTGGCCAGGGCCGGCGGACCTGAGGGGCCGGCGGGCTGCCACAAGGTGTTCGGTATTTGCCAATCCTTTTTGGGTCCCGAGGTGGGGAACTGCAGTTCTATCAGCAGGGGCTTGCCGAGCCGGGGGAAGCGCTTTCCCGCGATTTTCAGTCCCCTGCTCCGCGGGGAATCGGATTTTCTTTTTTTGTGCATGCTTATTGAGTCATGTAACTCATGCTGGTTTTTGAATGCGCCTTGGCTTGGGTGAATGCTGTAATAATCGATGCCAATGATGGGTTTGCGGTGTTTCTCGCTGAAGCGTGCAGTGGATCCGTGCTTACTGAGATGGCGGCGTATCTTGGCAATTTGTTGGTCGCGTTGTTGTCGTGGCAAGGTCGGATCAAAGATGGGCATGCCCTTGATCCAGGCCAGCTTGATAGCCACTCTGTCGCAGACTCGCATGTCCAGGGCACCTGCGCTTTGTTTCCATTCCCACTCCATCATGCGGTCTTTCATGACGTCCATCGGGCGCATGTCATCCAGTAGCGCTTGCACGCGTTTTCGAAAGGGCTTCAGGGCGATCAAGGGCGAACTCACGACATTCATGAAATGCTTGTCTAAGAGACCCCCCTCGCGGAAGATTTTGGCGCTTGCCTTGTTGACCCTCGGTCGAGAGGAATGCTTGATGAGGGGGTCGAAGAGGAACCAAAAGCCTTCGGATAGAGGACGGCCCTCACGTACACCTTTCAGGCTGTGTTCGACCCAGCGTATGTAGTCGTCCAAGGCTCGCTGGTTGCCGGCCTCAATAAGTCGTTCGAGCAGAATTCCGGCCAGGCGATGGTGCTTTTCCTGATCGGACAGCGCGGTACCCCCGCCGAAAGGTTTCAGCGGTTTTTTTTCATATTCATCAATCAGTGCAAACCAGTCCAGGTCCTGGGCGATCAGCCAATTGATGGGGGCGCGAGTCGCCAGGCATTCAAGCGCTTCGAAAAACTTGCTCTCATCCTGCTTCATTTGTCCCAGGCATGCGGCGGCCTGCTGTTCTTGCAGGCCATTGTCTTGCTGGGCCTCGATGGGCTGCATCGACAGAGGGGCTGTGTCTTTCGCCGGCACATCCGTGCAGGCGATCAAGGTGGCGGCACAGAGGGCCAACACTTCAAGCGCCTTGGTCTTGCCGATTCTCAATCGATCGCGCTTAATTTGTTTCGGCATGCTTGGGTCCTGCTTTGTTGACTGTCGTTGTAGAAAGTCAGCGCCGAACATCATCTTCCACCATACTCGGTATTGTTGTCTAATGCAGAAAGGCGATTCTTGCCTGAACCGACTTGTTGAGCGTCCCGTTTCTTGGGCAGGAGATAAGGAAAGTGAATGATGAACACTTCGGGCCATTTGTCGCATGTCTTGTTCGCCATGGCGTCCCTTTGCATTCTTGCAGCTTGCGACATCGTGAAGATCGATGCGGATGGCCCCTCCGATCTTCAGTGGCGCTATAGCCGGCCGGCAGGTGTCGACCTGACCCTGAGCGAAGTGACGGTGGCTCAATACAGAGCCTGCGTGGAGGCGGTCAAGTGTGCCCCGCCGAAGAGCAAGAACGAAAACAAGGATTGCAATTGGGGGCATGCCGGACGCGACAATCATCCCGTCAATTGTGTCGACTTGAGGAAATCGAAGGCCTTTTGCGAATGGGCCGGGGGGAGGCTTCCCAGTGAGGATGAGTGGTATGCCGAGGCCTCCAATGGAGGGAGGCGGCGCTTTGCCTGGGGCGACGTCAATGCGGTTTGCGACCCCGCGGCGATCGACCATGGCGGTCACGGCTGCGGGAGGGACTCGACCCGGCCCGTTTGCTCGATCAGCGCTGGGAACAGCGTGAGTGGGTTTTGCGACATGAGTGGGGGCGTTTGGGAATGGACGTCTACAAGGTGGAGTCCTCGATCATCCAGCAACGTATTGCGCGGGGGGTCGTGGTTTGTAGACAAGGCAGAGCCACCCCCCGCGACATACCGCATGAAGTATTTCTATTCAAACAGCGATTCTTTCGTCGGGCTGCGCTGTGCGCGGGCTTCGAAGAAGCAGACCCAGGTTGAGCCTGGACTCTGAAGGCGAATGCCCGTCAAAGATCCTTGCCGTAAACCCGGTAGACCTTCTCGGGCCTGCCGCCCATGAAACTGATGCCCATGTTGATCTTTTCGTTGTCTTCCAGGGTCCAGCCCAGTTCGCCGTGGGTCAGGCCCAAGCCCAGGCTGCCCTGATGTGCTTTGATGTAAAGCAAAATACTAAGGCCCCCGAGTTCGGCGCCGCGGAACTTGGGCATCACGCCCAGCAAAAACAAGCGGGCGCACTTATACTTTTGAAACTTGCTGCGCCACAAAAGCTTAAGCAGGCCGAAGGGGAAAAGACGGCCGTTCAGACCGTCGAATAGCTCGAGGGCGTTGGGGAGAGACAACATCATGCCCGCCGGCTCACCGTCCACTTCGGCGATGGCGGTGATTTCGGGTTTCAAAATCATCTTCATATTTTGAGCGATCATGTTGACTTCGCTGTCCGTCCAGGGCACGAAACCCCAGTTCTTCTTCCAGCATTCATTGAAAATCGTTTTGACTATATTGATGTCGCGTTTGATGTGTTTGAGATCGACAGGCCGCACGACCAGACCCGGATGCTTTTCCACCGCCTCGGCTATCTGCATTGGGGCATCGGGAATTTTTCCGATGTCGTAAATCCAGCCGAAGAGATCCTTGGCCTTTTCGTAACCGGCCTTTTCGATGAGACCGCCGTAATAGGTCTTTGAGTAGGGAAACAAGTAGATCAAAGGAAGCTCAAAACCCGAGACCTGCACACCCGCCTCACCGTTGCCCATATCGAAACTCACGGGACCCAGCACCTTGTCGCAATCTTGTTCGCGCAGCCAATCCTCGGCCGTCTTCAGCAAAGCGGTGCTGGCTTCTTCGTCATCCAGGCATTCATAGAATCCAAAAAATCCGGTTTTGTCATTGTGGTACTCGTTGTGCGCGCGATTGACCTGGGCGCTGATGCGGCCCACGGCCTCGCCGTCCCGCTCGGCCAGAAAAAGAGCCACTTCACCATGCTCGTAGAAGGGGTTTTTCTTCGGGTCGAGAAACTCCATGCGCTCCATGATCAAAGGCGCTATCCAACGTGAATCGCCTTCAAAAACCTTCCAGGAAAGCTTGATGAACTTCTTTTTGTCAGCCTTGGAGTCAATCTTTCGGATCTTCAGCGTCATGAATCAGCCCCTCTCAACTTGGATGGTAAATTCCGGTTGTTCTTCGATGAGTTTTTTTACCGCGCATTTTCCGGCTGAGCGGACAATGGGTTTATGATGCTTTTCCGGGATGCTGTCCGGCAGGATGATCGACATATGAATCTTGCCCAATCGACCCGTCTTCGGATCCGACTCATGTCGCTGCACGATTTTCACGCCTTCGGTCGGCAGTTTTCGCGCCTGTAAATAGACGAGCACATAAATGCCCGCGCAAGTCCCCAAGGAAGCCAAACAATACATGAATGGCTCGGGCGAACCGCCCTCGCCCCCGGAGGCGACCGCCTGATCCGTATGAATCAAAAACTCGCCCATCTGCGCGTCCACCCGCTTGCCGCCCGGAAAACTCACGGTCAGTTCCATTGCCCAGTCCTTTCAAATCCCGCAATTCTCCAAATCATCTATTCCCAAATTTTGGGCATTGTCTACCCATCGCCGGTCCGCGTCAAATCAAGAACACACCCCAACTTCCTTGTCGAATTGCCCAAGGTGGCTACGGCCCGTCAGCTGCGCCTGCAAAAGACATTGACAGCATGTATCCAGCAGGCTACAGTTGTTATATGATTCAAATTCGCAAAACTGATATTTACGCAAAATGGATCAATTTATGACCAAAACAATAACCACTCGCTACGATGTAGCCGAGCACCTTCGCACGCCGGAGGAAATGGCTGCATATCTTGAAGCTTGCCTTGAGGATGCAAATGGGGATGCTGCCTTCATTGCCAAGGCCCTGGGCGATATTGCCCGCGCCAAAGGCATGTCTCAGGTAGCACGTGATGCCGGCCTGTCTCGTGAAAGCCTTTACAAGGCGCTCTCTGGGGAGCGAAACCCTGGCTTCGACACAGTCCTCAAGGTCATAAAAGCATTAGGCTTAAAATTGCATGCTGAAGCAATTCTTGTGAAGGGTTCGACAACCCAACAAGACGCTTCAGCCGACGCTCGTACATCGAGCGGCTGAATCTCATCGACAAGGAGAATGATGATGGGAGAAACCCCCCCTCTGTCGGACTTTCCTAAGATTCATTGCCCCTTCATCCGGCAAACCTTCAAGGTGAACCGGGAACAATGGAAGGAACACGGCGCGAAGTTGAAGCTGAGGAAGCCCGAGGTCTACCTTGCGGTGAATCAGGTCAATCCGGGCTTCGAGTGGGTCTTCGACGATCCGGACACGATCGCCGTCGAGAAGCTCGACGGGACCAATGTGAAAATTCTCACCGAAGCCGGAAGGCTTATCACCGTTCAAAACCGAAAAAACGTGATCGATCCCTTGCAGATCATCAAGGGCAAGACCTTCCTCATGGAGGGAATCTTCATGTCCATCGGCAAGGGCCTGGTCAAGGCGGACGGCGAGCAGGCCGGGGAGATCATCGGCCCCAAGCTCCAGGGGAATCCCTACAAGCTGGATCTTCACGAATGGTACCCCTTTGAAAAAGCCGTGGCGCACCTCAGCTACAAGTCCTTTCTCGAACACGAGCGGACCTACGAAAACCTGGATTCCTGGTTCCACAAATGGCTCTTCTCAAGATACTTCACAAAGCGAGCCTCGAAGCTGGGTTTGGACGAAAAGGTCATGGCCGAGGGCGTCGTGTTTTACAACCTCAAGAGAAGGGCCGAAGGCAAGACGAACATGGCGAAGCTGAGAAGAGACATGTTCGATTGGTACTACTCGGACAAAATCGAGATCTACGACTTCGACAAAAATCCCAGCAACTGATCCAAAGCCCGCGCTCGCTGTTCTTTGAATGGATCTTGGCCGTTTTCAAAGAGGATCAAGCAGGCGTATAGGCTGGTTGGATCTTGGCGCCAGGCTTTGATTAGGTTGCGGACCTTGGGATGGCCTCTGGATAGTTGCAGGCGGCCCGGCATCTGCCAGCGCCAGGTGCCGATGCGGCTGTTTCGCATTTCGACCCGGGCTCCTTGGCGCCGGGGGACCAGGCCGAGTTTGTAAATATCCTCAAGCGCTTGGATGAAATCTCGTTCGTCCTGTTCCAGATGCGCTTTGGGGATCGTTTTGCCCCCGAAGAAGGGCGACTTGAGTCGATGCCAGAACCCGGTCCAGTGGCTCGCCAAGCGGACACCCAAATTGCCCCGTGCGGATTGGCGTCGCATGGGCTCCCGAACGATCAAGCCCAAGTAATCCTGCACGAAGTCTCTGTGCAGGCTGTCGAGCGAAAACACCTGCTCGCCAAAGAGGTCGTAGTCCTCCAGATTGGCTTCTGGGTCCAGGGCCCTGACGATTCGACCCAAACTCGCCGTTTTGAGTTCCTGCAAAGAAGCGGCCGATCCATCTACGCGCGGGAACAGAGGCATCTCTCCTAAGACTTCGGTCGCGTCCGCTCCCTCGGACATCATTCGCGTCAGAAGCCGAAACAAGCTTTCTTGCCTGCGCGCCGAAAACTTGGCCCAGCGCTGCCGCATCTGGGCTAAAAGATCAGGCATCAAGGCCGAGATGCATTCCGATTCATTGATCTCCGACTCACCTGCCGCATCGATGACGACATCACAGATCAGACCGTCTATCGGCTTTTCCCATCGCAGCTCATCCAAGACACCATGCACCAGCCGCCAAATCCGAAGCGCGCGACCCTCTTTCGGCAGGCCCAAGACGCCCTGAATTTCACCCCAGCGAAAAGACATCTGCATGATTTGTTCATCCAGATGCAGCCCCCCCGCCACCTGACGCCCATCCACGAAGGCTTCGAATCGGGCGAAGCGCAGGTGCTCGGTCAACTCACGTCGACTCCAGGCCCTGTCCAATCCCGGCAAGCCCCACAAAACAATGGCATCCCCGGATGTTTTTGAGCTTCGCTCCAACTCAAGCCGACCGCCCTCTCGAGTCAATTTCAGACCGACAGGCAGACCGGCTTCCAACACGACTTTACGGGCGCCCGAGGCGAAGGCAGCCAAAAGATCAAGCTCTCCTGCCTTCTCGATTTGGTCCAGGGCGTCGAGTCGCTTTCCGCTGGGTTCCTTGTGATCCAGGAGCAGGCGCAGGCGGTGCAAACTGTCTGCTGGAAAACAAGCGCCGTCGTGCCCCACCTCGATGCCTGACCGACCGAAATTCACGAACACTTTACCTGGGCGCCTGGGCACCAGGGAACGCACCAGGGTCAAAGCCAGCTGCTGCGGGTTGAGCATTCGACCCATGGCCAGCTTGCGCATGGCCGCATCCAGGTCGACATCCAGCAAGGGACGGGGACGGTTCATGGTTGCGTCCGCTCCTCGCTCCGAAGGCCGACTGCGATGGCCTGCTCCGCGGCTTTGCGCCTCAGGTTTTGGGCCACCGTCGCGTCCAGCCCGGCTTCGGCCGCCAGGCGATCGGAGGCAGCCAGAAGAGCCCAATGGGGCAATCGGCCGAAACGCTCGAGCAGATCACACCACCAAGGATGCTCGACCACCACCGCCACAAAATGCCTCGGCCAAATTGATTCGTCCACAGGCCTGAGCGGCGCCAGATCCATCCAGCGAAAAACTTGGCTTGTCTCGCCGGGCCTCACCGCCCGACAGACTGTTGCCAAGCCCGCCCGTTTCAGCAAGCTGGTGATTTCTTCGAGTAGCCTGGCCTCGGCCGCTCCGGTGCTGGATGGACACCAGGCCAGCATGGCATCCATGGAGCGCATGCCGGACATGGCACGATAGACCCGGCCGAAGTAAGGGACTTCGGGGTCCAGCACCACCGCGCCCCGCCCTCTCGCCGCGGCCAATAGTTCATTTCCTGGACTCGCTGTAAAAGCCTGCCCGAGCTCGGCCATATCCAGAAGTCGCGCCAGGGAGATGCGCCCAGCATTCATGGTGGGGAGAATGGCCCGCCGCCAGATTCCCGGTACCTCTCGCCAGGCCGCGGGCCTGCGCAGGGCGTCAAGGGCCATGCCCGCAACCAATGCATGCCGATCCCTCGGACCATCGCTCAAACGCATGCCGCTCATGGGTGATTTGAGCAGCCGATAAAGAAGCAAACAGCAAAGCAGAAAAGCCGCGGTCAGAAACAACAGCAACAAGGGAGTCCCCTGCCGGATCTGGCCCTCCCCGATCTGGCCATCCCTGATCTGGGCTCTGTTGTTTTCGGGTTCATATGCAAGGTCGGTTTCGGGCAAGGAAT
>JAFCZJ010000359.1 GCA_019314375.1 Deltaproteobacteria bacterium | reverse complement strand
TTGAATGGGCACCAGGTCAGGATCATTCTTGCATGTACTGCTATCGAGAGCATCGCAATCTTTATGGGGCTGATCTTCTGCGTGATGCATTTCCTGGGCGCCATCTATTCCCTGGAATTGGTGTGGGCCTTCGGGGACATGGCTTTGGGTCTGATGACCATTCCCAATCTGCTGTCAATTCTACTTTTGACGGGCGTCGTCAAGACCTGGGTCAAGAAATATGTGGCCGAGGGCAAGATGGACCCGCCGGAGTGGTAAATAGCTCTCAGCTATCAGCTATCAGCTGTCAGCTGGCGCTTGCCATGCTATCGGTAGCGATCGCTTCGCGAGGTACTGGACCTCTGGATTCGATCAGAATTGATCGGGCGCACTGTCCGACTGATAGCTGAGAGCTGAGAGCAGAGAGCTGCCCAGCTGGCCGGGCCTTGAGAGCTCACGAGACCTGATTGATGATTTCGAGAAGTTCGGCGACAACCCCCGCCGGGCCACAGAGCACGCTGCCTTCGCTCATGATGTCGTCGCTTCCGTCGATTGCGGTGACAGTTCCGCCGGCTTCTTCGACCAGAAGGGTGCCTCCTGCCAGGTCCCACGGGGCCAGGCGAAACTCGAAGAACCCGTCATAAAGGCCTGCAGCGGTGTAGGCCAGGTCGAGGGCGGCCGATCCTGGCCGTCGAATGGCTTTGCACCGCAAGAAGGTCTCGCGGAAGATCGCGAGGTAACGATCGAGCAGGTCGTGGGCCTTGAAGGGAAATCCGGTGGCCAGCAGGCAGCCCGTCAGGTCTGTCCTGGAGCTGACTGTGCATCTTTCCCCGTTCCACCATGCGCCGTGGCCCTTGGCGCCGCGAAAAATGTCGTTCTTAACGGGATCCAGCACAACGCCGAAGAGCATTTGGTCTTCATAAGCGACCCCGATCGACACGGCGAAGTGGGCGAGACCGTGCACGAAGTTGGTCGTTCCGTCGAGGGGATCGACGATCCACGTTGGTCGGGAGGGGTCCCGCTGGTGCCAGCCCGCCTCTTCCGAAAGGACAGCATGATCGGGGAAATGTGCAGCGATAGCTTCGAGGATGGCCGCCTCGGCTTCTCGATCGGCGATGGTCACTTGGTCGTTGCGGGCCTTCTCACTGATCTGGTGGGCCTCGAGCGAGCGAAACCGCGGCATCAATTTTTCAGCGCCCAATTTGGCGATTGTCTCGACCTCATCGAGAAAAGTCAGTGGTTCTTGAAATAACACTCGGTCCTCCTGTTGTTGACTGGTGTGAGGAGTGAACATGGGTCAGATGCAAAGCGTTTGCGAAAAAAACCCAAGCCGGTATGACGTGATGCTGGATGTCGCGATGCAGACTCTGGCACATGACCCCGAACTTAAGCTTTGCGAGGGCCTGCGCTTGATTGAGGCCACTCGAAGATCCGTGGCCAGGCACTCACCCTCCTCGTTGGATATATTTGAAAGCCGGGTCCTTCCCCGGATGCGTGAGACCTTGATGCACCGATTCGGCATGGTGATCTGCCCGGATTGTGATATCCACTAGGAGCCTGTCGGGCAAAGGCCGCTGGTGCGGTCGAAAAGCCGAGTCGGTCCATGGCCTCTGCCCAACATCCTCCTGAAGATGCGCTGCGCGCATCGTCGCCGCAGAAATTGATTCTTGAAGATGACGGCGGCTGCTTTTCAACTTTGGATATCTATCCATGATTGTCCCCACCGGACCCTTTCGTATGAGTGCTGTAGGCCGCTCACGACGGGGGCAAGTCGGCAAACTCCGGCAAGGCCCGGAGCTGCTCCGGCGTCAGTCCGTCCTCGATCTCGACCATCACCTGATCCTGCTCGCCAAGTTGGAAATCGTCGATCAGGGCGGCCAGTTGTACGCCGACGCCGGGCCGGGTATTAGAAAGGTCCAGCGTGACCGGTGTTGAGAGCAGTTCTTGGCCATCGATGTTCTCAACCCTGACCCTGATGGTCAGATGATCCAGGGGTTCGGCGCTCTTGTTGGTTATTCGGAGATCAACGACGAGGCGTGGCACACCCTCGGCGTTTTCCACGGTGGTGGCGCCGGT
>JAFCZJ010000227.1 GCA_019314375.1 Deltaproteobacteria bacterium | reverse complement strand
GGCGGCAACGGCGGCAACGGCGGCAACGGCGGCAACGGCGGCAACGGCTGCGGCGGACAGGTCGGTTTCGGTTCCTTTGCCTCCGGCTGAGCCTCGGCCTTTGTCTGCGCCTGTTCATAAGCAGTCTACTCCGCTTGAGGATTTTATGGGGGGAGGGTCTCCTTCGCCTTTGGCTTCGGCGACCGGGCCTGTTTCGCCTTCGGCGAAAAGGCCCGGTATGTCTGCGATCCGGGCTCAGAGTATGGAGATGCCGGTCGATGAGACCGAAACTTACAAGGCAAAAACAGCCAAGGGCTTGACCTACAATTTTCCCAACCGGGAGGCTTTGCAGGGCTGGTTGGATGAGCGTGAGGATTTGAGTTCTTGCCAGGTGGCCGAGAGCGGACAGGCCTGGTTGCCTGCCGAGCAGGTTCTGGCCAAGTTGCGCGGCAAATCCGCGGTGCTGCTAGGCGGGGCCTCCAGTGGCCTGGTGGGTGACTTGGGGAGCGACGGCGCCAATCCATTGGGTGACGCCGGACAACCCCTGCGCGCTGAAGAGTTTGCCAAGCCCGGCAGCCAGAATACGGGTGCCGGGGGCCTGGGGGCTTCGGCCGATCTGTATCCACCCCGCGCCGGGCTGTTTGTTTGGTCCGGCATGTTGCTGTGTTTTTTGTTCATGATGCTGCTGGGCGCTTATACGGTGACCCGTTACGGCCTTTTGGAGCTACGGCCCTATTTGCCCCTCGATGTTCTGGGTTTGCCCTTGCCTGAGGTGTCGACAGGCGAGACCGACAAACCGAAGGCGGACGAAGTAGAAATCAAGATAGACGGCCCGAGTCGCAAGGCGGTTTTCAGCAAGGCCATGGCCAAGGGGCAACGCGCACTCCGGTCCAAGCGCTTCAGCCGGTCGGCCATGGAGTTCAGCCGGGCCCTGTCGGTTCACGCCGGACACATAGACGCATTAGAGGGGCTGGCCAAGGCTTTCGACGGGCTGGGTGACAAGAATCGAGCCCTGGCCACCAGACAAAAGGCCCGAGCCATCAAAAGCCAATGAATTTGAACAACTGCTTGAGGTGAAGCATGGATGTTAAGTGCGAGCGCTGTGGCACCGAATATGAATTCGAAGAGGATCGCGTCACCGAAGAAGGCGTGACGGTTAAGTGCAGCACCTGTGGACATTTGTTCAAGATTCGCAAGAAGTCCTTTGTGCTCACCGAGCCCGTGATGCTCGGCAACAAAGAAAGCGATCAAGCGGTCGGCAAAAATTGGATGGTGCGCCGACCCGACGGCACCATTCTAAGCTTCAAGGAGCTGACCACCCTGCAGAAGTGGATCGTTGAGCGCAAGGTGGATCGGGATGACGAGATATCCAAGAGCGGGGAGACCTGGAAGCGTCTGGGTACCATCGCTGAACTCAGTTCGTTTTTTGAGATAGTGGACAGGGCCTCGGTGCCGCCGGTGCCTTCGACCCAGCCGCTGCCCGCGGCTCTGCCGGTGGGCCAGCAAGTGCCCATGGAACAAGCGCCCGTGGAGCAAGCAGCCATGCAGGCGCCCATGCAGCAAGCACCGATGCAGGTGCCTGTGCAGCAGGCACCGATGCAGGCCCCCGTGCAGCAAGCAGCGATGCAGGCGCCTGTGCAGCAGGCCCCTGTGCAGCAGGCCCCCCTCGGGGAGGCTCCTCTGGGGCCCGTGGAAATGGGGGGCGCTCCCGCGCCTTTGGCTTCCCCGCCTGACGCCTGGAACGAAGTCACGGCTCCCTTGGGGCCGCGCCCTATTTCCGGGACCGGCGAAGAGGACGTGGTCGAGAAGTGGAAACGTCGGGGTCGGCGGAAGTGGTTTTTTATCGTGCCCTTGATTCTTTTGCTTGTGGGTGTGGCGGGCTTTTATCTGGTGGCGCCGGTTCAATTTATGGAGCTGGTGGATCGGGTGCGGGGCGAGGCAGCCAATCCGATCAGCGAGTTGGCCAGAACCCACTTTGCGGCCGGTTACAAGCATGCATTTAATGATTCGCTGGTTGAATACGAAAAGGCCATCGCCGAGTTGGACCAGGCGATCAAGGAGACCGGCGGCCAGTACCCGGAGGCCATGGCCGTGCTGGCCGAGGTCTACATCACCCGGGCCGACAGGGCCGGTGAGCGCATTGCATTCTTAGAGCCCGAGATTCAGCGTCTGGCTGAAGAAGTCGGCAAACTCGAAGCCGACAAGGGCCCCAAGGGCGAAGAGATAAAGGAGTCCAAAGACAAGGCCGTGGCGCTGCATAATCAGAAAGTGGCCATACAGAAAGAGGCGGCCGTTTTGTTGAGCCAGGCACAGAAAGACATGGACAAGGCCAAGGGACTCATCGGCGGCGCTCGCAAGGTGGGGCCCGAGGAATTTGTGCCCATGCGAGCCCATGCCGATTATTTGCGCGTGCGGGGTTCTGACCGGACCGCGGTTGAGGTGGCGCTTAAAAAAGCCCGCAAGCTGAACAAGAGCGATCCCGTGCTTTTGTATATCGATGGTGCGATGACCGCCACCGATCCGGCGGCATTGGATTCGGCGGCAGGCAAGTTGAACCAGGCCATCGATTTGCAGGGCAAGACGGGCGGACCGGATCTGCTTCGTGCCCGCTATGCCCTGGCTCGGGTGCTTGTGCTGCAAAAGCGCACAGATGACGCCAAGGTTCAGATCAAGCGCATCTTAGAGAAAAGCAAGGAACACGAGGCGGCCAAAAGCCTCTTGGCTTCCCTTGAGAAAGCCAAAACCGCGCCGGATGGCGCGGATAAAGACAAAGACAAAGACAAAGACAAAGATAAAGATAAAGATAAAGACAAAGACAAAAATAAAGACAAGAAAAAGCCAGACGCGCCGCAGAGCTATGATGGTCGCATGAATTTGGCCAATCGCTTGCGGGATCAGGGTCGCAGCCGACAGGCCCTGGAGGGCTATGCCGCTGCTCTGGAGATCAAGCCCTCCGACACCGAGGCCCTGGCCGGCAAGGGTTGGTGCTATCTGGATCTGGGCTCCAACAATGCGGCCATCGCTTCGTTTGCCCGGGCCTTGAAGGCGAACAGTCGTTACGGCGACGCCATCATGGGCTTGGCTGAATCGTACAAGTTTGCCGGCAAGAAGAAAAAAGCGGAGAAGTATTACAAGCGTTATTTGGACGTACTGCCCAGCGGGCCAGAGGCTGCCGTGGCCCGGACCAACCTGGAGTCACTCAAGTAATCGATTCTTCATAGGAGACTGGGAAGATGCCATTAAAGACCAACAACCAGGAAGACGAATACTTCGCCAAGCAAGAGGCCATCAAGCTACGCAAGTTGGCTTTGAAAACAGCGCAAGAGATGAGCGTGCAAGACAAGAAGCAGATCAAAGAAAAGCACTACATGCATTGCCCCAAATGCGGCATGAAGATGCACATCATCCACATCAACGATGTGGAAGTCGACAAATGCTTTGGTTGCGGCGGGCTGTTCTTCGACGACGGAGAGCTTGAAAAAATCTCAGGGCGCGAAGGCAGCTTCTTCGAGGCCGTGCATGAGGTCTTGGACCGCTGAGCCATTCCGCCAGTCTCCATGCCGCCCTGACAGGGCTTGATCGGGGTGACCTCTGCTCCGTGGATTTGGTGACGGCCTGTTTGGACCGGGCCGACGCCTTCGATAAAAATCTCAAAGCGTTTTTGCATCGTTGTCCTGATCGGGCTCTGTCCGTGGCCCGGCGAGTTGACGACCTGCGCGCCAAAGGGGAAAGGCCGGGCGCCCTGGCGGGTGTGCCCATGGGGCTCAAGGACCTTCTGGTGGTCGAGGGCATGCCGACCACTTGCGGCTCACGGCTGATCGAGGACTTCGTGCCGCCTTACGATGCCGCGGCCTTCGAGGCCCTGTCTCGCTCCGGGGCGGTCCTGGTGGGCAAATGCAACTTGGACGAATTCGGCATGGGTTCTTCCGGTGAGCATTCGGCCTTCGGCGCAAGCCTGAATCCCTGGGACCCAAGCCGAGTGCCGGGGGGCTCTTCCAGCGGATCGGCCGTGGCCGTGGCCGCTGGATTTGCCACCTTCGCCATCGGCACGGACACGGGCGGTTCCGTGCGGCAGCCCGCCGCCTTCTGTGGGCTGGTGGGCTTGAAGCCTAGCTGGGGGCGGCTCAGTCGATATGGCATGGTGGCCTACGCCCCCAGCATGGACTGCGTCGGTATTCTGGCGCATGAGCTGCGCGACGCGGCCTTGGTTTTGACTGAACTCGCGGGTCCCGACCCGCGGGACGCCACTTGTCGTCGGGAGCGCATGCCCGATGTGTTGGGCGCGCTGGAAGACGGTGTGGCCGATATGCGGCTGGGGGTAGCCGAGGACTGGATGGATGCGGGCCTGGATGCAGAGATGGAGCAGGCCATTTCGGCTGCCTTGCGGCGTTTTTCCTCGGCGGGTGCCAGGTTGCGCCCGGTGAAACTGGGTTTGAACGCAGAGCTTCTGGATGCCTTTGCTTTGCTGGCGGCGGTAGAAGCCGCCAGCAATTTGGCGCGTTTCGATGGCCTGCATTACGGTCGAATTCGTTCCGGGGTGGGCGGCATGGGGGCCCTGCGCCAAAGCGCCCGCGGTGAGGGTTTTGGGCCAGGGGTGCTGCGACGCATCAAACTGGGCACGGATGCCTTAAGTGCGGGAACAGGGCGGGCCGGCTATGAGCGGGCCCTGGCCGAGCGGGCTCGCGTACGCCATGTTTTCGAAAAGGTCTTCGCCGAGGTGGACGCCATCATCGCGCCGGTTTGCGAAGGTCCGGCTTTTGGCCTGGGTGAACGCTTGGCCAGTCCTTCGGAAATGATTGGCTCCGATCGTTTTACGATGCAGGCCAGCCTTGCGGGCTTGCCTGCCTTGAGCATGCCCTGCGGTTTTTCTTCCAGCGGTTTGCCTTTGGGTCTGCAGATCATCGCCCGACCCTTCGATGAGGCGGGCTTACTTCGGGTGGCGCGTGCCCTGGAGGCAAGGCAGGATTTCCATTTGCGTCGACCGCCTTTGGATGATCTTTTTGCAGGGGGTGGGGCATGAGCGAGGGTGGAAAATGGGTGCCCGTCATCGGCCTGGAGATCCACGCCCAACTCGCCAGCAAGACCAAAATGTTTTGTGGCTGTGCTTGGTCTTTCGGCGCGCCGCCCAACACACAGGTTTGCCCGGTTTGCCTGGGGCTGCCGGGCTCATTGCCCGTGCCCAACCGGCAGGCGGTGCGTTTGGGCCTTCGCGCGGCTCAGACTTTGGGTTGTCGGATCCACGAGGACTCTACCTGGTCCCGAAAGAATTATTTTTATCCGGATTTACCCAAGGGTTATCAGATCACGCAGTTTCTGAAACCACTGGCCACCGGGGGGCGCTTGACCTTCGAGATGGACACAGGCCCCATGCATGTCAATGTCATCCGCCTGCACCTGGAAGAGGATTCGGGCAAGACCCGCCGCGGTACCGAGGGCGAAGCGCTCATCGATCACAATCGCTGCGGTGTGCCCCTGGCCGAAATTGTTTTGGCGCCGACCTTGTCCAGCCCGGCCCAGGCCGCCGCTTGTTTGCGGGCTATTCGGGACCTGCTGGTGGAGGCCGGGGTTTGCAGGGGCAACCTTGCGCAAGGAGACTTGCGCTGCGACGCCAACCTGAGTCTGCGGCCCGAGGGCAGCGAAATTCTGGGCACCCGTTGTGAGCTGAAAAACATGAATTCCTATCGCCTGGTCGAAAAGGCACTCGCGAGCGAGATGCGACGCCAGGCGGCGGTGCTGGATTCCGGTCAGGCGATTCATCCCGAGACACGCGGCTACGACAGCGCCAAAGACGAGACCTTTGTTCTGCGTGCCAAAGAGGGCGTGGCCGAATATCACTATATTGACGAGCCGGATCTGCCGCCTTTGGTGCTTGAGCCGGGCTGGATGGAAGAGGGGCAGGCCGACTTGCCCGAGACCGGAGGCCGCCGTCGCGTTCGCTTGATGGAGGATTTTGGCCTGGGGGAAAAAGAGGCGCGGCTCATGGGTCGGGATTCCGACCTGGCGGAATTTTTTGCCCAGGTGATGGAGACCTACGGCGCAAGCGAGGAAGGCCTGGGCAATCGGGTGGCTCGCTTTGTGGCCAATCATGTTCTGCCGGCCCTCGGCGAACGTGGCGTCAAGGAACTGCCGATGTCGGCCCGGGATTTGGCCGATTTGCTTTGGCTCATGGCTTCGGGCCGGGTCACGGACGCCGCCGCCCGAGGTATCCTGACCGACATGTTGAGCCATGGTGGTTCGCCCAAATGCTTGGCGGACGGCATGGGCGTGTTGGACGCAGTTAGCCAGGACCCGGCGGAAACAGAGACGGCGATCGAGGAGACGCTCGAGGCCCATCCGAAGGAAGTCGAGCGATACCGGCAAGGAAAGACGGGCCTGTTGGATTTCTTCATGGCCGAAACCCTGAAGAGCTGCGGCCCGGGAGTCGACGCCGGACGCCTTCGGGAGCTGATCAAAAAAAAGCTGGGGAGCCGGGGTTAAGCGCCGTCGGGTTAAGCGTCGTCGAATTAAGCCGTCATCCCCAGGTGTTTCTGCTGGGGATCCAGGTTCACGAAGTATGGATTCCCGACAGAAACTTTCGGGAATGACGGGGGCGGGGTTGAGCGCCGTCGGGTTGAGCGCCGTCGGGTTAAGCGTCGTCGAATTAAGCCGTCATCCCCAGGTGTTTCTGCTGGGGATCCAGGTTCACGAAGCATGGATTCCCGACAGAAACTTTCGGGAATGACGGGGGCGGGGTTGAGCGCCGTCGGG
>JAFCZJ010000358.1 GCA_019314375.1 Deltaproteobacteria bacterium | reverse complement strand
ACAAGGGCCGGATGGACTACTGGGCGGCGTACTACGAAAATCTATTCAATTTCCGGGAGATCCGTTTCTTTGACATCAAGGGTGAGTACACCGGCTTGCTGTCACGAGCATTGACGTCCCCCGATGGCCTGATTCGTATTCCGCTCAACGAGGAAAAGGGCGAAAAGGTCGGTCAGATCGAGGAGTACCTGCGCGAGTACAAGGGCGAAGGCATCCAGCATGTGGCCTTTATCTGCGATGACCTGCTCAAGTGCTGGCAGAATCTGAAGGAGCTCGGCGTGCCGTTCCTGACCGCTCCGCCGGATAGTTACTACGAAATGCTGGAAGAGCGTTTGCCCGGCCACGGCGAGCCCACGGCGGAATTGCAAAAGCGGGGGATCCTGCTCGATGGCTCGACCGACGGCGAAAAGCCCCGGCTGTTGCTGCAGATATTCTCCCAGAAAATGATCGGCCCGATCTTCTTTGAGTTCATCGAACGCAAGGATGACGATGGCTTTGGCGAGGGCAACTTTAAGGCCCTGTTTAAATCAATGGAACGTGACCAGATGCGCCGTGGCGTCATCGAAACCAAAGAATCCTAGGAGCGCACCCGATGGCTGTTGAACTGCAACGCATCCACCATGTCGCCTATCGCTGCATTGACGCGAAAGAGACAGTGGAATTCTACCAACGCGTCTTGAACATGGACTTTGTGCTGGCTATTGCCGAAGACAAAGTGCCTTCGACCAAGGAACCCGACCCGTACATGCACCTGTTCATGGACGCGGGTGGCGGCAACATCCTGGCCTTTTTTGAACTGCCCAACTCGCCGGCCATGGGGCGCGACGAGAACACTCCGCAGTGGGTGCAGCACATTGCCTTTGAAGTGAAGGATATGGCGGCGCTGCTGGAAGCCAAAGAGTTGGCCGAAGCCGAGGGCCTGGATGTGATTGGGCCGACTAATCACGGCATTTTTAAATCGATCTATTTCTTCGATCCCAACGGACATCGCCTGGAGTTGGCGGCCAATACCCGCACCGCCGAGCAGATGAAAGAACTGCACGATGTGGCGCCGTTGATGCTCGAGGAGTGGAGTCGGACGAAGAAGGCGCCGCGGCATGCGGCATGGCTGCACGAAATAGACTGATTGTCAGTTGCCTGGGGGCTGAGACGCGCTGTTCTTGGCCTCCAGGTGGTCGATATACGCCCCCTCGATCAAATCAGCGGCCGCGATTTCCAACCGTGACATCAAATCCCGGACCACTGTCATGCCCTGCTCCAGGGTCTCGTCGGCGGTGAGCACGACTTCCAGTTCCATGAAATCTCCCAGCCCGGCAACGTGATCCAGATGGATGCGGGTACGGCCGGTCAAGACCAGCGTGCGCTGTTTGATCACCACGCCCCGCACACCGAGGGCCTGGGCCAGTGCGGTGTGCAATTTTTCCGGGTTGTGAGTGGGGCTGAGGGAATACTGGGAAGTCTTGGGGCCTTCCTGGTCCGGCCGGTTGTAGGCAATCAATTCGCCGGTGCCGTCGCCGAATTCTCGCAATTTCAACCGGCCCAGGGGCGCGTTGTAAAAGGTATCTTTTTGGCGGATCAATTGCCCGGGGCCATCGCCGAGGGCCAGGGCCAATTCGCGCAGTTGCGCCGGTTGGTTGACCCGGGCCTTTATTTCCACATTGCGAGCCATTGGCATTCCCTGTTTTCAGCCGGGATATCAGCGCGAAAACGGATTGGATATTCCCGGGCTTGTTTTGGGCTGTTCGCCGTCAAAGCGCGCCCCATAATCCACCGCAACTCCATAATGTGGGTCATCGATGACGTTAACTTCCATCAGATTGCCCGCCTTGTCCAGCAGTGCCCGACAATCGGGGCTCAGGTGGCGCAGGCGCAGGTTTTTGCCCAACCGCTTGTACTTCTCGGCCAGACTGTCGATGGCTTGCAGGCCGCTGGTGTCGAACACACGCGTACCAAAGAAGTCAATGATCACATCCTGGGGATCTTCACGTGGCGTAAACAAGGCGCTGAAACTTTCGACCGACGCAAAAAACAGGGGGCCGTCCAGCAGGTAGATCTTCTCCCCACCTT
>JAFCZJ010000357.1 GCA_019314375.1 Deltaproteobacteria bacterium | reverse complement strand
CAACTTGTCCATCAGCATCTCCATCAGAATTGTATTATTCCAATTTGGACTTTATCCATTCGAGGTATGACTGAAAATATTTCAATTCCTCAGGATCAGGTTCCTTCAGCGCTTCCTCTCGGGCAATGGCAGTCTCGAAGGCGGCAACCGATTCCTCAAACCGATTCAGACGGAACGCCATCTCCCCCACGGCAATCATGGATCGGGGTGAGACAACCAACTTGTCCGCAAGGATCATAGCGATCTGCAGGCCGACTTCGTATTCCCCCTGGTCAACCGCCAACTTGATCAGGAACTGGCCTGCAGCATCCGGGTCGTCAGTGCGCAAGCCGCGGGCCGCAACCAGTTCAATGAGGTAAGACCCCAGGTCCGCCCGGTCGCCATCCACGATCGAATCCGGAATCAATACCATGCGGTGCAACGACACCAGACCCTTTTGAAGGGCGCTCAAGGGACTGGTGTTGTGGCCTTCGTCAATGATCTCGATGAACTCAAAGCCCGACTCGATGCCTTGTTCCTTCATCAAGGGCACAAAAGTGCCCTTAACTGATTCATCCATGGCTCCACGTTCGAGGCCGCCGAGGGTCACAGTCAAGCGCCGAGGACTCAAGCTTTGGCTTTTCACAAGTTCTTCGGCCCGGTCGCACAAAACCATATCGTCCCACCAGAGGCTCGGGCTGATGGCAAGGTAGCGGTTGAACAAGTCGGGATGCTCGAAATAAGTCCAGGTGGTAAATAGTCCACCCAGGGACCAACCGGTAAGAATCCGCGAATCGGCTGTCCGGAAATTCGAGTCGACAAAGGGAATCAACTCTTCCCTCAGGAAACGCTGGAATGTCGGGGCGCCGCCGCTGGTTGGAAACGGCATCCCATCATATTCATCATCATGGGTCGGCGTGAAGTCGTGGTTGCGATCCTCTGTTGTGATGCCAACGATGATATAGCCGGGTATCACCGAGTTCATGTAGCGGGGTGTGGAGAGAAAATCGACAGCCGATATGGCTTGATTCATAAAAAACTCACCGTCCAGGAGATACAGCACCGGATAGTTTCCGTTCGATCGCTCATAACCGACCGGAAGAGCGATCTGCAGACCCACGTCTTCGTCGAGGATTGATGATTCGAATCTGGACTCGTTGATCTCGGCGACCCTGGCAGGTGCAGTAGCAACGGGGGGAAGATGGTCTTCAAAATAGTCGCGCAACCCACGTTGCCAACGCAAGAAACTCTTCCCCTGCAACCAATGGTGCTGGCCGGGCAAGACCAACAGATCGACATCCTTGCCCGCCTCGATGAATGCGGACAACATCTGCATGGAGTGAGCAAACGGGGTGTTTCTATCGCTGGTGCCGATGGTCATCAACAGCTCTCCCTGGAGCTGGTCGGCCAAAGGAATGCAGTTGGCCGCTGCATAGGATTCGGGATTGTCAGCGGGTCGCCCCAGGTAGGGTACAACCGGTGAATCGGCCGTGGTCACCAGGTCGACCACCGCAGAACTCGCTACGCCCACCTTGTAGAATTCCGGTGCCTGGAGCATCGCGCGAATAGTAAAGTATCCCCCCCACGACTTTCCATGGATGCCTACCCTTTCAAGATCCATCCACGGTCTTGTGGCTGCCAGATTGCGCAAGGCAGCCACGTGATCTGGGATCTCGATCTGGCCAAGCTTCTCAAAGACCGCATCCTGATAAACCTTGCCACGGCCAGCTGTCCCGGGGCTGTCGATAATGACGGTGACATACCCAAGCCGAGCCAGGGCTGCGGCCGTATTGCCGGTTTCACCTGCCGCAAATTTTCGAGGCACGACGTGCCACTGAGGACCGCCATAAATGACCTCGATCACGGGGTAACTTCGCGTCGGGTCAAAGTCCGCAGGAGTGTACAGGGCGCAACAGACGTCCGACTTGCCGTCGGCTGCCTTGACCATCATTCGTTCAGGGGGGGCATAGCCCATGGCGTCGAGGGCTGAAATGTCCGCACGGGTCAGCTCGGCGATCAGAGCTCCGTCGGTGCTGCGAAGGTCAGCGCGAGGCGGGCGGTTGGCATCGCTGTGGTTGTCGACGAAATAGCG
>JAFCZJ010000356.1 GCA_019314375.1 Deltaproteobacteria bacterium | reverse complement strand
ATGGCGGGCAAACTGGAGTACAGCGTCGAGTTCGCCAAGGACGGGCAAAAAGTGGTCATCCCGCCGAACGAGGCGGCGGTCGCGCGCTTCAAGGGCGATGTGGCGAATCTGGTGCTGGCTTTCCATGTCAGTTTCATGATTCTGGGCATGCTGTTTTCCACCGGCTGCGGATTCGAGGCGCTGACCAACGGCGGCGCTATAAAAACGCTGTCACGGATTTCGTTCGGCTTTCTGCTGTTGGGTGGGCTCATACTGGGGCCGGTGGTGCAGAAGTATGCGTTTGATGCCTACTGGACCGGCTGGCCGCTGGGCGGCGACTGGACCGACAACAAGTTGGCCGTTGGCGCCATCGTGTGGTTGGTCGCCATGTGGGGGACCAGGCACGCGACCGTCGGTCGGCCCAGCGGCAAGTGGTGGTGCGTGGCGGCGATGATCACGATTTTTGTGATTTACGGCATTCCGCACAGCATCCATGGCTCGACGTTGGATTATGAGACCGGGGAACATATTCAGGTGATGATGCGCGAGTTTGTGCGGTTCCTGGGGTAGGGTATCCGCCTGTACCGGAGTATTGAGATTCCGATAAAATGAATTCGGGACCTCGGAAATGTTTAAGCAATGTCAAAATGTCCCCTTAACTGCCACGAGAAAATGTCCCCTCATGTCAGGGGCGCAGGTTTAGAGGCGATATAGACTTGCAGCATGGATCGGCCCCGTTTCAGGCCACCTTTCTGCCTTTTCTTCCAGCTCCTCGCTGGCTCCGTGAACGGAGTGGCCGGATGGGTGGCGATGATCATGTCCTGCCGTCGCACCGTCCAACACCCGTCCAGATGCTGCTTAACCAGGACCTTGGCCTTGGCAAAGCTCCGGCGGTTCCTGCCTGGGGGCACATCGATCAACAGGCCACCCAGGCGAACGCAGTTATCATTGCCAACGACGGCTTCGTAGGCAAAGGCGATCTTGTCATAGCGCTCTCGCTTAGAGATTTTCACGAACGCATTGCCGGGCCCTGCGGGTTTCTTACCGAAGCGGCGGTTGTGACGCGGGATGTAATATTCCTCCAACCACTGGTTGGCCAGGACCATGTCCGTGATGCCATGAAGCTCGAGCTCGGCGATCAGGCGATCCTGCATCACTCCGAAGCCCCGCTCGACGCGTCCCTTGGCCTGCGGGCTGTGTGCCGATATGCCCTCGATGCTCAGATCTTCCAACACGCGGCCGACGTGCGTGGGGTATTGCTTGCCGATCAACTGTTCTTCCACCGACCAGTAGTCATCTGATCGTACAAGAGCGCCGTGGCGGTCCTGATAGACCGCCAGAGGTGCACCATGGCACCGTACGACCATGTCCAGCAGAAGCAGATAGCTGGCCGATGACTCTGCTGGGACGAACACGGCGCCGAGCAGGTCACTGGTTGCGTCATCGATGGCGCTCATCAGACAACAGGGTTGGCTGTCAGGGCCGAACCAGCGATGAGGGCTGCCATCCCATTGCATCATGATACCTGCTTGAGTTTTACGTGGCCGCCGGCTGTGGTGCTTTCCGGGCCGGCGTTTGCGCTTGGGGCCATAGCCCGATGCCCTGAGGATCTGGCGGACCTTCTCACGGCAAACAAAGACATCCTCTTGCTCAGCCAGCATCTCGGTGAAGTGTGTATCATTGAAGTTCGCGTACTTCTTTTTTCGGAGAGCCAGGATCTTGGCGGTCGTATCGGATGACAGGGCCTGACCGGTCGACTTGCCGCGGCTCCGGTGGCTGAGGCCTTCAAGGCCGCCATCGCTCCACCGTCGGTAGATTCGCTTGGCTTGTCTATAGCTGACGCCCATCATGATCGCAGCTTTCTTCAACGTAAGGGATTGGTGAGCTACCTGCTCAAGAACGTGCCCCCTGTGGGCTTCTCTTTTGCTCAAGATAATGAGTTCCTTCATGTTGCGAACCTCCATGAAGGGGACATTATCTCATTGCAGTTAGAGGGGATATTTTCTAATTGCTAACACAGTGTCATTCGTGCAGTTTGACCAGACAGCTTTTCTCGAGTACCCTTAAAGCGTCAACACGAAACGAAAACCTGCCCC
>JAFCZJ010000355.1 GCA_019314375.1 Deltaproteobacteria bacterium | reverse complement strand
GTGCTTCAGACCTGGCGTCGAGGGGCTTGATCCGGGAAGAAAACAGGGGTCACCCCATCCGGACGATGACGGTTCCCTTCTTGTGCCCACTGTCAACGTGTGCATGCGCTTCGATGATCTGGTCGAGTCTGTAGGTTCTTTCGATGACGGAGTGAAGCTTGCCCGTTTCGGTCATCGTGATCAGGTCCTTGAGGTAGGCTCGAAGCTCCGGTGCCGGGCGCATACCCGTAGCATCGAATTTGGCAGACTTGCTCCCGAATACTTTCGTCCAGAGCATCATCAGCAGGAGCCCGAAGCTGAGCACCGGTGACATGTACAGACCCTTTGACGTCAGCGCTTTTTTGCAGCGGCGGAACGAGCTTTTGCCTACGGTGTCATAGATGACATCGTACTGCCCGGGGTTCTGCGTGAAATCCTCGTCGGTGTAGTCGATGACGTTGTCGGCGCCCAGGGACTTCACAAGCGCCACGTTCGCCGTGCTACACACACCCGTGACTTCTGCGCCGTAGGCTTTGGCGAGTTGAACGGCGGCGGTGCCCAGGGCTCCGGAAGCACCGTTCACCAGGACCTTCTGGCCGGGCTGAACGTCCGCCATGCGCCTTAGAAAGTTGTAGGAGGTCATCGGGCCATCGCACATGGCCGAGGCGTCCTCGAAGCTGAGATGGGCGGGCTTGGGCAGGATGACGCCATCCTCTGGTACGCACACGTATTCAGCGTGGGCACCGAAGCTCAACCCGGTCTCACCGAACACTTCGTCACCCACTTTGAAATCGGTGATCGCCTCGCCGACGGCTTTGACAACCCCCGCCAGCCCGGTTCCCCCAATGGCAGCCTTGGGTTTCATGAGGCCCAGGAAGAGTCGGGCGTAGGCGGGGTCGCCCCGGCGCATCATGCTGTCGGCCGCGGTGACGTTTGTGGCGTGGACCTGGATCAGGATTTCGTTGTCCTTTGGAGTCGGCCGTTGGGTAGAGGTGAGCTCGAGGACATCGGGTGAACCGTAGCCCGTGGCAACCAGGGCGGTCATCAGGGAGTCGGGCATATCCATGGTGGTGGTACTCATGAGTGTTCCTTATTGCGGCCAGTTCGGCCTTGCTTACGCTGTAAGTTAATCCTACACTGTGGCAAGTCAACACAAACCCTACTGATCTTGTAAGAAAACCAGCCTGCATGGACCCAAATGTCGGAAACCAAAGAGAAAACAAAAAAGCGGCGGCGCACTCCACTCAGCCGTGATCTGATTCTCGAACGCGCCCTGAGCCTGGCAGACAAGGGTGGCATTGAAGCGCTCTCCATGCGCAAATTGGCCACGGCCCTGCGGGTGGAGGCCATGTCCCTTTACAACCATGTGAAGAACAAGGACGATATTCTCGATGGCCTGGTGGAGCTTGTGGTGGCGGAGATCGATGTGCCCACCGCCTCCGGAGATTGGAGGGAACAGATGCGCGGACGAGCGATGTCCGCGCACGCGATCCTGATGAAGCATCCCTGGGCCACCAAGCTTCTGATGTCGCGGATCAACATTGGTCCATTGATGCTGCGCTACGTGGACGCAACGTTGGGGTGTCTACTCGCGGCTGGTTTCGACTACGCCTTGGCGGACCATGCGTGGAACACCCTCGACAGCTACATCTATGGGTTCACCCTGTGGCGTTTGAGCTTCCCCTTTGAGCCCGATGAGTACAAAGACGTGGCCGAGGAGTTCATGCCCCAGGTGCCCATGCAGCAGTATCCCCACCTGGCCGGTCTTTCGCTCGCGGTCATGCAAGGCCGGCATGATGGGCAGCACGACCTCTCCTTCGGCCTCGAGTTGCTCCTCGATGGACTTGAGCGACTCCGTGCCCCAGAAAAGTCGTAAATACCAGAGGCTTAATAACTACAAACAGGTTGGGTAGGTCGCTGGATCCCGCTCGCCCCATTGACCGTAGACGAACCGCCAGAAGGTCTGCGCTACTGCGGCCTGCCGGTCCAGGCAGAACAGGTGCTGGTCGAGGTCCGCGATGCGCACGGGGTCCCTCGAATGTTGGGGACAGTGCGGGGGGGGGCGTCATCTAGTGCGCCGGGCGCCTACGGGCCGGGGTTCTGAT
>JAFCZJ010000354.1 GCA_019314375.1 Deltaproteobacteria bacterium | reverse complement strand
TCAGCCCAGCATCCGTGGCAAGCAGGTCCTGCTGGCACCCTTGAGCCTTCCCTCCGGGGCCGGTTTGTCTCTGATTTACCGTTTTTAGAGGCACTTGAGTTGTTGCGATCTTTAAGCCAAAAAGTTGCTCTGTCCCCATTGTCGTGGTGTAATGAGATGTAGGCAAAAGGAGGACACCAGTGCGCAGTCAGTCGGACTTGCCCCGATCGGAACAAATCCAGGTTCTGGATTTGTTTCTTGATCGTCTGAAAGCGCCAGGGAAGGTTGCGGGCGAGGGGACCCTGTTCGACTATTTTGTTTTGTTGCTCCTGGGGCTTTTTGGAGGTGCCATGGTTGGCGCTCTTGCCTTTGGCGACTTTTGGGCGTCTGAGCCGGAGGCCTCGATTTCCGTAGTCGCCGAAGACAATTACATCAAAGGACCCGCCGCGGACGCAGAGGCCCCGGCACTGGTGGCGCCTGAGTTGCATCAGAAGCAGACCGTAGCCGGCTTGCTGCAATTTCGTGGCAACCCTTCTCGTACATACTATGGCTCAGGACCCCTGCCTGTCAGGCCGCGCATTCTCTGGCGTTACCCGGAACGACCCATGTGCGCCGAGAGCCGGGTGGGCTCCAAGGTTTCGACCTGGTGCGGCACGGGTTGGACCGGCCAGCCGGTCATTTGGGAGCGTCCCGACGGCAAGACCGAGGTCATCGTGGGGGCCTACGATCGCAAAGTGCATTTCGTCGACGCGAAAAGGGGCGTCGACACCAGGCCGTCTTTTGTCACAGGTGACATCATCAAGGGCTCTGTCACCTTGGATCCGGACGGCGATCCCTTGCTCTATTTCGGCTCCCGGGACAACAAGCTTCGGATTCTGGCCTTGGATCGAAAAAAACCCACCGAACTCTGGGCGATGAGAGCCGACTTCGTGCCGGGTATTTGGAACAACGATTGGGACGGTAACCCGGTGGTCATCGATGACCTGCTTTTTGATGGCGGTGAGAATGGCTACTTCTTCGCCTTGAAGCTGCACCGGGATTACGACGCGAAGGGCTTGGTGCAGGTAGACCCCGAACTGCTGGTGGCGATGCGATCCTGGACGCCGGAACTCTTGGCTGCCATCGGTGACTCCAACGTCAGCATCGAAAACTCGGTGGCTGTCTACGACGGCCGGGCCTACTTCGCCAATTCGGGTGGCCGGGTGCTCGGCTTGGATCTTCGCCACGTCAAGCAGGGGCGGGCCCCGATCGTCTTCGATTTTTGGGCCGGCGACGACGTGGACGGCTCCATCGTGGCGGATGAGGAAGGCATGCTCTACGTGTCGGTCGAGCTCGAACGCTTTTTGCCCCGCTCGGACGAACTGGGCCAACTCATCAAGCTGAATCCCTACAAACCGGACGATCCGGTCGTTTGGTCGCTCAGGGTGGAGCCTTCCTTCGCCGATTTCAAAGGCGGCATCTGGTCCACACCGGCCTTGGGCGACGGCGTGCTCTACGTCACCACTCATTCGGGCCTGCTCATGGTCGTCGACAGCCAAAGCGGCCAGGTCACCTTCACGGAAACCCTGGCACCCCATGCCTGGAGCTCGCCGGTCTTGATAGGAGACGAGCTGCTTGTGGCCACCTGCCGCGGCGAACTGAGAAAATACAGCGTACTCGACCCCCGTAGACCCCAGCTTCTATGGACCATAACCATCCCCACCGAGGCATGTATCGAATCCACCCCGGCAGTCTGGAACGGCCTGATCGTGGTAGGCGCCCGGGACGGCTATCTATACGCAATAGGCGAAGACCCCATGGCAGGCAAGCCGCAACCAAGGCGCCTACGGGGCAGGGTCAAACTGGCGAAGGTCATGGGGTCAGACACCGGCACTTGACACATAGAAAACTCACACACCCCCGGCTACAACTGACTGATTAACCTGGATTAGCCTAAACTCCAAGTGTCATATGCCGGTGTCTGACCCCCATTTTGGACCCCCATTTTGTGCCTTTTGTCTATTTTGTTTGGTTCTTGCGCCGACGCAGGGCCATCAGACCCACTCCCAGCCAGAGCATGCCGAAAACGCTTCCGCCGGAGGTGGCTGAACAAGCGCAGCCTTCATCTCCTTT
>JAFCZJ010000226.1 GCA_019314375.1 Deltaproteobacteria bacterium | reverse complement strand
GGAACAGGAACGCTGGAATGAAGATATTATTGGCCGGGGAAGGTGCCAACGAGCTTGGTGGATGGGCTGGACACGAGAACTACCGAGGCAATGAGCCAGGTGTTATCGAGGCACTCCTGCGCAAGGTTTGCCCCAACGGCTGGAAAATCACACACGCGGTCCAGTGGAAGGACATCACGAAGTTCAAAGTGGGTGCATTCAAAACCAATTTACAACAAAACGTTAAGGGACTTCACCTCCTCGCCGAAGAGAACGGTCTCGATGCAGTTGCCTTTCTTTCTGATCGGGATAACAAAGAGTATAGAGAAAAAGACATCGAAGGAGCCATCGCCCTGATCGAGGAGAACAACGAAAGCGGCCCGGGTATCATCGGCGGCATGGCCGTCGAAAGGATCGAGGCCTGGATCCTGGCCCTGTCCGGCAAGACGAAGTCAGAAGAAATGCG
The DNA here is from genome assembly GCA_019314375.1 of Deltaproteobacteria bacterium. Lineage (GTDB taxonomy): Bacteria > Myxococcota > B64-G9 > B64-G9 > B64-G9 > JAFCZJ01. Next base: position 7,502 of record JAFCZJ010000226.1, on the reverse strand, counting down.
ACACCCAGAAAAAAAACTCGGCAATCTGGGCATCAAGAACAAAAACACAGCCCAATTTGTTGCTGTGGTCGAAAAGGCCGATCTAGAAAGCATCCCAAAAGACGCCAAGTCCCTTCACGTATGGCTTGGCCGCGCGCGAACGGTCCTTGGTACCAACCAAGAAACACCAGCCAATCCACTCGATGATCTTTTGATCTAGGCTTTGCTTGCTGGGCTTTTCGGGCGGGGATAAACCCCGCCCCTACTACTTGGGGCTCTGGGGGCTTCTACTACTTCCATGCCTTTGGGAATTTCGAATTTGAAGGCTGCGGCCTTGAGACCTACGTTGGTGGCCATTTTGGAGAAGTGGATGCGGTTTTCGTTGCCGCCTGGATCTAAGATGATGGTCTCTAAGACGCGAAAGCTTGTTTTCTCTACCACGAACCAGAGTTTTTGAAAGCGAGCTTTGTGTTTGGGCACCATTTCCAAAACATGGCGATCGGTGCCGAGTAAGTCCTTGCGCTTGGAAAACGAAATCTTGAATTCGTCGGAAAGCTTGCCCCGTCCCCAGAGGAAGGTGACGGCCGTGGATAGCTGAGAGCCGGAAAACTGCCGGTCCACCATGACCTGCTCCAATTCCGGATCAAAAATGTACAAGGCCTTGCCGTCGGCCACAAAATGCTTGGGTCTGGGCTTGTTGTAATCCCAACGCATCATGCCCGGTTTTTTTACATAGACGAACCCGGAAGACACCTTGTTGCGACCCAGTATCGCCGAGCTGTAGGTCTGGTTGAAAGCTGCCTTGAAATCCTTGGTGTTTTCATAAAGCTTTTGAATGTTTCCCGCCACTTCGTCGGCCGTGGGTTCGGCTGCTTGTGCGGGCAAGGCGAAACAGAAGAGAGCTGCCAGGCATAGACCACGGGAAAAACAAATTTTCATGCATCACCTCGTTGCGCGAAAGACGTGTCCCCGCGTTAAAACATTCATTGGCATCAGGCAATCACCTCGGCGGTCAAATCGTAGGCATCCGCCTCGGTCACCCGGGCCCGCACCACATCGCCCACCGTGGCATGGCCCTTCAAATAGCAAACACCGTCCACCTCCGGTGCCTGATTCCAGGCCCGACCCACCGGAGATCCGTCGGCCTGCACACCGTCTACGATGACCTCCAGGCTCTGACCCACCAGAGTTTGGTGGTAGGCCTCGGCGATGGGCTGTTGCAACTCCATGATGCGCGAACGCCGCTCCTCGGCCAGTTCGGCCGGCACCTGATCGGGCATCTCGGCCGCGACCGTACCCTCCTCGGGCGAAAACGCAAACACGCCAAGTCTTTCAAAGCGGGCCTCGCCCACGAAATCCTCCAGGCGCTTGAAGGCGTCTTCATCTTCACCAGGAAAACCCGTCATCAAGGAGCTTCGCAAAACCACGCCCGGCAAACGCTCGCGAAGGGTGCCGATGAGACGCTCATAGACCTCAGGGTTCGCTGTGCGGCGCATGCCTTTCAGCACCCCGGGATCGATGTGCTGGATTGGCAAATCCAGATAAGGCAAGATGGTCTCATGTTCGTCAATGAGCTGGATCAGGCGCTCGGGGATCTCTGAAGGGAAAAGATACATCAGCCGGAGCCACCAAAGACCCTCCACCTTCGCCAGGGCCTCGACCAAATCCGAAAGCTGAGGCTTGCCCGGCAAATCCCGGCCCCAACCGGCCAGATCCTGGGCCACCATGACGATCTCACCCACGCCCAGACGCATGAGTTGCTGTCCCTCGGCCACGAGATCCTCGATGCTGCGCGAGTGCTGGGGTCCGCGCAACTTGGGGATGATGCAAAAAGTACAAGCCCGCGAGCAACCCTCGGCCACCTTCATATAAGCCGAGCCCACGCCCAGGGAGTTGGCCCTGGCCAGACCATGATGGGGCAAGAAGGAAGATTCCGCTTTGAGCACCAGGCCCCGCTTGCCCTTGTCCTCGATGAGCTGAGCCAGTTGGCCCACCTCGGCTGGTCCCACGAAGAGGTCCACCTCGGGCAAATCGGCCAACAGCTTGTCCCGATAGCGCGCGGGCAAGCAGCCCGCCACGACCAGCTTGGTACAACGCGCCCGTTTATCAGACCTCAGAGCAGTCATCTCCAATATGGTGTCGACGGATTCCTGCACAGCCGACTGGATAAAAGCACAGGTGTTCACCAGAATCAGGTCGGCCTCGTCGGCCTCGTTCACCGCCAGCCAACCGGCCTGTGCCAGGCCCGCCCAAATGAGCTCACTGTCGACCCGGTTCTTCGGGCAGCCAAGGCCCACGATATGAAAGGTACGCGCGCCGGCCATTAGATCTCGATGGTCTCGTCCGGACTGACGGCGTGGGCCGAATGACCTTCGTCACGCAAGGTCTTGGCCAGGCCCTTGGCCGAATCCTCTTCGCCATGATTGACCAAGAATCGCTTCTTGCCCCCTGGGAGGTGACGCGACCATGCCACCAAGGCGTCCCTGTCGGCATGAGCCGAAAATCCACCCAAGGTTTCGATATTGGCCCGAACCTCAATGCTTTGGCGGTGGATGCGCACCTTGTCGGCACCGTCCACCAGGGTTCGCCCCAGGGTGCCGTAGCCCTGCCAACCCACGAAGACCACCGTGGTGGATTCCCGACCCAGAAAGTCCTTCAAGTGATGCATGATGCGACCGCCGGTGCACATGCCCGAGCCGGCGATGATGATGGCGGGCGGGGCCATGTGCTTGACCTGCTTGGATTCGGAGCTGGTGACCAACTCACGCAAGCCGTCAAATCGCATGGGCGGATCGCCGCGCTCGATCTTGGCCCAAGTGCCCTCATCATAACATTCGCGGTGATTGCGATAGACCTCGGTGACCCGCTCGGCCATCGGCGAATCCAGCAGCACGGGCACCTTGGACAGGGTGTCCGCGTGCTCCATGTCATTGAAGTGAAAAAGCAACTCCTGGGTTCGGCCGATGGCGAAGGCCGGAATCAGCACCAAGCCCTTTCGCTCGATGGTGCGCTCCATGATCCGCTTGAACTCGTTTACGGTGTCCTTGCGACTCTTGTGCAGCCGATCGCCGTAAGTGGACTCGATGACCACGGCGTCCACCTTGTCTACATCCCACTCCGTGTTGGGATCTCGCAGGATGGGCGTATTGGGCGTGCCCAGGTCGCCGGAGAACAGAACCCGCTTGCCGCCATATTCAAACAAAATACTGGCTGAACCCAGGATGTGACCCGCATCAAAAAGGCGAAACTTCACATCGCCGATTTCCACCGTGTGCTTGTATCGCACGGGGGCCAACTGGCTCTTGGCCTTGTCAACCATCCCCTCATCGTACAAGGCCCCGCCATCCCACTTGGCGGACAGACGAGCCGAATCACGCCAAATGATTTCGGCCAATTCACCCGTGGCCGTGTGGCCATAAATAGGTCCACTGAAGCCGGCTTCCACCAACTTGGGCACTCGACCGCTGTGATCCAGATGTCCGTGGGTTAAAACCAAAGCATCCAATTCGGAGGGATTAAAAGGAAAAGGATCCCGATTCGCCTCACGGTCCTCATCTCCTCCCCCTTGCAACATGCCACAGTCGATCAGGATCTTCTTGTCTCCACACTGCAACAAGCTGCAACTGCCGGTCACCCGCATGGCCGCCCCGTAAAAACTGATGGTTATCTTCGACACGATGTACCTCCTCATCCGCAAAGGTGATTACCGAAAAATCTCCGGTCGTTTCTTAAACCATTCCAAGGTCCGGCGCAGGCCATCTTCCAATATGACCACCGGCTTGTATCCCACGGCTCCATGTGCCGCCGCAAGGTCTGCCCAACAATGAGGCAGGTCCCCCGAACGAATGGGCCCCCTCTTCATTTTGAAATGCACGTCTGAAAGCCAAGCCACCTGCTCGGCCACCTGCGCCACGGTGGTGCTCAAGCCCGAACCCAGGTTCAAAATTCGCCAGGGCGCGGGCCTGTCCAGCATACGGAGCAGGCCCGTGACCACGTCGTCCACATAGACCAAATCTCGACTGGCTGTCCCGTCCCCGCTCACCGGCAGGGACACCCGGCGCTCGGCCGCATCCATCAAAATCGGCACCAAACCGGAGCGAGCCTGTCCGGGTCCATACACGCAAAAAATACGGGCCACGGTCACGCTGACCGGACTCGCCAGCGCCAGGGCATGAAGCGCCAATTCGGCTGACCGCAAGGCCGCGCCGGTTATGGACAAAGGCCGATCCGCCGCGTCGCTCTCGACCAGGGGATAGTGACGACTGCCGCCGTAGACGTGGTGGCTGGAGCGAAAAATGAGCTGCCCGACCCTGTGCCGATTGCAGGCCTCCATGACGGCCACGGCCCCTTCGGCGTGAAGTCGCAAACTGGCCTGGGGATTGCGCTCCGCCCAGTCCAAATCCCGGCGGGTCGCCAAGTGCACCACGGCCTCGGGCTTGAGGGTGTCGCACAGATCATCCAATCGACCGGCGTCCAGCAAGTCTGCTTGTTCGAACTCAAAGTGCTTGTCTGTTTGGGCCCTTTCAAGACGAGCCATCTGCATGGCGTCAGGCTCTTCCGCGTCCAGCGAATCCAAGCCCAAGACCCGGTGACCGCCCTCCAGCAGAAGCTCCGCAAGACGCGCGCCCACTTGGCCCGCCACACCCGTGACCAGCACCCTCATGCCGCCCCCCCTCGGCCGATACCTGTGTAGACAAAGCCCAGGTCGGTCAACTTGCGGGGGTCGAAAATGTTGCGCCCATCAAAAAGCACCGGCTCTTTGAGCAGGCCCCGAATGCGTTCGAAGTCGGGTCGGCGGAACTCGTTCCACTCGGTGACCAAGACCAGAGCGTCCGCGCCTTGACAGGCCTCGTAAGCGTTGCCTGCGTACTCGATGCGATCACCCAACAATTTCCGGGCGGTCCCTCGCGCCTCGGGATCGTAGGCCCGCACCGTCGCGCCGGCCGCGAGCAAATCCTCAATGAGCACCAAAGACGGAGCCTCACGCATGTCGTCGGTGCGCGGCTTGAAGGCCAAGCCCCACAGAGCAAAACAACGCCCGCTGAGGTCCTTCCCGTAACGATCCTTGATAAAACTGGAAAGCAGGTGTTTCTGGGTCTCGTTGACCTCATCGGTGGCCCGAAGCATCTCCATGGGGACGCCGTGCTCCTGGCCGATGCGAATGAGGGCACGCACATCCTTGGGGAAACAGGAACCGCCATAGCCCACCCCAGGGAACAAAAAGGCCTGGCCGATGCGACGATCCGATCCGACCCCCACTCGAACCTGATCCACGTCCGCCCCCACCGCGTGGCAGAGCCGCGCCACCTCGTTCATGAAAGAAATGCGATTGGCCAAAAGCCCGTTGGCGCAGTACTTGGTCATCTCGGCGCTCAGGTTGTCCATGAACAAGATGGGGTTGTTGGTGCGGACGAAGGGTTCATAAAGATCCGCCATCACCTGTCGAGCTTCTTCTTCCCGACAGCCCACCACGACTCTGTCCGGTTTCAAAAAATCGTTGACGGCCGCGCCTTCTTTTAAAAATTCCGGGTTGCTGACGATAAACGCCGGATGGGATCCTTCAGCCTGCATGATGGCGCGAACCTTATCGGCTGTGCCCACGGGCACCGTGCTTTTTAACACGACCACCAAGGGCTCCACCATGGCTCGGGCCACGGAGGATGCCACCTGCAACACGTATTTCAAATCGGCCGAGCCGTCGTGGCTCTGGGGCGTGCCCACGGCGATGAAAACCACCTTCGCCTTGGGGATTGAAGCGCCCAGGTCTTGGGTGAAACTCAACCTGCCTTCCCGAATGTTGCGCTCCAGCAGATCGCCGAGGCCAGGCTCATAAAAGGGCACCTCGCCGCGGCGCAGGGTCTCGATCTTCTGCAAATCCACGTCCACCAGGATCACTTCATGACCGGTTTCGGCAAAACAAGTACCCGCCACCAAGCCAACATAACCTGCGCCTGCCACCACGATCCGCATTCCTGCCTCCACCTTGGAACCAAAATTTCACTTATCGACGAGTCTATGACTCACCCCGAGGGCTGTCAAAGCCTTTACCCCAGCTGGCCCCCACCTTGTCAATTTGGCGTAAATATGAGATAAATAGAGACTAATTGAACCGCAAGGAGTGCGCCATGAAGCAAATCGGACGCCTTTTCGGCCTGGCTCTCGTCTTGTCGATGTTGGCCTTGTTTTCGGGCTGTAGTGCTTCGACGGACAGTCAATATGATTGCGTGCTGGACACCGACTGCGAAGGCAACCTGCTCTGCCGAAACGGGCGCTGCGTCAACCCGAATGATCCCTGCTTAGAGGTGATTTGCGATCCTGGCTATCGCTGCCAGGACGGCGATTGTGTGCCGGTGGATCCTTGCGCCGACATGACTTGCAATACGTCCCCCGGTGACGCGGCATGCTACGACATGCCGGGCACATGCGCGGCGGGCGTTTGCAGCTATGACATGCACGCAAACGACAGCCCCTGCACGGACAATGATCTATGTACCTCCGGCGATGCCTGCCAAGAGGGACTCTGCCTGGGCCAGGTCATGGTCTGCGATCAGCCCCCGAGCAATGACTGTATCGACGAAAATACGCTTCGTTCTTACACGGGCATCGGCCGATGCGCGGAAGGAGCTTGTGCTTACGACTATTCGGACATCAACTGCAGCCAGGGATGTGTCGATGGCGGCTGTCAGGGCGATCCCTGCGCCGGCGTGATCTGCAACACCCCGCCGGAGCCTTCTGCCTGCTACCAGACCGATGGCACCTGCGTCTCCGGCGGCTGTCAATACGATTACAACGACGGGGCCGGTTGCGACGACGGCGATCCTTGTCGGGTGCAGGACAGCTGCAGTCTTGGCACCTGTCGGGGCATCCCCATGGATTGCTCGAGCCCGATCGACAATCACTGCGACGGCGACTCGGCGGTCATCTTTTCGGCTACCGGCACCTGCACTGACGGAAACTGTAGCTACTCATCCCAGACCGTGTTTTGCGACGAAGGTTGCACCGACGGGGCCTGCAACGGCGACCCCTGTCCTGTGCCGGCATTGTCTGCAACGAACTGCCCAACACCGAATGCTATCAGACGGGCAGCGGCAGTTGCGTGGCCGAGCCCGCTGTCCACTGCGAATACACGCCCGTGACCGACAGCACCGAGTGCAACGACAGCGATCTGTGCACGGATGGCGATGTTTGCACCGCCGGCAGCTGCGCCGGCACGCAAAAAGCCTGCAACACGCCGCCTTCGAACACCTGTCTGGATTCAAACACCCTGACCACCTACCAAACCAACGGCTCTTGCACCGCAGGCAGCTGCAACTATCCCTCCGGCACCGTAGGCTGTGGTTTTGGTTGCTCCAACGGGGCTTGCGTGGGCGATCCCTGCGCCGACGTCATCTGTGACGACCCGCCTCCATCGGAATGCGCCACATCCAACACCAGGCAATTTTGGATCTCACCCGGCCTCTGCTCCAACGGAACCTGCGATTACACGACTGACTTTGAGGACTGCGCCTACGGCTGCCTCAACG
>JAFCZJ010000353.1 GCA_019314375.1 Deltaproteobacteria bacterium | reverse complement strand
GCCGTGGGGCAGTCGAGATTCTGCAAAGGGGATCAGGCCGGTCTGCGTCATATGATGGAGGCTTGGCAAGAGAGGGCCCGACGCAGCTTGCATGCCGCCGAGGCCAAGGCCACGCTGTGGCTTCGGCACCATGTGACCGCCTTAGCCCTTTGGCAGATGCATGCCGAGGCCCGGCAGGAGTTGGAGAAGGTTCTTACCGAGAAGGCCAATCCTGAAAAGCTGAGCCGTATTTTAGAGCCCCATCTGCAAAAGGCCTTGGCATTGCGCGGGGCGAACCTGGGCCATGTGTCCCGCGGCGCTTCCGAAAACCTTCGAGCGCGCGGTACTTTTCTTCACCAGTTGAGCCATGAGCTCCATGAGTCAATTCTGTTTTGCCAGGCCTTGCGTCATCCTGACCCCGCCATCTGCCAAGGCATCCTACGACCCGAGGCGCGGCGTAGTTGCGCCTTGGATAGTGGTCGGCTCGGCATTCTCTATGCCGGGCGCTGCAACAAAAAAGACTTACAGCTCATCGCCAAACACGAAGATCTGCCTTTGACATACCTCTTGGAATTTTGCCGTGTCCTGCGAGATGGACCAGCCGCCGCCTGCACGGGCTTGCGTCTCGAGGAGTTGGAAGCCCTGCAACGTTGTCGCGCCATCGCGGGTGACGACGAAGGGCCCTGTCGAGATCCTCGCTTGGAAGAAGAAGGCCGACGTTTTTGTTTGGAGGAACTCCGAAAGGCCCGAATGGCCCGATTGACCAGGCACGGTCATCAGGCCCACCCCCCCTCAGCGGGTTTGTTTGATGTGGCGTTTTGGACTCTCAGCAGACCTTCTTTTACCTGCCCTGAGGTGGTTTTGCGGCAGTTCGACCAGGCAGCGGCTGAATGGTTCATGTTGCAAAAACGGGCTGGATGCTGGTGGCCCAATCCATGACCCAGTTGATGAACCCGCGTCGCGCCCTGCTGAAGGTCGGCTACCGCTGCAACAACAATTGCGTGTTTTGCCACGCCGCGCCTCATCGGGGCCATGATGCCGGCACGGATGAACTCAAGCGAAAGATAGTGCAGGCATCGCGTCTGGGTGCTGATTGCCTGGTTTTGTCTGGTGGGGAAGCCACCATCCGACCCGATCTTCTTCGTCTGGCAGAAACCGTGGTCGAGGCGGGCATGGATTTGGGCCTGGTGAGCAACGGGCGCATGTTGAGCTACGGCTCCCTGCTCGACGAATTGATGGCCAGGCGTTTTCGCTACCTGCATCTCACCTTGGCTTCTCCTGATCCCGATCTGCATGATCAGATGGTGCGGGCCCCAGCCTTCGAGCAGAGTATGAAGGCTTTGGTCCAAGCCCGTGCCATGGGCGTGGAAACCACTCTGAATATGCTGGTCTCTCGGCCTGCTCTGCCCTCTCTGCTTCGCACTGTGGAACTGCTTGAAGTTTGTCGTCCAAGCTACCTGAAATTCAGCCTGATCGAGCCGGAGGGTCCGGTCTTGGATGATTTCGATGGCTTGGTGCCGGGCTTGGATGAGGCGGCTCATGCCTGTCGCGAGGCCATGGAGAAAATCCACGCTTCGTACCCGGAGCAGCTTGTGGTGCAAGACGCCTTCCCTGCTTGTTTTGTGGAAAGCGGCACGATGCAGCGAAGCTTGCGCGAGGATGGCTTTGCCTGGATGACGGAGGCCTTTGAGGCGGACTGGCATCCCATCGATGAGGCCCATCGTGACTTCGCTCCCCCTTGTGACGCCTGCTCTTGGCGCCGCCGTTGCCGGGGTGTTTATCGAAGCTACCTGGTGCGGCGTGGTCACGCTGAACTCAAGCCACGGATCGAGGCTGTCTCCAATTCCTTCAATCTTGCGCCCCTCACGGAGCCTGAGGACTTTGACCTGAGGCGCTGTCCTATTCGCCAGGGCCTGCGTCCCACCGTCGATCCAGTACGAGAGCTTCTGACGCCAGTCCAAGGAGGATTGGCCCAACGCCATCGGGTGCTTGGAGAGGATTTTTCCGACCCAAGCCTGAGGCTAGCTCGCGAGACGGGGCGTTTGATGTTGGACCTAAGCGGCGGTGGGTTCTTGGAGGACCTGGCCCAGGAAGTTCGCCCCTTGCTTCAAGCCAAGACCTGTCGGCG